>JBFGQV010000014.1:0-31485 GCA_041563955.1 Alphaproteobacteria bacterium | reverse complement strand
CGAACTGGACGATGCCACCGAGCGCCAGTTGCCACAGCCCGGGCAGCGCGAAATGCAATCCCGCGAATTCCCCGAACATCGGCACCACCAGCGGCAGGGTCAGCAGGGCCGACGCGAGGACGAGCAACATCTCGCGACGGTCGGCGGCACGCTCCGCCTCTTCGGCAGGGACTCCGCCGTCGGAGACCTCGGCACCGTACCCGGCGCCCTCGATTGCGGCGACGAGATCCGCTGCCTCAACGCCGAGAGCCGTGACCCGAGCCGTTTCGGTGCCCAGATTGACGCTGGCGTCGAGTACGCCCGGCACACCCTTCAGAGCTCGCTCGACATGTCCCACGCAGGCGGCACAGGTCATTCCGGTAACCGACAGCGATATCCCAGTCTTCGCAACACCGTAGCCGGCGTCCTCGACGGCGTGTGCCAAAGCCGCGACGTCGACGCCCTCGGCGAAATCGACATCGGCCTGCTCGGTGCCGAGGTTGACCGTGGCGGCGCTGACGCCGGGAACCGCCTTCAACGCCTTTTCAACATGCCCGACGCAGGCGCTGCAGGTCATGCCCTCGACCTTGAGCCGCGCGTGATGGGCCGCATCTTTGGGCGGCCGCTGTTCGGCCGTACCGGCTTCGTGTGCTGCACTCATGCGCGACTCCTTCGGTTCAGGTAGGACGGGCACGAAACGGAATCGTCACGCCGTCCGGGCGCTGTAGCCCGCTGCCTCTATGACTCCGATCAGAGTTGCCGCATCGGTTTCGCCGCCGATGCCGACCTCCGCGGTGCCCGATTCGAGATCAACTTTCGCGATGCGCACGCCAGGCGCCGAATCAAGGGCTTTCTGCACCCGCGCGACGCAATGGCCACAGGTCATGCCATCGATTTTCAGAATCATCGTGTCCTGCGCCGATTCACTCATCTCCATGTCCCTTCCGTGCAATCGGTTGAAGCTGTCGGCATCACAGATAAGGGTTCCAGATACTGGAAGGTCAATGGCAAACTTTCCCAAAACTGGAAACTATTGGGATCACGTGCCGCGCGTCCCTTCCGTCGCGTCGCGAACACTGCTATAAACCCCCGGCCAGGCCCCCTGGCGGACATGCCAAGCGATTGATATGTTTCTGCTAATCGACAACTACGACAGCTTCACGTACAACCTCGTCCATTTTCTGGGTGAGCTCGGCGCCGAAGTCACCGTGCGTCGAAACGACGCGATCACGGTCGAGGACGCGCTCGCGCTACGCACAGAAGGGATCGTCATTTCGCCCGGGCCATGCGATCCGGACCGCGCCGGGATCTGTCTCGAGCTGGTCCGGGCGGCCGCCGGCAAGGTGCCGCTGCTCGGCGTATGCCTGGGGCACCAGGCGATCGGCCAAGCCTTCGGTGGGACGATCGTCCGGACGCTGCCGATGCACGGCAAGGTCAGCCAGATTCATCACCGCGGCGCCGGCGTGTTCGCCGGCCTGCCCGACCCCTTCCCCGCGACCCGCTATCATTCACTGGTTGTTGCCCGTGACGGTCTGCCCGATTGTTTCGAGGTGACGGCGGAATCCGACGACGGCCTGATCATGGGGCTGGAGCACAAGGAATTGCCGGTGCACGGCGTGCAGTTCCACCCGGAAAGCATCGCCACCGAACACGGCCACGACCTGTTGGCGAACTTCCTGAAGCTCGCCGGCCACGAGGTCGTTTACGCCTAATTCAGCCTTTCGGAAGGTAAGGAATCCCGCCGGTGGCATCGGTGTCGTCGACGGCGTAAAGCCCACTGACGGTGCCGGCGATGCGGGCCTTCAGATGGGGCGCGTATTCCGGATCGTCATAGAACGCCTGGGCCGACTCCAGCGACGGGAATTCGATCAGTGCGATCACATCCGCATCCAGGGGTTTGCCCTCGACGGTGGTGATGTTGCCGCTGCGCGAAAGATACCGGCCACCGTGCTTGGCGGCGATTTCATGGACCGTGGCTGCGTAATCGGGGATCCAGCTGTCGTCGGTGACCTTCACGATGGCGATGACGTATACGGACATGGAATTTCCTACCTCCGTTGCTCCTGGTCGCGTCTTGATCTAATGCGGCTTGGCGCAGTGCCGGACAACACGCTAGCCCGAAACGCAGGTTTCGGCGAGCTTCGAAATCACCGACGCTTTTCAAACTTTTGTGGTCGATTCGCCCTTCTGCCTGTTATATCAGGCGTCGCGACAGCAGACCGGGACACCCTCATGACAGGGGATATGGACGATTTCAGGAGGTTGCTGGGCAAAGTTGCCGACGGCAAGCCGTTGAGCGAGGCGGAGTCCGAACGTGCTTTCGACATCATGATGTCGGGCGACGCGACACCGTCGCAGATGGGCGCCTTCCTGATGGCGCTGCGGGTGCGCGGCGAGACGGTGGCGGAGATTACCGGCGCCGTGCGCGTGATGCGCGCCAAGGCGGTCCCTATGCCGGCGCCGAAGAATGCGATCGACATCGTTGGCACCGGCGGCGACGCCTCCGGCACCTACAACGTATCGACCGCCGCGGCCCTGGTTGTGGCCGGTTGCGGCGTGCCGGTGGCCAAGCACGGAAACCGCGCCGCGTCGTCGAAATCGGGATCGGCCGACGTGCTATCAGCGCTCGGGGTCGACATCGAGGCGGATTTCGCGAAGGTCGAGCAGGCCATCCGCGAGGCCAATATCGGCTTCCTGATGGCGCAGAGGCACCACGGCGCGATGCGGAACGTCGGACCGACGCGAGTCGAGCTCGGCACGCGAACGATCTTCAATATCCTCGGGCCGCTGTCCAACCCGGCTGGCGTCAAGCGACTGCTTGTCGGCTGCTTCTCGCGCCACTGGATCGAGCCGATGGCCGAAGTGCTCGGAAAGCTCGGCGCCGAACGGGTCTGGGTCGTGCACGGCAGCGACGGATTGGACGAGCTGACCACGACCGGCGTCAGCTATGTCGCCGAGTTCAAGGACGGTGCGATTTCGGCCCTGGAAGTAACGCCCGACGACGCCGGTATTGCCGAGGCCCGGCCTGAGGATCTGAAGGGCGGCACGCCGGAAGAGAACGCCGTCGCCCTGCGCGCGGTACTCGACGGGAGCCACGGCGCCTACCGAGATATCGTCGTCTACAACGCCGCGGCCGCGCTGCTGGTGGCCGGCAAGGCGACAGACCTGCGCGACGGCGCAAAACAGGCGGCCACCGCAATCGATTCCGGAACGGCCAAGGCGGCGCTCGACAAGCTCGTCGGGATTGCCGGACTGCCAGCAGCGCAGCAATGAACGACGTGTTGAGCCGCATCTGCGCCGACAAACGCAGCCATATCGCGGCCGCGAAACGAGGCGTTCCGTTCGCGTCCATGGAGGCGCGCGCGGCGGCCGCCGCGCCGCCCCGCGGCTTCGCCGAAAGATTGAATGCAGCGCTCGCGGCCGGTCGGTACGGTCTGATCGCCGAGATCAAGAAGGCATCCCCCAGCAAGGGACTAATTCGCGCCGATTTCGATCCCCCGGCGCTGGCACGGGCGTATCGCGACGGCGGCGCGTCGTGCCTGTCCGTGCTGACCGACGCGCCCTACTTCCAGGGACATGACGAGTATCTCATCGCGGCGCGTGCCGCCGTCGGGCTGCCGGTGCTGCGCAAGGACTTCATGCTCGATCCCTACCAGATCTATGAGTCGCGGGCACTCGGCGCCGATTGCGTCCTGCTGATCATGGCGGCGCTCGGCGACGACCAGGCGGCCGAGCTGGAAGCCACCGCTTTTTCGCTCGGCATGGACGTGCTGGTCGAGGTGCACGATGCGGCCGAGATGGCGCGCGCGCTGAAGCTGCAATCCCGCCTGCTCGGCATCAACAACCGCAATCTGAAGACGTTGACCGTCGATCTTGCGACGACCGAGACGCTCGCGCCGATGGCGCCCGTCGACCGCGTACTCATCTGTGAAAGCGGCTTGCATGGCCCGGCCGATCTCGCGCGCATGGCCCGGGTCGGCGCCCGCTGCTTTCTGATCGGCGAGTCGCTGATGCGCGCGGACGACGTCGCGGCGGCAACGGCCCAGTTGCTGGCCGACCCGATGCGGGCCTGACGAGGGAGCCACCGCGATGGCCGAGTTCACCCATTTCGACAAGGACGGCAAGGCGCTGATGGTCGACGTGTCCGGCAAGGACGTGACCGAGCGCACCGCCACCGCCGCCGGCAGCGTCATCATGCGGCCCGAGACCATAGCCATGATCGTCGCCGGCGGCGTAAAGAAGGGGGACGTGCTCTCGGTTGCACGTCTCGCGGGGATCATGGGGGCCAAGCGCACCCCCGACCTGATCCCGCTGTGCCACCCCCTGCCCCTCGCGTCGGTCAAAGTAGACCTTGCAGTCGACCAGGCGCGCAATGCAGTAGACATAACCGCAACCTGCAAGCTGACCGGCCGTACCGGCGTCGAGATGGAGGCGCTGACCGCCGTCTCCGTCGCCGCCCTCACCGTGTATGACATGTGCAAGGCTGTCGATCGCGGCATGCGGATCACCGACATCCGGCTGATCCACAAGGCCGGTGGCAAGTCGGGCGAATTCAGGGCGGTCTGATGCTCTCGGTCGACCAGGCCCTGGCCCGGATCCTCGCCGCCCTCGCGCCGCTGCCGGCGGAGCAGGTTGGCGTCGCCGACGGGCTCGGGCGGGTCCTCGCCGAAGACGTCGCGGCACGCCGGACCCAACCACCGGCCGCGGTATCGGCGATGGACGGGTATGCCGTGCGTGCCGCCGATGTCGCGAAGGTTCCGGCGACCCTGAAAGTCATCGGACAAGCGCCCGCCGGGGATGCGTTCGCGGGCACGGTGGGGGCCGGCGAAGCGGTGCGGATCTTCACCGGCGGACCGGTCCCGGAAGGCGCCGACGCCATCGTCATACAGGAGCATACGAAGGCCGGCGACGGCGCCGTCCAGGTCCTGGAGACAGTGCAGAAAGGCCAGTTCGTGCGCCCCGCCGGGCTCGACTTCCACGCCGGCGATGTGCACCTGAAGGCAGGCCGCGTGCTCTCCGCGCGCGATGTCGGGCTGGCGGCGGCGATGAACGTGCCCTGGCTGATGGTGCGACGACGGCCACGCATCGCCATACTGGCGACCGGCGATGAAATCGTCATGCCCGGCGATCCCATCGGGCCGAGCCAGATCTTCAGTTCGAACAGCATCGCCTTGGCGGCGGCAGTCCGCGTGTTCGGCGGCGAGCCCGTCATGCTGGGCATCGCGCCGGACGATCGGGAGGCCCTCGCGACGATGGCGGCCGGCGCCGCCGGCGCGGACCTGTTGCTGACCAGCGGCGGCGCCTCGGTCGGCGACCACGACCTGGTGCAGAGCGTGCTCGGCGAGATCGGATTCGCGCTGGATTTCTGGAAGATCGCGATGCGGCCGGGCAAGCCGCTGATCTTCGGGCGCGTCGGCGACACACCCGTCCTCGGCCTGCCCGGCAATCCCGTTTCGGCCCTTGTCTGCGCGATGGTCTTTCTGCGGCCCGCGCTGTGCCGGCTGCTCGGCGCCATCGAGACGGGCCCGGCGCCGCGCCTGGCCGCGCGGCTGGCTGCGCCGCTGGCCGAGAACGACGAACGGCAGGATTACCTGCGGGCAAAGCTGAGCAACGATGCGCAGGTTGGCCTGATGGCTACGCCGTTTTCGCGCCAGGACAGTTCGATGCTGGCAATGCTGGCGGCGGCCGACTGCCTGATCGTGCGACCGCCGCATGCGCCGGCGCTAGACAAAGGCGCGGTCGTCGACGTGCTGCCGATCCCTGGAAGCCTGCTTTCGGTCTGAAAAAAACCGACCGGGACGCCGAAAACTCCTTGACCGTCCATAAGAACCAAACTAGAACATGTGGTGATGTTTTGGTTTTGTTCTATATGTGGTGTCCGCCGGTTCGCGGGCTACTAGGATGGAACCAGAGGCAGCCGCGGAAGCGAAGGGCAGTCCGGAGACCGAGGCTCGACCGGGAGGGGCAAGGCGACCAAGGGGGACAAACCGGCCATGCTGACACGCAAGCAATACGAACTTCTCAACTTCATAAACGACCGGCTCGAGTCGACCGGCGTATCGCCGTCCTTCGATGAAATGAAGGATGCGTTGAACCTGAAGTCGAAATCGGGAATCCATCGGCTCATTACCGGACTCGAGGAGCGCGGATTCATCCGCAGACTTCCGCATCGCGCCCGGGCGTTGGAAGTCACCCGCCTGCCCGAGAATATGGGCGGACAGGCGCGTGGCAACGTGGTTCGACCGGATTTCAAGGGCAGTGCGGCCGGCGCAGGCGAAAGCGCGACGCTGCCGTTGCTCGGCCGGATCGCCGCCGGCACGCCCATCGAGGCGTTGCGGGACAATTCCAATGAGGTCGATGTCCCGGCGAGTCTGGTCGGCAGCGGCAATCATTACGCGCTGACGGTCGAAGGGGATTCGATGGTCGATGCCGGCATCTTCGACGGCGATACCGTGCTCATAAAGAGTTGCGATACGGCCGAGAACGGCGCAATCGTCGTGGCCCTGATCGACAACAGCGAGGTCACGCTGAAGCGCTTGCGGCGTAAGGGTGCATCGATCGCGTTGGAGGCGGCGAACCCGGCCTACGAGACCAGGATCTTCGGTCCGGACAGGGTCAAGGTGCAGGGGCGCCTCGTCGGCCTCGTCCGCGCCTACTAACGGCGACGGTCGTTCCGCCATTCCGGCGCGGGACGGCGCACGTTCCGTCGGGCAAGCGACGACCAGGGCCGGTTGCCCTGTGTCTCGGCAACTGTACGCAGCCGCACTTCACCCTCCCCCACCCAGAGTGCGGTGGCGCCGTTTCCCCATAAATCGAAGCGGTCGATGACCAGCTTGGGGGCCGGACACCGCGTGCGGACCGGCACGGCGCTGACGATGACATCGGCCCGCCGGCACTCCTCGTCGAGGGCATCCCCGTTGCGCAGCAGCGCGATCTCCAGGCCCGAATGCCGATACGCGCAGCCAATTGCGTCGCATGACAGCACGGCGTCGGACGTACGGCCGACCGTCGGCCAGGGCTCGGCGCCGGACTGACCGTTCCGCTCCAGCCAGATCCTGGCCCGGAACCGATCCCGGTTCGGGTCCGACAGGCTCAGTCGCCCGTCGGAAAGGCGCGCAGCCATAAGCCGCGCATCGCCGGACACGATGATATCTGGCCCCGGGGCAAGTGGGATCGTCACAACCCCGGCAACAACTGCCGGCAGTCCGAGGTAGCGCCAGCGATGTCGCCACAGGGACAGCCAGAAACCGCCCAACGCGACGAGAACGAGTCCCGCCAGCGGCATCGCCGGCACGTGTCGGACCGCGCCCGGCCAAGCGGAGACCGAGGCGGCGACCCATAGGACAGCGTCGATGCCCCAGCCCATCGCCGACAGGGCCGGTCCCTCCAGTCCGAGCGGCATCAGCAGCGTTGCCAGCACGGCCCACGGCATGATCCACAGGGCGGTGACGGGGACCGCGAGGAGATTGGCCGGCAGGCCATAAGCGGCAATCCGACCGAAATGATGGAGCCCGATCAGCCCCGTCGCCACGCTGGCGACAATGGTTGTGGCGGCCACACCCAGCACATAGCCGAGAATCCGGCCGACGGCGCCGCCCGGCAGCGCTGAACGCAGCGTCTGAAAACGCTCGCGGCCGGCTTCGTAGAACGCGACCAACGCGACCACGGCCGCGAACGACATCTGGAAGCTGGCGCCCAGCAGGCTCTCCGGCGCGAGCAAAAGAACGACGACGGCGGCCCCGGCCACGAGACGCATCGAAATGGCCTCGCGATCCAGCATGACCGCGATCAGCACCAGGCCGGTCATTACGAAGGCCCGCTGGGTCGGAACCGGCGCCCCGGCCAGCAGCAAATAGCCGAAACTGCCGAGGATCGCCACCGCCGCCGCCCATTTCTTGATCGGATGGCGCAGTGCGAGACGCTCCGACAGGGCCAGCAACGCCCGCACGCCGAAGAACAGCGTCGCTGCCACTAGCCCGAGGTGCAGGCCCGAGATCGCTAGCAGGTGCGCGAGGCCGGAGTCGCGCATGGCATGGAGGGTGGTCGGCGAGATCGCGCTGCGATCGCCGGTCATCAGCGCGGCCGCGACGGCTCCCGTCTGTCCGCGCATCTTCTGCCGGATCCGGTCTGCCATCCTGTGGCGCAAACGGGCTATCTCGAGCGCCAGTGACGAGGCCTCTTCCCCGACCACCGTCCGCACTGGCGCCAGCGCAAATCCGGTGCCGCCCAGCTCCCTGAACCAGGCGCTGCGCTGGAAGTCGAAGGCGCCCGGCGCGGCCGGCGCGAACGGCGGGGACAACCTGGCAAAGACATCGATTCGGGCACCGACGGCCGGCCGGTCAGTGCGGTGCAACTTGATGCGGACACGCCGCGGCGTCCGTTCGGGCGCATAGCCTTCCAGTCGGACCTGTTCCAGGGTGACACGCGCACCTTCGGGCAGGTCCTCCACCTGGACGATCATGCCGGAGACCGGCGCCGGTCCGTAACGGCCCTCGAGCACCGGCGCCGCCGCCAGATGGCTGCGCAGCTGGGCGGTGGCGAATCCGCCCGCGAGCACGGTGCCGGCCAATGCGCCCAGCAGCAGGACCGGGCTGTGCCGTCCCGCCATTGCCAGCGCCACGAACCCCCCGAGTGCCAACGGTCCAGCCCAACCCTCCGGCTCGTTCGCCAGCGCGAAATACGCGCCGATGCCCGCGCCAAACAGAACCGGCACCCAGAGCGGCCAGCGCTCCCTCTCCGCAAGAAGCAGTGCGGTCAGCCCCGTCCCCAGCCGTCGAAGAAAGCCGGCGGCTGCGTTTGAATCGTTCGGTTCCGGTTCCGTCCGCTCGGTCATCCCCGCTATGAACCCTTGGTGGCAAAAAACGATTTTGCCGCAACGCGAAGCAATGTGCTACATCCGCCCGGACTTTGGCGTGCGGCTTAACCGATAGCGAGGGAACAGAATGGCGGTCACGACCCGATTCGCGCCGTCGCCGACCGGGTTCCTGCATATCGGCGGGGCCCGCACGGCCCTGTTCAACTGGCTGTTCGCGCGCCACCACGGTGGCCGCTATCTGTTGCGCATTGAGGATACCGACCGGGAGCGCTCGACACCGGAAGCCATCACGGCGATCCTCGAAGGCCTCGAATGGCTGGAGCTCGACTGGGATGGCGACGTCGTCTACCAGTCCGCCAACCGCAAACGCCACGCCGCCGTGGTGCAGGCTCTGCTCGACCGGGGACAGGCGTACCGGTGCTACTGCACGCCCGCGGAACTGGCGGAAATGCGCGAAACGGCGAAGGCCGAAGGCCGGCCGGTGCGCTATGACGGTCGCTGGCGCGACAGAGACCCGTCGGAGGCGCCGGACGGCGTGGAACCGGCCATTCGCCTAAAAGCGCCGCAGGAAGGCGAGACCGTGATCGCCGATGCTGTCCAGGGCGAGGTGCGCATTGCCAATGCGCAGCTCGACGACATGGTCCTGTTGCGCAGCGACGGGGCGCCGACCTACATGCTGTCCGTGGTCGTCGACGATCATGACTTGGAAATCACCCATGTGATCCGCGGGGTCGACCACCTGACCAACGCGGCACGGCAGACCCAGCTGTTCAATGCGCTTGGCTGGGACGTGCCCGCGTTCGCCCATGTGCCGCTGATCCACGGCCCAGACGGCGCGAAACTGTCGAAGCGGCATGGTGCGCTGGGCGTCGAAGCCTATCGCGAGATGGGGTATCTTCCCGAGGCGATGCGCAACTATCTGCTCCGGCTCGGGTGGGCGCACGGCGATGACGAGATCATCGACACCCGGCAGGCGGTGGCGTGGTTCGGTCTCGACGGAGTCGGCCGTTCGCCGTCGCGCTTCGACTTCGTCAAGCTGGAGAACCTCAACGGCCATTACATGCGCGAGGCCGACGATGAGCGGCTGCTGGCGCTTATCCTGCCGATCTTTTGCGAACGCCTCGGCCACGACGTCGACACTACCGGCCAGGAACGCCTGCGCGCCGGCATGGGCGGCCTCAAACAACGTGCAAAAACACTCGTAGAACTCACTGATAGCGCGACGTTTTATGTCATTCGCCCTACCTTCCCCCTGGACAACCCCAAAGCTGCGAAGCTGCTCGATGACGATGGCCTCCGATTGGTTGCAGAGGCAGCCACCAGGCTCGCCGCAGCGGAGCCATGGGACCCGCAGGCACTGGAATCCCTGATCAGGACCATGGCCGAGGAGCTCGGCGTCGGCCTTGGCAAGATTGCGCAACCGCTGCGTGCCGCCCTGACCGGCTCCAACGTGTCGCCGGGGATTTTCGAAATCATGCAGGTGCTCGGTCGCGAAGAGAGCCTTGCGCGCCTCACCGGAGCGACGGCGGCGACGAGCTCCCGGGCATCCTGACGGACGATTCGCCGCCGCGAGCCGGGCCCGGCCGCCCCCGGCGCCGGCTGCGCTGCACCGCGGCAAACCGGCGCAGCAGCGTGCCGGCGTATTTGCTCCGTGCCCGGCCGCGGGTTATAATCTTGCGAGCGCCAGACAAGGATGCGGCAGCGCAACACAGCGCTAGGGCTCCATGGCCCCGCATCGCTCTCGAAAAACCTATTGTGAGGTAGCCATGAGCGACGGATCCCCCGCCACGAAACATGTCGTCACCGGTGACGTGGTGTCGATGAAGGACCACCGCACCGGCAAGACATTCGACTATCCCATCTTCGACGGATCGGTCGGGCCTGCGGTCGTGGACATCCGGAAATTCTATGCCGATACGGGGTATTTCACATACGATCCGGGCTACACGTCGACGGGATCCTGCGAGTCGGGAATCACCTTCATCGATGGCGAGGAAGGGGTCCTCCTCTACCGTGGCTACGCAATCGAGGAACTCGCCGAGAGCAGCGACTTCATGGAGGTCTGCTACCTCCTCCTCGAGGGCGAACTGCCGACCGCCAAACAGAAGGAGGCCTTCAACAGTAACATCACCTACCACACGATGCTGCACGAGCAGCTGCAGTATTTCTACCGCGGATTCCGGCGCGACGCACATCCGATGGCGGTCATGGTCGGCGTCGTCGGGGCCCTGTCCGCGTTCTATCACGACTCGACCGACATATATGATCCGCAGCAGCGGATGATCGCCTCGCACCGGCTGATCGCCAAGATGCCGACGATTGCGGCGATGGCGTACAAGTACTCGATGGGTCAGCCATTCATCTACCCGCGGAACGACCTGTCGTTTGCGGCAAACTTCCTCCACATGACCTTCGCGACGCCGTGCGAGGAGTACAAGATCCGCCGGTCGGTGGCACGGGCCATGGACCGGATCTTCATCCTGCATGCCGACCACGAGCAGAACGCCTCGACCTCGACGGTGCGCCTCGCCGGGTCGTCGGGTGCCAACCCCTTCGCCTGTATCGCCGCCGGCATCGCGTCGCTGTGGGGGCCCGCACATGGCGGCGCCAACGAGGCGGTTCTCAACATGCTGGGTCAGATCGGCTCGAAGGACCACATCAACGAGTTCATCAAACGCGCCAAGGACAAGGACGACCCGTTCCGCCTGATGGGATTCGGGCATCGCGTCTACAAGAACTACGATCCGCGGGCGGCGGTGCTGCGGCAATCCTGTCACGAGGTTCTCGAGGAGCTCGGCGTGCAGAACGAACCGCTGCTCGACCTCGCGATGGAGCTCGAGCGGATTGCGCTGGAAGACGACTATTTCGTGAACCGCAAGCTGTTCCCCAATGTCGACTTCTATTCCGGAATCATCCTGCGGGCCATGGGCTTCCCGACGTCGATGTTCACCGTGCTTTTCGCGGTCGCGCGCACGGTCGGGTGGATCGCGCAGTGGCGCGAGATGATCGAGGATCCGGAACAGAAGATCGGGCGGCCGCGGCAGCTTTACACCGGCCATCCGAAGCGGCCGTTCGTGCCCCTCAACAAACGAAAATAGCCAGCTTGGCGGCGTCCGGCGCGGGCGTCTGTCGGCGCCGTTCGCCGCCGCCCCCGCCCTTCAGGCGCGCTCGATTAATTCGATCTTGTAGCCGTCCGGATCTTCGATGAAGGCGATGACCGAGCCGCCGTGCTTCATCGGGCCCGGCGGACGCGGGATGGAAACTCCCTCGGCTTCCAGGGCCTCGCACGTCTTGTAGATATCGGGCACGCCGATCGCCAGGTGGCCGAAACCGGTCCCGAGATCGTAGGGCTCCTGCTGCCCCCAGTTGTGGGTCAGCTCGATCACGGTGCTGTCCGACTCGTCGCCATAGCCGACAAAGGCAAGTGTGAACTCGCCAGTCGGATAATCCTTGCGGCGGGTCACCTTCATGCCGAGCAGCCGGGTATAGAAATCAATGGACTTGTCGAGATCCTTGACCCGGATCATCGTGTGCAGAAGCCGGAATTTACCAAAATCGCCGTCGGCACTCATGAACGGTCCTTTCCAGATATCGCGGGACGTACTCTTCGATCCCTCCACGCCTGTTCATGACGCAGGATCGCCGATGATGTCAAGAATCGCCCGTGCCGCGCGTCGGCTTGGCGCCTCGCCGCCAAGGCCAAGCTGGCGCAGCGCCGGCTGACATGCCTCGACCTGGGCCGTCCCGGCCGGACCCAGCAATCGCTCCAGCTCCTGCGCAAGTCGGTCCGGCCGGCAGTCTTCCTGAATGAGCTCCGGGACGATTTCCCGATTCTCGATGATGTTGATCAGGTTGGCATATTTCACGGTTACCATGCGCCGCACGATGAAATGGGTCAGCGGCGCCATCCGATAGGCGATCACCGTCGGCACCCGTGCCAATGCAAGCTCCAGCGCCACGGTGCCCGAGGCCGCCAGGGCCGCGTTCGCGGCCGCCATGGCATGGTACTTTTCGTCCTCGCCGCGAATGACGAGCGCGTCTCCGGGCCACCCGGTGACTTGGTGCTCGACCATGGCGGCGACCGCGGGGACAGTCGGCACCACGATCCGCATCTCCGGGGCACGACGCCGGAGCAATTCCAGTGCCGCCCCGAAATCGGCGGAAAGCCGCGAAACCTCTCCCCGCCGGCTGCCCGGCAGCACGCAGATCACCGGAGCGTCCTGCGCGATTCCGTGCCGGATCCGGAAGGACGTGCCATCGCCACTTCGGGCGCCGCCCTCGATGACCGGGTGGCCGATGAAGCTGCAGGACAGCCCGGCCTCTTCGAACCATGCCGGCTCGAAGGGCAGCAGCGCCAGCAGATGCGTGAAGTCGCGTGCGAATCCCCTTGCCCGACCCGGGCGCCAGGCCCACACGCTGGGCGCGACATAATGGATGCGCGGAATCGTGCGTCGGCGAACTCGGCGCGCCACGCGCCGTGTGAAATCGGGTGAGTCGATGGTCACCAGCGCATGCGGGACGGTCTGGTCCACCGCCGCGGCCGTTTGCCGGATGCGGCGCAGAAGCCGCGGCACATGCGGCAGGATCTCGGTGATTCCCATCACCGAGAGTTCCTCCATCGGAAACAGGCTGTCGAGCCCCTGCGCGGCCATCAGTTCGCCGCCGACGCCGCTGACCTCGAGGGCGCCGCCCGTGAGGTCCCGCAACGCCGCGATCAGGCGCGCGCCAAGCATGTCGCCCGACGGTTCGCCGGCAATCAGGAAGACCGAAATCGGGCCGCTCATTTCGCCGGCGCCACGCCGAGCACGAAGATCCCGGCCGCATCGGCGGCACGCGCCAGCTGGTCGACATCGAGGATGAGCGTCGATCCCGAGCCCACGGCGATGCCGCGCAGACCGGCCGCGGCGACCCGCTCGATGGTCTCCGGTCCGATGGTCGGCATGTCGACCCGGGTCTCCTGGCCGCGTTTCGGGAACTTCACCAGCACGCCGCCCGGACCATCGCGCTTCAGCGCCTGGCAGCGCGCGATCAGCGCATCGGTCCCCTCGACCGCCTCCACGCCGAGTACGATTCCCTGCTGCACGACCACGGCCTGTCCGATATCGACATGGCTGAGTGCCGACAACACCGCCATTCCGCGGTCGATATCCGCGCGCGCCTGCGCGTCCGGAACGATCGAGCCGAGCGGACCTTCGGCCGCAGTCAGTGTCGGCAGGACGTCGTGCGCACCAACGACCCGATATCCCTCCGATTCAACCTCATCGATGACGGCGCGCAGCAGCCCGTCGTCGCCGATCCCCTTGCGCCCGAGTTTGGCGAAGAACTTCATGACCCGCATGTCGGGCCTCAGATCAAGTAGCGACGGCCGCCGCACCCGGCCCGCCATGACCAGCTCCTGGACGCCCTGTTCCTTCAGGATCGCGAATGCCTTCCCGGCCGCGCCCATGCGAACCCACGCATGGGGAACCTCGCCGACGATCGCCGGGTCAGCCTGACCCTTCAGCGCCAGCACGAAGAAATCACGCCCCGACTCGCGACAGGCGTCGATCAGCAGCTTGGGCAGGCGTCCGCCGCCGGCGACGATGCACAGCTTACCCGCCATGCTCCGACTTCGGCACGACCAGCCCGCGTTTCGACTCGTCGCGCATGAAGGCGGCGACCTGCTGTACGACCGCATTGTCGGCGTGATCGCGCGCCACCTTGTCCAGCCGGTCTTCCAGCGTGCCGTCTTTCTCGAACAGGCCCTTGTACGCGGCCCGGATGCCATGGATGGTGTCGCGATCGAAGCCGCGGCGCTTCATCCCGACGATGTTGAGACCCGAGAGGCTGGCGCGTTCGCCGGTGACGGTCCCGAAGGGAATCACGTCATGTTCGACGCCGGACAGGCCGCCGATCATCGCATGGGCGCCGATTCGCACGAACTGGTGGATGGCCGCAAGACCGCCGATCACCGCGAAATCCCCCACGACGACATGACCGCCGAGGGTCGCATTGTTGACCATGATGACGTTGTTTCCCACGGTGCAATCGTGCGCGACATGCGCACCGATCATATACAGCCCGCCATCGCCGATGCGGGTCTCCATACCACCCCCCGCGGTGCCGGGATTCATGGTCACGTATTCGCGGATCACGTTGTTCCGGCCGATGACAAGCCGCGACTCCTCGCCGGCGTATTTGAGATCCTGCGGCGGCAGGCCGATCGATGCGAAGGGATAGATGTGCGTGCCCGCGCCGACGGTCGTGCGGCCATCTACGACGACGTGCGGCTTGAGGACGACGCCCTCCTCCAGCGTCACCTGCGCGCCGACGATGCAATAGGGACCGATGGAAACGCCATCGCCGATTCTGGCCGTCTTGTCGACGATGGCCGTCTTGTGGATATCGGTCATCGATCGACGAGCATGGCAGAAAACGTTGCATCTGCGACCACCCGTCCATCGACCATTGCCTTGCCCTCGAACTTCCAGACCGCCCCGCGGCTGTGTTTCTTCGTGACATGGATGTGCATGACGTCGCCGGGCACGACGGGCTTGCGGAACCGGGCGGCATCGATCGACATGAAATAGACCAGCTTGTCATGCGCCTCGGGACCCAGAGTATGGCAGACGAGGACCGCCGAGGTCTGCGCCATGGCTTCGATAATCAGCACGCCCGGCATGATCGGCTGCACCGGGAAGTGCCCCTGGAAATGCGGCTCGGACACCGTCACGCACTTCACGCCCACGGCGCTTTCATTCGGCACCAGCTCGGCAATCCTGTCGACCATCAGGAACGGGTAGCGGTGCGGAATCATCTGCATGATCCCATTGATGTCGATACCGTCACTGGTTCGTGGATCGTTTGCCATGCTACCCGGCTCTCTTCTGTTTCTTTATCAGGCGCGAAAGAACCGCAACTTCCTTGAAGAAATCCCGCACCGGCCGGGCCGGCGTGCCCATCACCCGCTCTCCCGGCTCGAGATCCTTCAGGACCCCGCATTGCCCCCCAATCTGGGCGCCCGCACCAATCCTGATGTGGCCGGAAAGCCCGCTCTGGCCGGCCATGATCACGAAGTCACCCAGCTCGGTACTGCCCGATATACCCGACTGTCCGGCAATCACGCAACCGCGCCCGATCTTCACGTTATGGGCAACGTGGACGAGATTATCTATGACCGTGCCGGCGCCGATCACAGTATCCGGTCCGGCGCCCCGGTCGACCGTGCTGTTCGCCCCGATGTGAACGTCGTCCTCGATGAGGACCCGCCCGAGCTGCGGCACCGCGACGTGACCGCCGGCATCCATCGCGTAGCCGAAGCCCGACTGGCCGATGCGCACGCCGGGAAAGATCACGACGCGCGCCCCTATGAGGCAGTGGGAAAGGGTCGCATTGGCGCCAATGTCAGCGTCGTCGCCGATTACGACCCGATCGCCAATGACGACGTTCGCGCCGACCCGGCAACGCGCGCCGATTTCAACCTGTGCGCCGATCACGGCGCCGGCCTCCACCTTGGTTCCCTCACCCAGCACGGCACTGTCGCTGACGACCGCCGAGGAGGCGACTCCCGGTTCGAAAGCGGGTGCTCCGTAGAAGGCTGCTGCGACCACGGCGTAGGCCTTGTAGGGGTTCTTCGACACGAGGCACGCCATACCCTCGGGCGCTTGGGCGACCGCGCCAGGCTGCATGATGCAGGCGCCGGCCGAGCTTTCCTTCATCTGATCGACATATCTTGGATTGTCGAAGAAGCTGAGGTCGCCGGGTCCCGCCGCAGCAAGCGGCGCCACGTCGAAGATCTCAGCAGCGGGGTCGCCTGCCGCCAGCTCGGCGTCGCAAAGCGCGGCCAATTCGCCGAGCCGGAACGGGCCGGCTCGCCTGAAGAAACGCGAATCGGCCATGCCCTCAGTCTGCCGCGGGCTTGACGGTCACTTTGGGGAGCTTCTTGTCGAGCCGTTCCATGACTTCATCGGTAATGAACAGCTCCTTGCTGGCCATCACGATGGTGCCGGACCCGGGACCGGCATTCATCACGATATCGTATCCCCGCTCCTTGACCATCTCGCCCAGGATCTCACGCAGCACCGTCTCGATCTGGCGAAGCCCGTCATCCCGCATCTGGTCGAGTCTGCGCTTGCGATCCTGCGCGCGGCGCTGGAGATCGCTCGCCTGTCGCTGGAATTCCTGCCGCTTTCGCGCGAACGCCTCCGGCGACAGGACGGCCTGCTGTTGCTTGAGCTCCTGCTGCGCCTCCTCGAGCTTGGCCTCGGCGCTCTTGATCTCCTTTTCGTACACGGCGCGCTGCTTGTCGAATTGCGCGCGCAGGCTCTGACCGGCCTTCGACTCGTGAATGGCCTGGGCGTAATTGATTACGGCAATAACCGGGGCCTTGCCCCCGCCCTGCGCAATCGCGTTGCCGGGAGACCACGCGACCGCTGTGGCGAGCAGAAGACAGAGGAGGAACGTCAGTCGGGAAGCAAATGTCATCGTCAACCATACCTGTTTAAAAGCGGGTGCCGAAGCGCAGCCGGAAAACCTCCGTCTCATCGAAGTCTTCTTTCTTGAGCGGCCAGGCGAAATCCAGACTAAGCGGTCCGACCGGCGAATTCCACGACAATCCTGTCCCCCAGGCTACCCGGACCGAGGAAACGTCGTCGACGTTAACGGGTATGGTCGGATCGATATCGACTTCCGTCAACGTGCCGAAATCGCTGAACAGCGTGCCGGTTATCCCGTACTCGTCGGGCAAACCGATGGGGAAGCGGAACTGCAGCGAACCGTATGCGATCTTCTTGCCGCCGAGCGCATCCCCCGAATCGCGATCGCGCGGCCCGACGCCCGCGGTCTGGAAACCGCGCAGATTGTCGCCCCCCAGGAAAAAACTGTCCGTGATGCGGACGTTCTGATCGATGCCTTCAATGATCCCGACCGTCCCGCTGAGGCTGGCGATGATGTCCTCGGTGATCGGGATATAGTAGCCGGCGCCAAGCCGGACTCTGACGTAGTCGAGGTCCCCCCCGAGGCCGGCATAATCGGCCGACAGGCGGCCGTAGTACCCCTCGGTCGGATTGATCTTGCTGTCGCGGCGGTCATACGTCAGATCCTGGCCGATGAGGGACGTCAAGGTGGTGCCTTCCTGCTGCTTGATCGCAGGCGATGTCTCCGCCGGATCGTCGCTCTCGATCTCGATCTCATCCTGGCGCAGCGTATAGCGCAGCCTTTGCGACCACCGTTCATTGATCTCGTACCCGAACCGCAGACTGCCGCCGGTCCTGGTGCTGGTGAACGAGCTGAAATCGGTGTTGTCCTCGGTCAGGTGGAACAGATCGATGCCGGCCGACAGGTTGCGATTGAGGAAGTAGCGCTCGGTAAACCCGACGTCGAATTCCTGGCGACGCTCGCCCGCGGTCAGCATCACCCGGATGTCCTGACCCTTGCCGAGCAGGTTGCGTTCCCGCAGCACGATGTTGGCGATAACCCCGTCGGTCGTCGAATACCCGGCTCCGAGGCCGAGCTCGCCGGTGGATCGCTCGGCGACATCCATCTTGACCACGGTCCGGTCCGGCGTCGATCCCTCCTCCGTCTTGACTTCGACCCGCGAAAAATAGCCCAGGTTGTTTACCCGCGCCCGCGATCGCTCCAGCTTTGCGGCGTTGAAGGCGTCTCCTTCGACAAGCCTGAACTCGCGGCGGATGACGCGGTCCAGCGTCCGCACGTTGCCGCCGATATCGATCCGCTCGACGAAGACCCTTGGGCCCTCGTTGACGTCGAAAACGATATCGATGGACCGCTCCTCGCGATTACGCTTGACCTTTGGGCGGACGTCGACGAACGCATAACCGAAATTGCCGACCTCGGTGGTCAACGCCAGAACCGAGTTCTCGACCTCTTCCGCGCTGTACCAGTCCCCTTCCTCGACGGTGACCAACTTCCTGAGCGGCTCGGGATCCAGCTCGCGGATCGACGTCTCGATGCCGATCTTGCCGAACTTGTAGCGCTCGCCCTCCTCGATCGTGAAGGTGATGAAGAAGGCGTCCTTGTCGGGAGACAACTCGGCGATGGCCGACAGGATCCGGAAATCGGCATAGCCCTTGTTCAGGTAAAACCGACGCAGCGTGTCCTGATCGAATGCCAGCTGGTCCGGATCATAGGTGTCTGCGGAGGTTAAGAAACGGTACCACCGGGACTCGCGGGTAAAGATCTCGCCGCGCAGGGTCCGGTCGGAAAACCGCTCGTTGCCGACGAAGCTGATGCGGGCGATCTTGGTCAGCGGTCCTTCGTTGATCTCGAATACGAGGTCGACCCGGTTCTGCTCGAGCATGATGACCTTCGGCTCCACCGTCGCGCCGAACCGTCCGCTGCGCCGGTAAACCTGGAGGATGCGTTTCACATCGCTCTGAACCTTCGTGCGGGTGTAGACCACGCGTGGGCGTAGCTGCACCTCCTGGTCCAACACGTCATCGCTGATCCGAAGGTTTCCCTCGAATGCGATGCGGTTGATGATCGGGTTCTCGATCACGCGCACGATGATCGTGTCGCCCTGCACGCGAATCGCGACATCGGCGAAAAGCCCGGTCGCGAACAGTTTCTTCAAGGATTCGTTGATATCGGTGGGGCCGAACAGGCCGCCGGTGCGAATGGTCATGTAAGAGGCGACGGTCTCTGCCTCAATGCGTTGATTTCCCTCGACAATGATCCGCGCGAGCCTTGCCTGTCCAGTCTCGGGCCTGCCTGTCTCGTCGGTCGGCCCCGGCGGCACCCCAGGCGGCTGCTGCGGTGCCTGTGTCGGCGGCGCCACGATCACCGGCACACCCGTCCCCTCCTGGGCGTGGGCGGGAGTCGTCAATAAAAAAAAGAAGGCACAGAGCAGGACGCCCGGCACGCCAACCGATTTACGCAACGATTATGCCTCCCCGTACGAGGCCTTGTTCAAGTTGTTATCCTAAGGCGGGTGTCACAAGACGCGGTGCAGAAGATCATTCACCATTACGAATATCATGAGGCTGAGGACAAGTGCCAGCCCGATCTTGAAGCCGTATTCCTGCGCGCGTTCGCCGAGCGGACGCCCTCGGATTGCCTCGAGAGCGTAGAATGCCAGATGCCCGCCATCAAGCACCGGGATCGGGAAAAGGTTTATCAGGCCGAGGGTTATCGAAAACAGGACCATCATGCCGATGAATTCGACGACGCCGCGCTTCGCCACCTTGCGCGAGACCTGAGCAATCATGATGGGGCCACCCATCTCCTTGGTGTCCCGCATGCCGACAGCGATCTGCGCCAGGCCGGTCAAGGTCCCCTCGGTAATCTCGACGGACCGTTTCGTCGCCTGCCACAGCGCCATGGTCGGACCATGGCGAACGATTTCGGTGGGCGGCGCATGGGCCGCGATTCCGAGCTGGCCGACGGTCTGCGTCTCGCCGTCGACCTGGACCTCGAGCGGCTTCGGCGTCGCTGACAGCGTGGTCGTCGTGCCGTCGCGCAGGACGACGAAATCGAGCGGCTTGCCCGGCGCAGCCAGGACAACGTCGCGGAGATCCTCGAACCGGCCAATCGGCGCATCGCCGATCTGCACGATCCGGTCTCCCGCCCGGAAGCCCGCCTCTTCCGCGGCGCTTTTCTCGACGACGTCGGCAACCACGGGCGGCATCAGCCCGACCCCGAGCGTCCCGATCGTCTGGACCGTACCATCGATCATCTTCATCTCGAGCGGGTCGGGCGTGACGGTCAGTTGCAGGATCTCGCCGTCCCGCTCGATCTCGATCGCCATCGGGCGCCCCGGATAGAGCGCGACCCGGTCATCCAGATCCTCGTACCGGTCGAGTGCGTCGCCGTCGATGCTTATGACCCGGTCGCCAAGCTGGATGCCGGCGCGATCGGCAGCGGACTGCGGGGCGACGGCGGCAATCACGGGCGGCGTGTAGCTCTGACCGAAGGTCATGAACAGGATCGCCAGGACGAGGATCGCAAACAGGTAATTTGCTGCAGGCCCGGCAAACACGATGGCGGCGCGCTGGGACAGGCGTTTGTGTTCGAACGAGACCGCCTTCTCCGCCGGGGTCAGCTCCCTGACCTTGCCGGTCTCGTCAGGCTCCAACGCGGTTTCGCCGAACATCTTGATGTAGCCGCCGAGCGGGATCGCGCAGAACTTCCAGCGCGTGCCGCTCTTCGCGTTCCAGCCGAACAGCTCCGGGCCGAAGCCGATGGAAAAGACGTCGACGCGCACCCGGCACCAGCGGGCAACCAGGTAATGGCCCAGCTCGTGGACGAAAACCAGGGGAGTCAGGAGGACGAGAAACCAGAACAGGCCGTCCCAGAAATTCGCGAAATATTCCATATCTCCAATCCGATCGGCGGATCGCGAGTATCCGCCCAAACACTTAGAGGCGCGTTAACGCCGGACTCGATCCGTCACCCCGCCATGGCCGCGATCTCCTGGCGGACACGGCGCCTTGCCTCCGCGTCCGCCTCGAGCACCGCTTCCAGCGAACCCGCCGGACGCGTCGGCATCCGCGACAATATATGTTCGACGAGCCGGGCAATGTCGAGGAATCCGATGCGGTTTTTCAGGAAACCGGCAACGGCCTCCTCATTGGCCGCGTTGAGCGCGCTGGGCATCGTACCGCCGGCGCGCAGCGCTTCGCGCGCAAGCCGCAGGGCCGGGAAACGCTGCGCGTCGGGCTCCTCGAAGCTCAGCGTGGCAAGCGCCGCCAGATCGAGCCGATCCACCGGCGCCGCCATCCGTTCGGGCCAGGCCAGCGTATAGGCGATCGGCGTGCGCATGTCCGGCTGGCCCAGCTGAGCCAGCACCGACCCGTCGACATAGCGCACCATGCTGTGAATCACCGACTGCGGGTGCACGAGCACCGAGATCCGGTCTTCGGGGAGGCCAAACAGATGATGCGCCTCGATGATCTCCAGCCCCTTGTTCATCATCGTCGCCGAGTCTATGGAGATCTTGTCGCCCATGTCCCAGTTGGGATGGTTGGTCGCCTCGGCCGGCGTTACATCCTGCATCGCTTCGGGTGAGAGCGTCCGGAACGGGCCGCCGGAGGCCGTCAGGACCAGCTCCTCGACCGCCTCCCGGCGCCCGAAGTCGAAGACCTGGTAGATCGCATTGTGTTCCGAATCGACCGGCAGCAGCGTCGCCCCGCTTTTCGAGACCTCCCGCATCATGAGCGGGCCCGCGCACACCAAGCATTCCTTGTTGGCCAACGCGACGATGCCGCCGCGGCGCACCGCTGCAACTGTGGGCGCCAGCCCGGCCGCGCCGACGATCGCCGCCATGATCCAGTCGGCCGGGTGCTCCGCAGCCTCGACGATGGCATCGCCGCCGGCGCCGACGGCGATACCGCTGCCCGATAGCGCCTGCTTGAGTTCGCCGTAGCCGGCCGGGTCGGCAAGCGCTGCGAACCGCGGCCTCAGGCGCAGGGCCTGTTCCGCCAGCCGCGCGGCATTGCTCCCTCCCGTCACCGCGGCGACCTCGAAGCGGTCGCGGTTGCGCTCGATCAGGTCGATCGTATTGCACCCGACGGAACCGGTGGAACCAAGGATGGTCACCCGTCGCCGTGCCGCCGCAGTTTCGGGAACGACTATGGCCATGTCAGCGGGCTCCGGCCGCTCAGCAGAACCAGCGCCGTCAGGACGAGCGACGCCGAGAGAAATCCGTCAAGCCGGTCGAGGATGCCGCCGTGCCCCGGTATGAGGTTGCTCGAATCCTTGACACCAAAGGTTCGTTTCGCCTTCGAAACGAGAAGGTCTCCGAGCTGCGCGATCACGGCAAATCCCCCTCCGAGCAACGCCAGAAGAATGATGTTCGCGCCCCCGACAGCGGCAGCCACCGCACCGCCGGCCGCGGCCGCCCCCGCCATACCGCCGAGCAACCCCGACCAGGTCTTCTTCGGGCTGGTCTTCGGCGCGAGTTTGGGCCCGCCCAGCGTCCTGCCAGTGAAATAGGCCGCAGTGTCGGTCGCGACAACCACGGCGCCGAGCCAGAAGATGGTTTCCAGCCCCCCGGGATCGCGGCCGCGCAACCACACCAGGCTGACGCAGGCGAAGAAGATGTAGACGAAGCCCGAAACCAGAAACAGGCGGTGCGTTTTGCTCCGTATCCAGTTAAGGATGACGCCGAAGCCGATACCGACAAGCACGGTCGCCTTGACCCCCAATATGGGGAGAAAGAGGGGACCGAGCCCGCACGCCACAGCGGTCGGGGCCGCCTGTTCGCCCTTCTCGCCGCAGAGACCCTGCCACTCCCAATACATCAACCCGGCCGCAACCGAGACCAGCGCTGCGAACACCCAGCCGCCGACCCACACGGCACCGACCGCCGCCGGCAGCATGACCGCCGCCGACGCCACCCGCTGCGTCAGCCCGCCGGTCTTACCTTGTGCCGACGGAGGCGCCATAGCGTCTTTCACGCCGGCTGAACGTCTCGATGGCCGCCGCCAGTTCCGCCTCGCCGAAATCCGGCCACAGGACGTCCGTGAACACGAGCTCTGTATAGGCCAGTTGCCAGAGGAGGAAATTGCTGATGCGTTGTTCGCCGCTGGTGCGGATCAGGAGGTCCGGATCGGGAACGCCGGCGGACTCGAGGGTCGCGGCGAAGGTGGATTCGTCGATGTCGGCCGGGTTCAGCGCACCGTGCGCGGCCCGGCGCGCCAGCTGCCGCGCCGCCTGTACGATCTCCTGGCGGCCGCCGTAGCTCAGCGCCAGGACCAGGGTAATGCGGCAGTTGCCCGCGGTCTCCGATTCCGCGCGATCGATGAGTTCGATGATATCGGGTTCGAAGCGCGAGCGGTCGCCAATCACCCGCAACCGCACGCCGTTCTCGTTCAGGGCGTCGATTTCGGACTGCAGGTACACGCGCAGCAACCCCATCAGATCTCCGACCTCGTCCTCCGGCCGTTTCCAGTTCTCGGAGGAAAACCCGAACAGCGTAAGATAGGAAACGCCAAAATCCGCGGCAGCCTTGAGTGTGCGGCGCACCGCCTCGGCGCCCTTCTTGTGGCCGGCGATGCGCGGCAGCCCACGCGCCTCTGCCCAGCGTCCGTTGCCGTCCATGATGACGGCGATGTGGGACGGCGGCGGCGGGGTGCCGATGTCTGTCGCGTGCAGGGCGTCCATTCGGTCAGACCTGGATGATCTCCTGTTCCTTCTCGTGGAAGGCGTCGTCGATCTGCTTGACGTGCTCGTCGGTCATCTCCTGGATCTCCTGCGACATCGCGTGATGCTCGTCCTCGGAGATCTTTCCTTCCCGCTCCATCCGCTTGAGATGGTCCATGCCGTCGCGCCGGACGTTACGCACGGCGACCCGCGCCTGTTCGGCGTAGCGCCCGGCGACCTTGACCAGCTCCTGGCGGCGCTCCTCGTTGAGATCGGGAATTGGCACCCGGATCAGCGCGCCTTCGGTCTGCGGGTTCAGGCCGAGATCGGATTCGCGGATCGCCCGCTCCACCGCCTTGACATTGGCGTTGTCCCAAACCTGGACCGTCAGCAACCGCGGTTCCGGCACATTGATATTGCCCAGCTGGCTCAACGGCATCTTCGCGCCGTAGGCCTCGGCGACCAGCGGCTCCAGCAAGGCGGTGGATGCCCGTCCGGTCCTGAGGCCGGCGAATTCCCGGTTGAGCGCGTTGAGCGCGCCGTCCATGCGCCTGCGGATGTCAGCCATGTCGATGTCCGTCATGTGTCACCCCCGTCGCTTATCACCGTATAATTCCCGTTTCCCTGCGCCACGTCGACCAGCGCGCCCGCATTCTGCAGCGAAAAGACCAGAATCGGAATGGCGTTCTCCCGGGCATGGGCGATCGCGGTGGCGTCCATCACCTTCAGGTCGCGCGCCAGCACGTCGCGGTAACTCAGCCGCTCGAAGCGCGTCGCCTGCGGGTCCGTCACCGGGTCCGCGCTGTACACGCCGTCCACCTTGGTCGCTTTCATGATGACGTCGCAGTTCATCTCGAACGCGCGCAGGGCTGCGGCGGTATCGGTGGTGAAGGACGGGTTGCCCGTGCCCGCCGCAAAAATGACGACGCGCCCCTTCTCCATGTGGCGGATGGCGCGCCGGCGGATATAGGGCTCGCATACGGTCTGCATGGGAATTGCGGACAGCACGCGGGTATGCACGCCCTCGGCCTCGAGCGCGCTCTGCATCGCGAGGGCGTTGATTACCGTGGCCAACATGCCCATGTAGTCGGCGCCGACCCGATCCATGCCCGCAGCCGCGCCAGAGACGCCGCGGAAAATGTTGCCGCCGCCGATCACGACGCATATCTCGATACCGAGGTCGTGAACGGTCTTCACCTCCGCGGCGATGCGTTTCAGCGTGGCCGCCTCCAGACCGTATGACTGCTCACCCATCAGGGCTTCGCCCGACAGTTTCAGAAGAACGCGGCGATAGGCCGGTTTGGCGCGCTCGGGCATGTCCCCCTTCCCGGCTGCTGCGGGCTAGTTCTCCTCCGCCGTCCGCGCGACGCCCTCGCCCAGTTCGAACCGGACGAAGCCGCTCAGCGTGACCGGCGCGCCGACATCCTTGGCGGCATTTTCGAGCACCTTTGCCATCCTCGTTTCGTTGTCGATGACAAAGACCTGCTCGAGCAGCACGGTCTCTTCATAGAACTTGCGCAGCCGGCCCTCAACCATCTTGGCGATGATCGCCTCCGGCTTTCCGGACTCGCGGGCCTGCTCGCTCAGCACGTGGCGCTCGCGCTCGAGCGCCGCCACGTCGACCTCTGACACCGCCAGCCATTGCGGCCGCGCCGCGGCGACGTGCATCGCGACCTGCCGGCCGAGCGCCTCCAGCTTGCCGTTGTCACCGTCGGATTCGAGCGCGACCAGCACGCCGATCTTGCCGAGCCCGTCGGCCAGCTTGTTGTGTATGTAGCCGACGACGACACCGTTGTCCGCGCACAGCCCGGCGGCACGCCGAAGCGACATGTTCTCGCCGATCGTGGCGATGTTTTGGGTCAGTTCGTCGGCGACGGTGCGGCCGCTACCCGGGTAGTCCGCCGCCGTCAGCTTCTCAAGGTCGCCGCCCACGGTCAACGCCACTTCCGTGACGGTGCGCACGAATTCCTGGAAGGTTTCGTTGCGGGCGACGAAATCGGTCTCGGAGTTGATCTCGACGGCGACGCCGCAGGCGCCCTCGACGAGAAGGCCGACCAGCCCCTCAGACGCCGTGCGGCCCGACTTCTTCGCCGCCGCCGAAAGCCCCTTGGTGCGCAGCCAGTCCTCGGCTTCGTCCATGTCGCCGCCGCTCTCCTGCAGCGCCTTCTTGCAGTCCATCATGCCGGCGCCGGTCTTCTCGCGCAGTTGCTTGACCAGCGCAGCCGTGATCTCGGCCATTCTTCAGTTCCCCTTGAAATACCGGTTTGCGATTCCGCCGCAGGCAGGGCCGGACCGACCCGAGTCGGGTGATGGCGGACCCCGCCGAGACCGTGTCTAGGCGCTCTCGGCGTTTTCGGTTTCGGGCGCCGGAGCGGCTGCCGCCTTGGCCTTCGGCGCCGGCTCGTCGGCGGCGTCCGGTACGGCCTCGACCGCCTCGTCCGCAGTCGGCGCGTCCGCCGCCGGCTCCGCCTCGGATTCGGCGGAAACGGGTTCGGCCGGCGCCGCCTCGGCGGGGGCCTTTTCCGCTGCCGGAGTCTCGACCGGCGCCTCTGGCGCGGCCGCCTCTTCGGCCGGCGCGTCCTCCGCCGGCAGCGCCTCGACCGGCGTCTCGACAGCCTCGCCGGCATCGGCCGCGGTCTTCATCATCTCCTCCTGCAGGCCGTCGAGCACCGCGTCCCGCATCAGCTCGCAATACAGGGTGATCGCCCGCATGGCATCGTCGTTGCCCGGCACCGGGAACGCCACGCCCTCGGGATCGCTATTGCTGTCCAGCACCGCCACGACCGGGATGTTCAGCTTGTTGGCCTCCTTGACCGCGATCGCCTCCTTGTTGGTGTCGATCACGAACAGGACATCCGGCAGCGCCCCCATCTCCTTGATGCCGCCGAGCGCCCGCTCCAGCTTGTCGCGCTCGCGGGTCAGGCGCAGCAGCTCCTTCTTGGTCAGGCCGTGGGCCTCCCCCTCGAGTTGCTTCTCGAGCTCGCGCAACCGCTTGATCGAGTTCGAAATGGTCTTCCAGTTGGTCAGCATGCCGCCGAGCCAGCGGTGGTTGACGTAGTACTGGCCGCAGCGCTGCGCGGCGTCGGCGACGACCTCGCTGGCCTGCCGCTTGGTGCCGACGAACAGCACCCGGCCGCCGCCCGCGGCGACGTCGCGCACGGCCTCGAGGGCGCGGTGCAGCATCGGTACCGTCTGCTCCAGATCGATGATGTGAACGCCGTTGCGCGCCCCGAAGATGAAGGTCTCCATCTTCGGATTCCAGCGCCGCGTCGAGTGGCCGAAATGCACGCCGGCCTCGAGCAACTGGCGCATGGTGAACGTGGGAGTCGCCATGGTCTACAGTCCTTCTCCGGTTGTCCGCCGCGGATCTGGCCGGGTTGCCCCGGCACCGGACCGAGCTGACGCGAATTTGCGCGCCGCCCGAATAATCCGCGTGTGAAATAACGCACCCCGGTGGGTGCGTGGCGCGGGATATACCGGCCCCGGCCGCGGAATGCAAGGGGATTCGGTGTGACGGGCGCCGGTTGGTGCGCGCTTGAACGGCAACCACGGCCATTGATATAGTGCCCGCCGGCCTCCCCCACAGCACAGGACAGGGAATTCGACATGGCGACCTATGAATGCGAGAAATGCGGGATGAGCGTGAACGCAACCTGCGGCAAATGCGGCGCGCCGTTGGTCAACGACACGCTGACCCTCGACACCGGCACGGAAGTGCAGATTTCCCGCTGCCCGAACGATCACGGAAAGATCAAGTCACCGCTGTGCTGCGGCCAGGACATGAGCTGCACGCTCGCCTGACCGGACACCCGGCCGAGAGCCAGACGCACGCCGCCGGGTGACCCACCGCGCACCCGGCTCGCGAAGCGTGCCATACCGCGAACTCAAGCATTAACCAAACTGCAAGCCTTGCCTGCCATGCTCGGCCCGCGGCCCGATCGCGGGCGCAAGGAGCGAGGGCGCAACCATGCTCGAACGCATTCTCGAGGGCATCATCTTCGGCAGCCGCTGGCTGCTGGCACCGATCTATCTCGGCCTGATCGGCGGACTCTGCTTCCTCCTCGCCAAGTTCGTGCAGGAGTTCATTCACATCGTGCCGTCCCTGTTCGCCGCCTCCGAGACCGACATCATCCTGGCGGTGCTGACCCTGGTGGACATCTCGCTCGCCGGCAACCTCCTGGTCATGGTGATCTTCGCCGGCTACGAGAACTTCGTCTCGAAGATCGACTGCGCCGAATCCGTGGACCGTCCGGAATGGATGGGCAAGGTCGACTACGGCGGGCTGAAGCTCAAGATGATCGCCTCGATCGTCGCCATCTCGGCGATCCAGATGCTCAAGGCCTTCCTGCACGTCCAGGACCTGACGACGCGCGACCTCGCCTGGATGCTTGGCCTGCACATGGCGTTCGTGATCTCCGGCGTGCTGCTGGCGGTGATGGACCGGATCGCTCGCACCCCGGACGAGATGGCCGAGGCCCATGTCCGCGCGCAGATGCTGCTGAACGGGGACATCCAGCCGCGTGGCCACGCCGCCGCACCGGCGGGCCCGCCGGACGGGGTCGAGCGGCGCGCCGCCGACAGCCCGATGCGCGGCGCTGCCCGTCCCGAGAGTGCCTGACGGGCGGCGTCCCATCGCGCTATACTGGTCGCCGCACAGCATGAGGACGGCGCCGTGCTGACACAAGTCCACATCCTTTTGACCTACCAGTGCACCTGGGCGTGCGACCACTGCTTTCTCTACTGCAGCCCGCACTCGACGGGGACCTTCACCGGGGCCCGACTCACCCGGTTGCTCGACCAGGCGGCGGCAGTCGACACCGTCGAATGGATTTACTTCGAGGGCGGCGAGCCGTTCCTGTACTACCCGCTCATGCTGCACGGCATTGAGATGGCGCGCGACAGGGGCTTTTGCACCGGCATCGTCACCAATGGCTACTGGGCAACCTCGCCGGACGACGCGGAGGCCTGGCTGCGGCCGCTGCTGGCGCTCGACGTCGCCGACCTCAGCATGAGCGACGACGGCTTCCACGGCGGCGACGACGGCGCCCCGGTCAAGGCCGCCATCGCCGCCGCGCAACGGCTCGAGCTTCCGGTCAACGTGATCCGCATCGATGGGCCGACGAAGGCCGCAACGGCGGGGCGCAAGGGCGCGACGATCGAGGGCGGACCGGTGCGCTTCCGCGGCCGCGCCGCCGACCGCCTGGCGGACGGACTGCCGCGCCACGACGCCGACCGGTTCCGCGAGTGCCCCCACGAGGAGCTGCGCACGCCCGAGCGCGTCCATGTCGATGCCTTCGGCGCCGTCCAGGTGTGCCAGGGGCTGAGCATCGGCAATGTCTGGCACACGCCGCTGAAACAGCTGCTGGACGACTACGACGCCGACGCCCACCCGATCTGCGGCCCGCTGCTGGCCGGTGGGCCGGCGCGCCTGGCCCGGGCCCGCCGCGTCGCCGCCTGGGACGGTTATGTCGATGCCTGCCACCTGTGCTTCGAGACCCGCCGGGCGCTGCTCGACCGGTATCCGGAGGCGCTGACCCCGCGGCAGGCCTACGGGACCTCCTGACCGGACACCCGGGTTGTCCCTCGAAGGGTGCGCTGGGCGGATCGCCGGGGCGGGCGCCGGCCGCGGCGCTACCCGTGTGGAACGACCCCATGCGTTAGGGTTTTCTGCGGGTTTCAGCGGGTCCGTCCGGGCCCGACACCGGTCTCACGATACCACGGCGTCGGCGCATCCCGGCGGCGCCTGCAGTTGACCCGGCCACCGAGAGGTTTAAGCTGCCCTTCGGGGGGCGAAGGCCATGGACGACGTCACGGCGCTGAAGGAAACGATCCTGCACGGCTGGCACGAGGCGGCCGACGCCAAGATGGTCGGGTTCGGCGGCTGGCACATGCCGGTGCAGTACCCCACCGGGATCATCCGCGAGCATCTGGCGACGCGCCGTCATGCCGGGCTGTTCGACGTCTCGCACATGGGGCGGTTCCGCTTCACCGGCAACGCCGCCGAGGATTTCCTCCTGAAGACGCTGACCAACAACGCCCGGGCCCTTGCGCCCGGTCACGCCCAGTACACCCTGATCGCGAACGAGAACGGCGGCGCCGTCGACGACGCCTATCTGTACATGCTGGGGCGCGAGGATTTCCTGCTGGTCGTCAACGCCGCCAACCGAGAGAAGGACTGGCAATGGCTGGCCGACCGGAAGCCGGCTGACGTCGGGATGGACGATGCTAGCGAGGCGCTGGCGATGATCTCGCTGCAGGGGCCGCGCGCATCGGAGATCCTCGAGCAGGCGGTCGGCGCCGCCGACCTGCTGCCCGAGAACAAGCGCAACCGCCTCGCGGTCGTGCCCGTCGACGGTTATGACGTCATCGCCGCGCGCACCGGCTATACCGGCGAGGCGGTCTGTTTCGAGCTGTTCGTCGATCGTTCACGTGCGGTCGAACTGTGGCAGCAGCTGATCGATCTGGGCGCCGTGCCGGCCGGGCTCGGGGCGCGCGATTCGCTGCGCCTCGAGGCCGGGCTGCCGCTATACGGGCACGAGCTGGGCGCGGACCGCGACGGCCACGAGATCCCGATCTTCGCCAACGCCATCGCCGCCATCGCCGTGCGCGCCGCCGACGGCGACTACATCGGCCGCGCCGCGCTCGAGCGGCAGCGCGACGAGTTCATCCATATCCGCCGCGGCGAGCTGGACGTGCCGGTGGCCGAGCGGCTGCTTAACCACCTGGTCCAGCCGATCGCCGTGTTCGGCGCACAGCGGCCGCTCCGAGCCGGATTCGAGGTGTTCCATGAGGGCGCGCCGGCGGGCTATTTGACCTCCGGCACCAGCGTCCCGTTCGCCCGGTTCTACGGCGAGGGCGTCACCGCGGTGCCGTCCGACGAGCACGACATGCGGCCGATCGGCCTGGCCCTCCTGCGCTCGGACATCGAGTACCGCACCGACCGACCGGTGGTGCTCGAGGTCGCCCATGCCCGCGGCAACCGGTTCGAGGCCGAGCTGGTCGAGAAGAACCTGTGGCCGCTGTCGCCCTATACGCGGCCCTACACGGGATTCGCCGCGCCGCGCCGGATCCGCCGCATGGACGAGCGCGACATCGCCGCTGTGGCCGCAGGGCTGAGCGACGAGGCCGCACGGAACACCGCCTGGCGGCGCACCGAATGCGTCAACCTCATCCCCTCCGAACAGCCCACCTCCGCCTTCGTCGACGCGCTGTGCACCGCCGATCCGGCGGGTCGCTACAACGAGCACAACCGCGTCAAGGCGCTGGGGCCCGAGGCGCCCGATCTGCGCTACTACAAGGGCACCGATTTCATCATGGAGAAGGAGGACGAGCTCAAGGCGGCGCTGCGCACCTTCTTCGGCTGCACGCGGGTCGAGCCGCGCGTGATCAGCGGCCAGATGGCGAACGACACCGTGTACGACGCCCTCAAGCAGTTCCGCAACCGCCACCGCGGCGGCCGCCCGCCCCTCCCCCTCCAGCGCGTCCTCGTGCACGACCTGTCGAAGGGCGGGCATCTGAGCGCCCAGCCGATGGGGGCGCTGAAGAACTATGTCGCGCTCGACCCGCAGACCGGCCGGCCTGCGGTCGAGCACTTCCCCTTCGCGAAGTACAAT
>JBFGQV010000013.1:0-32250 GCA_041563955.1 Alphaproteobacteria bacterium | reverse complement strand
GGCCCTTTCCGGTGCTCTTCCGCCAGGATCGTGACGGTATCGTCGTCGGCGTCACGGGTGTGGACGATCAGCGGCAGGCCGGTCGCCCGCGCCGCTTCGATGTGGGCTCGGAAGCTCGCCTGCTGGGCTTTTCTCGCACTGTGCTCGTAGTAATAGTCGAGCCCGGTCTCACCGATGCCCACCACCAGCGGGTCGGCGGCCAACTCGATCAGCCGTTCGGGGGTGGCGCCCGGCCCCTCCCCGTCCGCCTCGTGCGGATGGACGCCGACCGAGCACCAGACATCCTCGAACTGTCCGGCGATGGCCCGCACCTGTTCGAATCGGCTCAGATGCGTGCAGATCGTCACCATCGTGCCGACGCCCGCATCGCGCGCCCGTGCCACGACGCCGTCCAGGTCGTCGGCGAATGTCGGGAAATCGAGATGGCAATGGCTGTCAACCAGTAACATCGTGTCCGCGCCGGTCAGGCTTCCTCCGCTGTGTCGGAATAGCGCGGAAAAACCGGCTCAGGACGGGGCAGCTTGGTTCCGGCCCGGATTGGCGATGCCAGATCGGCCAGGGTGCGGGCGTCGTCCGCCACCGCGACCTGGTCCAGGATGGCCGCAGCGGCGTCCGGCATGAATGGCTGCAGTGAGATGGCGATCTGGCGGATCGTCTCGGCAAGCGCATACAGCACCGCACCCATGCGATCCGAATCGGTCTTGCGCAGTGCCCAAGGAGCTTGCGCGTCGATGTACCGGTTGGCTTCGCCGACGACCTCCCAGATCACTATGAGCGCGGAGTGGAACGCCTGTACGTCCAGATCCTGGCGGAGACGGGGCAAAAGCGCTGTCGCCTGCGCGATCAGGGCCGTATCGGCGTCCTCGACACGTCCCGCGGGATCGGGAACCTTGCCGCCGCAGTTCCTGGCGATCATCGAGAGCACCCTCTGGCACAGGTTTCCGAGATCGTTGGCGAGATCCCCGTTCAGTCGGCCGACCATCGCCCGGTGCGAGAAATCGCCGTCATTGCCGAACGGGACCTCGCGCAGCAGGAAGTAGCGCACCGGATCGAGCCCGTATCTCTCGATCAGAGCATGCGGCTCGATCACGTTGCCGAACGACTTGGAGATCTTCTGCCCCTCATTGGTCCACCAGCCGTGGGCGAACACCCGTTTCGGCGGCTCCACGCCGGCCGCCATCAGGAACGCCGGCCAGTAGACCGCGTGGAACCGCAGGATATCCTTGCCAACCATGTGAAGATCCGCCGGCCAGTAACGTCGGAACGCGTCACACTTCGTGTCCGGATAACCGACGGCGGTGATGTAGTTGGTCAACGCATCCAGCCACACATACATGATGTGGTCGTCGTCGCCGGGAACCGTGATGCCCCATTTGAACGTGGTGCGGGACACCGACAGGTCCTTAAGGCCCGACCGGACGAAGCTCACGACTTCGTTGCGCCGTGACTCCGGCAGGATGAACCCGGGATTCTTCTCGTAGAATTCGAGCAACCGGTCTTCCCATGCCGACAGCCGGAAGAAGTAGCTCGGCTCCTCGACCCATTCGACTGCCGCGCCCGATGCCTTGGAGACCCTGGTTCCGTCCGGCCGGGTCTCGAGCTCGGAGTCGGTGTAGAACGCCTCGTCGCGCACCGCGTACCAGCCGGCATAGCTGCCGAGATAGATCTCGCCATTCTCGGCCAACGCCTTCCAGATCGCCTGGGCGGAACGGGTGTGCCTGTCTTCGGTGGTGCGGATGAAGTCGTCGTTGCTGAACCCCATTGCCGAGGCCAGTTCCCGGAAATTCACCGAGACCCTGTCGGTGAACGCCTGCGGGTCGGTGCCGGCCTCGAGCGCCGCTTTCTCGACCTTCTGGCCGTGCTCGTCGGTGCCGGTCAGAAAATGCACGTCATAACCGTCGAGGCGCTTGAACCTTGCCAGCACGTCACAGGCCAGCGTCGTATAGGCGTGCCCGATATGCGGCGCATCGTTGACGTAATAGATCGGCGTCGTGATGTAATAAGTCTTGTCGCCCGCCATTGCGGCACTCCAAAAGCTGGTTCGCGTCTCTGTATGGGATCAGGTGCGCGCGGCTGCCTGCAGCATCAGAAACACGTTGATCACGACCTGCTTGCGGTCGAGATTTGCGCTCCCGGCCTGGGAAAACAGGCGGGCCACCTTTTCCCATACCTCGAGCCAGTTCGCAAGGTTGCTGCGGGACCGCAGCGCGAGCGCTGCGGCGGCTTCGCCGTCCACCACCTCGGGCGGCATGGCGCCGCGCGCCGGTCCCAAGATCGCGCCGGCCAGCCAGCGCTCAATGAGCTGCCCCAGCAGATCGAACGATTCCTCCGCGCCGGCCCGTCCGACCCTGCCGGCCAGCGCATGCACGGCCTTGACGTCGAATCGCCCGCCGTCGGCCAGCAGCCCGACGAGCTCCCGGTACAGCGCCGCGCCGCCGGCGTCCGCCAGCGCAAGTGCACGCCCGATGCTGCCGTCCGACAGCCGCGCGACGGCCAATGTCTCCTCCTCCGCAAGACCGGGGCAGAAAGACGGCAGCAGCGTCACCACCTGGTCCTCGTCCAGGGCCGACAGGCTGAGGACGCGGCAGCGTGACCGGATCGTGGGCAGGAGCCGCCCCGGACGGTGACTGACCAGCAGGAACAGCGTGCGCAGTGGGGGCTCCTCGAGACCCTTGAGGAGCGCGTTCGCCGCGTTGCGGTTCATTTCGTCGGCCACATCGACGACGACGACCCGCCAGGCGCTCGCCGCCGTCGTCAGCGCAAGGAAAGACGACAGCCGCCGCACGTCCTCGACGACGATCTCGCCACGCAGCTTCCCGCTCTTCGGGTTCACCGAGCGTTCAACGGTCAGCAGGTCGGGATGCCCACCGCCGGCCACCTGCCGCGCGATCGGGTGATCGGCGGCGATCGCCAGACCGTCGCCGGCCGGCTGCGGGTCCTCCAATAGGCTGGGGGCGCCGCCCGCTGCGAGCACGAAACGGGCGATCCGATATGCCAGCGTCGCCTTGCCGATACCGCGTGGCCCGGCGAGCAACCAGGCGTGGTGCATGCGACCGGAATCCCAGGAATCCAGAAATGCCCGCTCGGCGGCGGCATGGCCGAGCAGGTCATAGGTCTGACGCGGCGTCGGACGCGGTTCGCGATCGTTCATGGCACCGAAGAGACCCGCAAGCGCGCATCCACGGCCGCGCAAATCGCGGTGTGCACGGCGTCCTCGTCGCGCGACGCATCTATGATCACGCACCGGTCCGGCTCGCGGCGGGCGATCTCGAGGAATCCCTCGCGCAGCCGCTCGTGAAAATCGCGGTCCATCCGTTCGTACCGATCCTCACCAGCGCCGCGGGCCGCGGCGCGTGCGAGTCCCACCTCCACCGGCAGGTCGAGAATCAGCGTCAAGTCCGGTTTCAGTTCGCCGACGCAGATCCGGTATAGCTGGGCGAGCGCCGCAAGATCGACGCCGTGGCCATAGCCCTGATAGGCTGAGGTCGAATCGGCGAAACGGTCGCAGACCACCCAGGCGCCACTTTCCAGCCCCGGAAGTATCGTGTGCAGCAGATGATCGCGGCGCGCCGCGAAATGCAGCAGGGCCTCGCCGAGCGGATCCCAGCGCCGGACGTCGCCATCGACCAGCAGGCGGCGAATCTCCTCGGCGCCCGGTGCACCGCCCGGCTCGCGGGTCAGGACGACGTCGCGGCCTTGCGCGCCGAGCCAGTCCGCAAGCCGGCGGGCCTGGGTGGATTTGCCGCCCCCCTCCCCGCCTTCCAGCGTGATGAACCGTCCTGGAATCCCGCCAGCCATCGCCAGCTCGTCATCACTGGGCGAAGCCCAGTACCAGCTGGCCGATCGCCGTTCCGATGCGCCCGAAGAAGTTGCGCTCCGCGACCGCCGCACCGGCGAACAGGGGAACAGAGACGTCCGTCATTCCCGGCGCCGAGACGACCAGCGTGGCAATCTCGTCGCCCCTGGCGACCGGCGCCGGAACGGCCTCCTGGTGAACCACGCGGACGGTCATCTGGCGACGCGACTTACGCGGCACGGCCACCATGAGATCGCGCTTTATGAACACCGGGACGGTCTCATGCTGACCCAACCACACGGGAATTTCGGCGACCGTCTCGCCTGAGTCGAAGAGCGCGTACTGTCCCCATTCCCGGAACGCCCACTCGATCAACCGCTCGACCTGCGCAGCGCGTTCCTTCATCGACGACATGCCGTGGGCGACGGCGACAATGCGCCGCCCGTCCCTTATGGCCGACGCCGCAATGCCGAACCCGGATTCCTCGGTGTGGCCCGTCTTCAGGCCGTCGGCCCCGATATTCTTGTAGAGCAGCGGGTTCCGGTTGCCCTGTTTGATCTTGCTGAAGGTGAAACTGCGTTCCGCGTAATAGTGATAGTAATCCGGGAAATCACGAACCGTCGCCGCGGCAAGCGCCGCGAGATCGCGCACCGTCGAATAATGGTCGGGGTCTGGCCAACCGCTCGAATTGCGGAAACTTGTGCCCGTCATGCCGAGGGCGATGGCCCTTTCGGTCATTTCCACGGCGAAGGCGTCCTCTGTGCCGCCGAGAGCCTCGGCGACGACGATCGACGCATCATTGCCGGACTGAACGATGATGCCGCGGATCAGATCCTCGACCTTCACGCGTTTGCCGACCTCGACATACATCTTCGAGCCGCCCTTGCGCCACGCCTTCTCACTCACCGGCAACGTGTCTTCCAGCGACAGCCGCCCGTCGCGCAGGCGCTCGAAGAGCAGATAGACGGTCATCATCTTGGTCATCGAAGCCGGACCGATGCGGTCGCCCGCGTTCTTCGCCAGCAGGACGTTGCCGGTATCGTAGTCGACGACGATCGCCTGTTTGGCGGTGGTTTCGATCGCGTTGACCGGTCCGACCAGAGGCAATCCGATTGCCAGCGAGAGGACGAGAATGGAAAGCGTGCGTCGTACTAGAAACATGGCGTAACCAAGTCTTCCGTGAATGGGTTGCGGTTTCAATCGATAACGATCTGGGCGTCGGCATACCCTGCAGCGACGAGCCGATCAAGCGTCCGGTCGGCCGCCTCGACCGAATAAAGCGGCCCGACCCGCACCCGGAACATCGGCTGGTTGGTGATGTAGACCTGGTGGACGCGCACCGGATATCCCAGAACACCGAGCCGTGCCCGCAGCCGATTGGCGTTGTCGAACTGTGAGAAGGCGCCGGCCTGGATGAAGATATCGGGAGTTTGTCCGACCGGTACGACAGCCAGTGTTTCGCCAAACTGCGGCGACTCCGCGCCGCCGGGGGCCTCCTCGCCGGACAGGGACGCGTCGGTCCCGATGTTGGTCATGCCGTCGTAGGGCGGGGGATTGACTGGCGCTTTGGGATCGGCCGCGGCCACGCGGACCGTTGGCCGGGGCGCGCTGTCCCCGGTGTCCCTGGCGACGGTTGTGGCGTCCTGCTGGTCCAGGTTTTCGATGGTGACCTCTATGCTCGGCGCCGCTTTCGGTGGCGGTGGACCGAAGTCAGGGTGAGTCGCCGCGCCGGCCGCGAGAGCCACCTGGCGGCTCGACTCCAGGAGCAGCTGGACTTCGACCCGCGCCGTCCCCTGCTCCACGAAGCTCAGGAGCTCAGCCGCTCTGTGCGAAAGGTCGATGATGCGGCCACGAACGAACGGACCGCGATCGTTGACGCGGACTACCAGGCTGCGCCCGTTTTCAAGATTGGTCACGCGGACCACGCTCGGCAAGGGCAGCGTCTTGTGGGCGGCGCTCACCCGGTGCATGTCGAAGATCTCGCCGTTCGCCGTCGGTCGGCCATGGAAATTCGGGCCGTACCATGACGCGAGGCCCTTTTCCCTGTATGCGTAATCGACCTTCGGATAATACCACTGCCCGGCCACCTGATAGGGTTTGCCGACCTTGTAGGCGCCCGGCCCCTCGGACGCCGGTCCGCTCGGCTTGGTGCAGGCCGACACCAGCAGGAGCCCGGCGAGACAACACAGCAAGCGTCCAGGCGTACGCGATTTTGGCCGCGGCTGTTTCATTCGCCGAATATCACCGTGTTCTTGCCCGCGATTCGGTCCGCAAGATACCCCGCAGTCAGGGCAAAGTAATCGGAGCGGTTCCAGCGCAAGATGACGCGGAAATTGTTATATACCAGAAAAACAGGCCCGTCCGGACCATCCGGCATGATCAGCGAGGCTTTGATCTGCGCCTTCGGGAGATCGCGGCCGTCGGCCCTGCGGATGCCCAGCGCGTGCCACTCCGAAAGGGGTTTCTCCGTGTCCAGCCCCTCGACCCCGAGATCAAACACGTCGGGCAGACGCACCGGCCGACCCCAGGTCCAACCGCGCTCCCAGCCGCTGCCGGCCAACAGGTTCGCCGCGGACGCGAATATATCGGCCTTGGTTTTCCAGATGTCCTTGCGCCCGTCTCCGTCCCGGTCCACAGCGAAATTGAGGAAGCTCGACGGCATGAACTGGCACTGGCCCATCGCCCCAGCCCAGGAACCGACCATGTCGGCCGGTTTGATGTGGCCCTGCTCCAGGATCGTCAGCGCGTTGAAGAGCTCCCGCCGGAAGAATGCGCTGCGGCGGCCGTCATGGGCCAGTGTGGCCAGCGCCGGAATCACCTTGAAGCCGCCGGTCAACCGGCCGAAATCGGTCTCGATTCCCCACAGCGCGACGATCATGTGCGGCGGCACGCCGTAGCTGCGATAGACTGCGTTGAGCAAGTCCCGATTCTGCGCCAGCCGCTTGCGTCCCATCGCAATGCGATGCTCCGGGGCAACCCGCGTGAGGTATTCCTTGAACGTCAGCGTGAACTCGGGCTGATTGCGGTCGAGTTCGATCACGCGCGGAACCGGTTCGATTCTGTCGAGCGCATCGGCCAGGATGGCCTCGGAAATGCCGCGCTGGCGGGCCTCGGACCTCAACTCCGTGAGCCACTCAGCAAAGGGTTGAACGGCCGGCGACGGTGCCGCCGGCGTCTGGGCGCGTGCTGGCAGGTTGCCGGCGGCCGCCAGAAGCAGGATCATCAGCAGTACCGCCGGTTTCGCTTTCGAAGAAGGCATTTCTCGCTCTGGGATTTCGGCCGCATCTGTACCATAACTTGTGCCATACAGCCGCAATGCAGGCAATATGTTCCGCTCCGGGACGGCCTGGAAACCGTGCGGATAACAGGCAACTGTGGTCCGACTATGGCGGTCTCGGGGGCAAGACGGTAGACGCCTCTTTCGGCCCGCATTAGATATGGCCCTGTCGCCGGATGGGTGGCCGAGCGGTTTAAGGCACCGGTCTTGAAAACCGGCAGGGGTTTACGCCTCTCGTGGGTTCGAATCCCACCCCATCCGCCAATAACACGCCGCGTCGGGGAGGTGCGCCGAACGCATGCTCGACATGTCCCTGCAGACCATGTGCACACCGACGGAATCCGCGCATGAGCGACGGTAAGGTGAAGGCAAATGGCGGTCCGGCGCCCGGCGAGGGCGACGTTAACACCTCGCGGCGCCGCCGACAGTGGGCGGCGCGCACCATCGGCGATGCGAGCCGCGCGCTGCTCGAGGACGACGCGCGCTATTTCCTGCACCAGTCCGTGTCCACACCCTGCCTTGCCGCGGTGGCGAAGGCCGAGGGAATCTGGATCGAGGATCTCGACGGCCGGCGCTACATGGATTTCCACGGCAACAACGTTCACCATATCGGCTACGGCCACCCGCGCTTGAAAGACGCGATCGCGGCGCAGATGGACGCCCTGCCCTTCGCACCCCGCCGGTTCACCTGCGAGCCCGCCGTGGCGCTCGCCCGAAAGCTGGCGCAGATCACCCCCGGGCCGCTGGAAAAGGTGCTGTTCGCAACCGGCGGTTCGGATGCGGTCGAGATCGCCCTCAAGGTCGCTCGCGCCGCGACCGGGCGGTTCAAGACCCTGTCGTTCTGGGACTCGTTCCACGGTGCCGGATTCGGCGCGGCGAGCATAAGTGGTGAGCAGCTGTTCCGCTCCGGCCCGGCGGGCCCGCTGCTGCCTGGCGCCGAGCATCTGCCGCCCTTCGGCTGCTACCGCAACCCGTTCGGCCACTCGCACGACAGCCGCACGCAGCATACCGAAGCATGCGGCTCCGTCTGCGCCGAACTGGTTCGCTACACGTTGGAGAAGGAAGGCGATATCGCGGCCGTCGTCGCCGAACCGAGCCGTGCCGTCCCCTATTTCGCGCCGCCCGGATTCTGGGCGAAGATCCGTGCCGCCTGCGACGCGTTCGGAGCGCTGCTGATCTTTGACGAGATTCCGACGGGGCTGGGCAAGACCGGCCGCATGTTCGCCTGCGAGCATGACGGGGTCGTCCCGGACATCATGGTTCTCGGCAAGGCGCTGGGCGGCGGCATCCTCCCCATCGCCGCGACGATTTGCCGGCCCGACCTCGATGTCGGCGGGGACTGGGCGTTCGGACACTACACGCACGAGAAGAACCCGGTCACCGCGCGCGCGGCCCTCACCACGATCGAGATCATCGAGGAGGACCGGCTTGCCGAGAACGCCGCGCGCATGGGCGAACGCGCGATGGCGCGGATGAACGAGCTGATGGATCGCATTCCCGCCGTCGGCGACGTGCGTGGGCGGGGCCTGTTGATGGGAATCGAACTCGTCGAGGACCGCGCCACACGCGCACCGGCCAACGGCCTTGCAGAAGAGGTCCTCTACCGGGCGCTCGAGCGCGGCCTCAGCTTCAAGGTCAGCATGGGCAACGTTCTCACGCTGACTCCGCCGCTGACGGCAACCGCGGATGATATCGACGCCGCGCTGGATATCCTCGAAGCCTGCCTCGTTGCCGCGACACGGCCATAGCCGTCCAACGCACCAGCGCTGCGGTCAAGGCCCGGTCAGCGCTCCACGACATGCTGCTTGCCTACGACGTAAACCGTCGTCGCCTGCAGTCCCTTCTCGCCCTGCGTCGCGGCGAACCGCACCTCCGCCCCCTCCTCCAGCTGATCGAACTGCCCATCGACCACGCTGTTGCGGTGGAAGTAGATTTCTCCCTGTTCGGACGTACTGATGAAACCGTGATCCGGGAACAGCCGTACGATGACGCCGTGCGGCGGTGCCTCGTGGCTTTTCACCTGGCCGCGCGACGCCCGGGAATGGTCTTCCAGCTGCCGGCGAATCGCGTTGAACGCGTCGCGCAGCGCCACGTAGACGTCCTCGTGCGAATGATTGAACCGTTTGCCGGTGTTGACGACCAACTCGCCGCCGGGAACCGTCACGTCGATGGACACAAGGTACAGCTTGCCCTTCTGGTGCCGCCTGTGGGGTGCCTCGACGACGACTCGGCACGAGATGATACGGTCGTAAAAGGTCTCTAGCTTGCTGACTTTCTCTCGGATTCGGCGCTCGACCGCGGGCGAGGTATCCATGCCGCGGAAGGTGATCTGTACAGGAACTTGCACGGCTCCCCCTTCGACTCCATGACGTTTCTTGTTCTTGCAACGGATTGTCCTGCCGCGAAACGGTGCGAGTCGTTGATCTAGCGCAAATCCCCCCGCGTCCAAGTTCGGCGTATAGATTCTTGTGGACGGCCGGGTGCCAGAATCGGACTATTGGCCGCGGACAACCGCATCAGCCGAGGGGCCGACATGGGAATCGGAGCCTACATACTGATCGCCGGCGCCTCAGCCGCGGCCGACCGGTCCGAGATCCTCGAGAAGGCAGGTTACCGTTGCGAGACCACACCGGCCGGTGACGGCCTCGCGGAAACAATCGCGGCCAGGAACCCGAACGTCGCCCTGGTCGGCGCCGCCCAACCGAATGGGTTGGACGTCATCCGCACTCTGAAGGGAAATGCGCAAACACGGCATATTCCCATCGTCGCGGTCGATGTCGGGGCCGTGCGGGATACGCTGCACGCCTGTTACGATGCCGGCGCCGATGACGTCTTCGAGCAGGCGGCGGAGAATACCGAAATACTGGCCCGGCTGGTGCCGTTGGTGCGGCTCAGCAATATGGAGGCGGAGTTGCTGCGGCGCGCCGAGACGGCCGGCGAATTCGGCATTACCGTCGACACCAGCGTCGAGGTGGATCTGCCCGATTCAGGCTATCGCCTTCTCGTCGTTGGCGTCGGACAGGAGGAGTTCGCCACAATGTGTCCGCTTCTTTCGAAAACCGGCATCGAGTACGAGGCGGAACCGGATCCTTACCGTGCTCGTTCACGCCTGATCGACCGCAGCGGCGCGGATTTCGCCGGCGCGCTGGTTTATGTGAAGGGCGCGGAATCCCGGGACAGGAGCGCATTCTTCTGTCGCTCAATCCGCGGAGACCGCCGTCTGTTCGACCTGCCTCTGTTCGTTGTGGCCGAAGCAGGCGCCTTTTCCGACCAGGCTGAAGCCTATGCGCAGGGCGCCAGCGTCGTCGCGCACATGCCGATCGACTGCGACTTCGTCGATGTGCATCTGAAAATGCTGGCTCGGGGCCGGGCGGTCCGCCGCGCGCTGGCACGACGAATCGCCAGTGCACTGGACGAGAAGTCGGCCGACGGTCTCGGCAGCATCTATTCGGCGGAGTTCCTCGAGGCCCATATGCGCCGGCTCGAGCAGGATGCCGCGGCTTCGGGCAGACCGTCGGCGGCGATCCTGTTCTTCATCCCGACGATCGGCGAGGTGGCGGCGTTGTACGGCAATGACAACGCGTTGCGATTGCGCCAGCAGGTGGCCGACTGGCTGGCCGGTCTGGTCAGGGTCGAGGATATCGTCGGGCGCGCGGGATCCGACGAGTTCCTCATGCTGTTGCCGGAAACCGGGCCCCAGGATGCAGACCGGGTCCGCCGCAGAGTCATCGGCGTGCTGCATCAAACCGAATTCGGCCTGACCGATAATGTGCCCGTCGGCATCGAGGTTTATATCCAGGCGGCGCTTGTCGAACTCGAGCCCGGCGACACCGTGGAGAGGCTGGCCAAGCGAGCCAGCAACAAGCTCGTCTAGCGCCGCAAGGCAGCCCCGCTCGACCCTCACCGTAACGTGATCGCCGCGCATACCAGCGGCGGCGGCAAAGGTGGTACAACGCCGGCATGATAATCGACGTCTTCTCCGATCCGATCTGTCCCTGGTGCTACATCGGCAAGCGCCGCCTGGAAACCGCGCTGGAACTGTTCGGGCGAACCACCGACGCGACGATCCGCTGGCGGACCTTCCAGCTCAATCCCGGCATGCCGCCCGAGGGCATGGCGCGCAAGGCATATCTGGCGCTCAAGTTCGGTGGCCATGAGCGGGCGAGCCAGATTTACGAAGCGGTCGGTCAGGCCGGCCGCGAGGTCGGCATTCCGTTCGCGTTCCAGGAGATCGAGCGGACGCCGAACACGGTGCAGGCCCACCGGCTGATCCGGCATGCGGCGCGCAGCGGTCAAGATGGCGATTTGGTCGAAGCATTGTTCCGGGGCTATTTCATCGAGGGCCGTGATCTCAGCGATGACGCCGTGTTGGCCGATATCGCGGGCGAATGCGGCATGGATGTTGCGGACAGCCGGCGATATCTCTCCGGTCGGGACGACGATGAGGAGGTCCGCGCCGAGCATGAGTTCGCGGTCTCCCTGAACATCACCGGTGTGCCGTGCTTCATCGTCGAAGGACGCTATGCGATCGTCGGCGCCCAGCAGCCCGATGCATTCGGGCCGGTCTTCGACCTCGTAGACGAAGAGGCGCGCGCCCCCGCTGGCCCCTGAGCACCGGTCACGCGGCGGCGCTCTCTCCGGCGCTCAGTGCAGCGAGCTCTTCAAGCAGCTTCCGCACCGCCTTGGTGCGCACCCGGGGATCGCCCCAGGGCCGCATGAAAACCAGACGATGGTCAGGCCGCAGTTTTACGGTGCCAGTATTCTTCTGGATGTATCCGATCAGTGCCTCCGGCCTGGCAAACCGGTTCTGTCGAAACGATAATACCGCCCCTTTCGGGCCCGCCTCGACCTTTTCGATACCGGCGAGCCGGCACAGCTGCTTGATGGTGATCACCTGTAGAAGGTTTTCCACCGCTTCCGGGAGCGGACCGAACCGGTCGATCAACTCCGCCGCGAAGGCTTCGACCTCAGGCTTTGCCATGAGATGGGCGAGGCGCCGGTACAGGCCGAGCCGGACCGGCAGGTCGGGGACGTAGTCGTCGGGAATCAGCACGGGCGTGCCCAGCGAGATCTGCGGCGTCCAGCGATCCTCCGGCAGTTCCGTTTCCTCCCCGGCAGCCGCCGCGACCGCTTCCTGCAGGAGGTGTTGGTACAATTCGACGCCGATATCGCGAATATGCCCGGATTGCTCCTCACCAAGGAGATTGCCGGCGCCTCGAATGTCGAGGTCGTGGCTCGCCAGGGTGAATCCCGCACCCAACGTATCCAGCGTCTGCATCACTTCCAGGCGCTTTTGCGCCGACGACGACAAGACCTGGCCTGGCGGCAGGGTAAGATACGCGTAAGCCCGTGTCTTCGAGCGGCCGATCCGCCCGCGGATCTGGTAAAGCTGCGCCAGGCCGAACCGGTCGGCCCGATGCACGATCATGGTGTTGGCCTCGGGAATGTCGAGCCCGGATTCGATGATGTTGGTGCTGAGCAGGACATCGTAGCGACCCTCGAGGAAACCCGCCATAACCTCCTCAAGCTGGCGCGCGGGCATCCGGCCGTGCGCGACGCCGATCCTGACCTCCGGCACGAGCTTGGCCAGCCGGTTGTGGACCCGCGAGAGGTCGGCGATGCGGGGGCAAACATAGAACGTCCGGCCGCCGCGGTATTGCTCGCGCAGGATCGCCTCGCGGACAATCACCGGATCATAGGGCAGTACGAAAGTCCGGACCGCCAGACGATCGACCGGCGGCGTAGCGATGATGCTCATCTCGCGCACCCCAGTCAGCGCCATCTGCAGGGTCCGCGGTATCGGGGTGGCGGTCAGAGTCAGCACGTGAACCTCGGATCGCAATTGCTTGAGGCGTTCCTTCTGCGCGACTCCGAAATGCTGCTCCTCATCGACCACCAGAAGGCCGAGATTGGCGAAACGGATGCCCTTACCGAGAAGCGCATGGGTGCCGATGACGATATCGATCGTGCCGTCGGCAATGCCGTCCTTGACACGTGCCGCCTCCTTGCCGGCGACGAGGCGCGACAGTTGGGCGACGCGAACGGGAAGGCCGGTGAACCGTTCGCGGAAATTGCCATAGTGCTGCCGCGCGAGGAGCGTCGTCGGCACTATGACCGCGACCTGATATCCCTGGGTCACCGCGATGAAGGCGGCCCGCAACGCAACCTCGGTCTTGCCGAAACCCACGTCGCCGCAGATCAGTCGGTCCATCGGCCTGCCGGAAACCAGATCGTCCACCACATCGTCGATTGCTCGCTGCTGGTCGTCGGTTTCCGTCCAGCCGAAACGCGCCGAGAACTCATCGTAGGGGCCGTGCGGCGCATCGAGCACCACGCCCTTGCGGAGCTGTCGCGCCGCCGCCACTTTCAGCAGCTCGTTGGCGATGTCGCGGATCCGCTCCTTCGCCTTCGCCTTGCGCGCCTGCCAGGCCGGACCACCGAGCCGGTCGAGATGCACGTCGGCGTCCTCGGACCCGAAACGGGACAGGACGTCGAGGTTTTCGACCGGCAGGTAGAGCTTGTCGCCGCCCTGATAGAGCAGGCGCAGGCAGTCGTGCGGGGCCCGTTCCACGGTCAGGGTCTCCAGGCCGTCGTAACGGCCGATCCCGTGATCGACGTGGACCACCAGATCGCCTTCGCTGAGCGTCGAATACTCGGCAATGAAGTTCTCCGGGCGCCGCTCGCGGCGCACCGCGCGGCCGAGGCGTTCGCCGAGGATGTCCTGCTCGCTGTATACGGCGATCCCGTCGGCGGAAAAGCCATGATCAAGCCCGACTACCGCCGTGCCGATCGCGCCGGCCGGCAACTCGCGGGCCTCCCCCCAGGCGCCGACCGGAACCAGCGGGCCGACACCGTGTTCGTCCAACAGCGCCGCCAGGCGCTCGCGGGATCCCTTTGTATGTGCGGTCACCAACACCGTGCCGCGCCGCACGTCGGCGGCCATGCGATCCCGCACCGCATCGAACAACTGCACGTCCGGCCTGGCGCGAGCAGCGGAGAAATCCTGTATTCGGCGCCCTCCGGCGTCGATCGCATTCGCACTGTCGACCGGTAAGGCAAATGGCACGAAACGCACAACCGGCCGGTTGCCCAGCCGGTCCTTCCAATGCGTCACATCGAGAAACATCATTTCCGGCGGAACCGGCTTGTAGGGCGGCGCTGCGGTGGCGGCGCTCCGCGCCTCGCGCTGGCTGGCGGGCAGCATCTCGGTGCGTGCATCGTAATACTCGGCGATAAGGTCCAGCCTCGCGGCGGCCGCCTCATCGGCCTGGTGATCCATGGTGACGGCCGCATCGGGAAGATAGTCGAACAGCGTTTCGAGCCGCTCGTGGAACAGCGGCAACCAGTGCTCCATGCCGATGTGGCGCTGTCCGGCGCTGATCGCCTCGTAGAGCGGGTCGGAGTCGATTGCCGCGCCGAACAGCTGCCGGTAGCCGTGTCGGAAGCGCTGGATCGTCGCCTCGGTCAGCGAAATCTCGCTGACAGGCCGCAGCGAGAACCCGTGTTCCGTCCCCGTGCTGCGTTGGGTCATCGCATCGAAACGACGGACGGCTTCCAGCTCGTCTCCGAAAAAATCCAGCCTCAGGGGCTCCGCTGCGCCGGGCGGAAACACGTCCACGATCCCTCCGCGAATCGCAAATTCGCCTGGCTCGCGGACGGTTCCGGCCCTGTGATAGCCGTTGTCCGCGAAAAAGGTCAGCAACTGTGGCTGCGGCACGTCCTCGCCGACTTCGGCCACGAGGGTCGTATCGGCCAGGGCCGCGCGCGGTGGAACACGCTGCAGGAGGGCGCTGACCGTGGTGATCATGACCGCCGGGCCGGCACCCCCCTGCGCAAGACGCGACAGCACGTCCAGCCGTCTTGCAACGATTTCCGCATTCGGCGAGACACGGTCGTACGGCAGGCAATCCCAGGCCGGAAGGGTCCAGACGGCTAGGCCGGGCGCCGTGAATTGCAGCATTTCGGCCATCGCCGCCATGCGGGAATCGTCACGGGCGATATGAAGGACCGGCCGCGCGCTGTCCGCACCAGCGGCAGCACCGAGCAACACGGCGTCGAGCCCGTCAGGCACCGAACCGCAGCTCGTCCGGCCCGATTTAACGAGGTATTTTCCGATATTTATCAAACTATTGATCGTGATATTTGAAGTTCAGGAACAGCCGCATGACGTCATGGTTTAGCCCGGACGGCGGCGGCTCGCGACCGGCCAGCCAGGCGAACAGATCCGGGTCGCCGGCCTCGAGCAGCTCCTCGAACAGGTCCAGCTGGCGCTCGGAAAATGTCGGCAGATGGCGTTCCGCAAAGCGCCCGAGCAACAGGTCCATCTCGCGGGATCCCCGATGCCAGCTACGGAACAGCAGACGCTTGCGGCGGGTCGTCAGGGGGTCGTTCGGATCAGCCATGACCGGTCAGCATATAGAGTGACTGGCGCGCAACGTAAATCCCCTGTGGTTATGGCGAGCCTTGCCGCACCGCCAACATCCGCTAAAATCGGGCCGGCATCGCCGCGTTCGGTCTGCGGCTTCGAACGGATAGCCACGCGAGTCCGCTTTGCGTCCCGAAATCCTGTTTCCCCTGTTTGCGCCCGCCACCAGCCTGCCGGGCATCGGCCCAAAGGTGGCCAGGCAGGTGGAACGGCTCGCCGGGCCACGAGTCGTCGATCTGCTCTGGCACCTGCCGCGCGACGTCGTGGATCGTCGGTTTTCGCCGAAGGTGGCGGAGGCGCCATTCGGACCCGTCGTGACCCTCACGCTGCGCGTCGAATCGCATTTCCCGCCACGCGACAGGCGTTCGCCCCACAGGGTGTTGTGCGGCGATGAAACCGGCTTCCTGTATCTCGTGTTCTTTCACGCGCGGCAGGACTATCTGGAGCGTGTGCTGCCGGTCGGCGAGACCCGCGTGGTCAGCGGACGGTTGGAACAGTATCGCGATGAAGTCCAGATGCCGCACCCCGATCACATCGTGCCGCCGGACGAAGCCGATTCGATCCGGCGCGTCGAGGCCGTCTACCCGATGACGGCGGGGCTCAGCCCGAAGACGCTGGCCAAAGCCATTGCCGCAGCTCTTGTTCGCGCGCCGGAGCTCCCGGAGTGGCTTGACCCGGCCTTCCAGGCCAGGCGCGGCTGGGACTCCTGGCTGACGGCGCTGCGGGCGGCACATGCGCCGGATGGCGAGGACGCGCTGTCGCCGACCGCGACGGCGCGGGAGCGGCTGGCCTATGACGAACTGCTGGCCAACCAACTCGCCCTGGTGCTGATCCGGGCACGGCAACGCCAGCGCCCCGGCCGGGCGATCAGCGGGGATGGCAGGTTGAGGCGGGCGATGCTCCACGCCCTGCCCTTCGCGCTGACGCACTCGCAACGGACGGCGCTCGACGAAATCCTCGCGGATATGGCGTCGCCGGGGCGCATGTTGCGGCTGCTCCAGGGCGATGTCGGCAGCGGCAAGACGGTGGTCGCTGTGCTTGCCATGCTGAACGCCGTCGAATGCGGCGGCCAGGCCGCGTTCATGGCGCCCACCGAGCTGCTCGCGCGGCAGCATTACGAGACGATCGCGCCGATGATGCAGGCGGCCGGAGAGCAAGCGGCCCTGCTCTCCGGACGGGACCGGACCGCGGAGCGGCGCCGCGTTTTGGACGGCCTGGCCGACGGATCTATCGGAATCGTCGTGGGCACCCATGCGCTGTTCCAGGAATCCGTGCGGTTCGCGGATCTGATGCTGGCGGTGATCGACGAGCAGCACCGGTTCGGGGTCCACCAACGGCTTGATCTCGCCGCCAAGGGGACCGGTGTCGACATGCTGGTGATGACGGCGACGCCGATCCCGCGAAGCCTGATGTTGACCGCCTATGGCGACCTCGACAGCTCGCGCCTGACCGAGAAGCCGGCCGGGCGGCAGCCGGTCGCCACCAGAGCTGTGCCGCTATCGCGCATGGACGAGGTCGTCGACGCGGTCGCGCGGGCATGCGCCGCCGGCGCGCGCGTCTACTGGGTGTGCCCTCTGGTGGCGGAATCCGAGGCCAGTGACCTGGCCGCCGCCGAAGACCGATTTGCCACCCTGTCGGCGCGATTCGGGGAACGGGTGGCGCTGCTGCACGGCCAGATGAAGAGCGCCGACAAGGACGCTGCGATGGAGCGGTTCGCGGAGGGCGATGCCGCCATCCTCGTCGCAACCACGGTGGTGGAGGTGGGAATCGACGTGCCGGAAGCCACTGTCATGGTCATCGAGCATGCAGAGCGGTTCGGCCTTGCGCAGTTGCACCAGCTGCGCGGCCGCGTCGGCCGCGGCGAGCAGCCCTCAACGTGCCTGTTGCTGTACAGTCAGGCATTGGGCGAGACGGCAAGGGCGCGGATCAACGTGATGCGCGAGACCGACGACGGTTTCCGGATCGCGGAAGAGGACCTGCGCCTGCGCGGTGCCGGCGAGCTTCTCGGCGTGCGACAGAGCGGACTGCCCGCCTTCCGACTTGCCGACCTGGCCGCGCATGTCGAACTGCTGGCGGTCGCACGAGACGACGCAAAGCTGATCCTGGACCGCGATCCGGCCCTGGAAAGCACGCGGGGCAAGGCGTTGCGGGTTCTTTTGTACCTTTTCGAGAGGGATGCCGCCGCGGTCACTCTTCGGTCCGGTTAGCGGCCGCGCTCGGTTCATATCGCTCTGCCCAGGTCTCCCGCGAGCCGGTCACGGGGGTTTCCTGGATTTGCGGCGGCCGGCGGTCCGGCGGCGTGACGATGCCGGCGGAGATCACCATCTTGATCGCCTCCTCGACCGACATGTCGAGCTTGATCAGATCATCGCGTGGCACGAACAGCAGGAACCCAGACGTCGGGTTCGGGGTGGTCGGCAGAAACACGTTGATCAGATCATCGGCGATCAGGTTCTGAACCTCGCCCTCGGTCCGCCCGGTAATGAATCCCACCGCCCAGATGCCGCGCCGCGGATATTCCACCAGCACCGGTTGCCGAAACGCGTTCGACTGGCGTTGCAGGACGGTTTCGAGGATCTGTTTGGTCGCACCGTACACGCTGCGGACGACCGGCATGCGGTTGAGCATGTTCTCGTAGAACCGCAGCACGATGCGGCCGAGAAAGCCGGCGGTAAGCGCGCCAACGAGAGTGATGAAGATGATCAGAACGATCAGGCCGAGCCCGGGCAGGCCGATCTCGTAACCGAGATATTCCTTGAGGTAGAAGTCGGGGTTGTACTTCTGGGGAATCAGCGGCACCACGCGGCTGTCGACGAGTTCGATCAGCCACGTGGCCAGCGCAATGGTCACGGCGAGCGGTGTCGTGACAAGCACGCCGGCAAGGAAATAGGCCCGCAGCCGGGCGAAGAAGCCGAGCGTCTTGACACGTCGTTTCTCCTCACGGCCGTCGGCGTTTTCCGCCGGACTCGCCGTTGCGGCTTCGATATCGCCGTCTTCTGGGGACCGGTCTCCCACGTCAACCCTCTCGCAGTTGCCATGCACCGTTGCGCCGGCGCGGCTCCATATATACGGCGGAGTCGCGAAATGCCAGAACGACTTTGCCGGTCATGCCGCGAAAAAATCCAGGAATTCGGCCAAGGTTTCGGCCGGCGCCTCTTCGGGCAGGTAATGGCCGCATTCGAGCGCCCGGCCGCGCACATCCGTGCCTTTGGCGTGCCACGTGTCGAGTACGTCATAGCATTTGTGCATCAAGCCCTTGGCACCCCATAGCACGAACAACGGGCAGGTGATCCGCCGATCAAAGTCGGCTTCGTCATGGACAAGGTCGATGGTGGCAGCGGCGCGGTAATCCTCGCAGCTGGCGTGAATCGTCGCCGGATCACGGAAGCACCGCCGGTATTCGGCAAGCGCCGCCGCCTCGAATCCCTCCATGCCGGCGCTCCATTGGCCGAGCTTGCGCTCGAGATAATAGTCGGGTTCGGCCCCGATGAGCCGTTCCGGCAGGTCGAACGGCTGGCTCAGGAAGAGCCAGTGGTAGTAGCCGTAGGCAACCTCCATGTTGAGGTTGGCGAAGATCGTGTGGGTCGGGACGATATCGAGCACGGCGGCCCGCTGAACCCGGTCTGGATGGTCGAGGCACATCCGGTGCGTGACACGCCCGCCCCGATCATGGCCCGCCACCCGGAACCGGTCATAGCCGAGCGCCGCCATGACGGCGATCTGATCTTCGGCCATGCGCCTTTTAGAATAGGTCTCATGCCTAGAATCCCCTACGGGTTTGTCGCTGTCGCCATAGCCGCGCAGGTCGGTGGCAACCACGGTGAAGCGACTGGCCAACGCCGGCGCGAGCTTGCGCCACATCACGTGGGTCTGAGGATAGCCGTGCAGCAACAGCAGCGGCGGGCCGCCGCCGCCGACCACGGCGTTGATCGCGACCTCTCCGGCATCGATCCGTCGTTGCTCAAATCCCTCGAACATGGTGCCTCTCGCAATCGTGACAGGGCGTGTAACGGGACGACGGAATACCGGCGCCTGCCGGATGTATATCATTTCGACAACCAGCCCTGCGAGAGCCATGAGCGTTACACCACGCCTCCAGAGCCTTGCGCTGACGGTCCCGGCCATGGAAATCCGTCAGCAGGATGTCGCCGAAGCCGCAGTCTCGGTGTTTTGCGGACGTCCGGAGGCTTTCGACCGCATGCGGCCGATCTATGCCAACGCCGGCATCGAACGGCGCTACTCGAGTGTTCCGCTGTCGTGGTACCTGCAGCCGCACGGCTGGCGCGAGCGCCACGACCGTTTCGTCGAGTCCGCCGTGGATCTGCTGCATCGGGCGGCGATGCAGTGTCTGGAAGGGGCCGGAATTGCACCAGCCCAGGTCGACGGCATCGTCGTCGTGTCGACCACAGGGATGACGACGCCCAGCCTTGACGCCCGGCTGTTGGAACGCATGGATTTCCGACGCGATGTCCAGCGCCTGCCGGTGTTCGGCCTCGGCTGCGCCGGCGGCGTGCTCGGGTTGTCGCGGACCGCCGCCCTGGCCCGCGCCGACCCCGGTTCGCGCTGGCTGCTTCTGGTGGTCGAGCTGTGCGGCCTCACCTTTCGACCGGGTGACCAGTCGAACAGCAACATCGTCGCCACAGCTTTGTTTGGTGATGGCGCCGCTGCCGCGTTGATTTCCTGTGACGCCGACGGGCCGGCGATCACCGCCAGTGGCGAGCATACCTGGCCCGCATCGCTCGATGTCATGGGCTGGCAGGTCGAGGATGACGGCTTTGGCGTGCTGTTCAGCCGGGACATTCCGGCGCTTGTTCGGCAGCACTATCGCGCCGCCACGGAAAGCTTCCTGTCGGCGCACGGTCATACGCTGAACGATGTCGATCACTTCGTGATGCATCCCGGCGGCGCCAAGGTGATCGATGCGCTGCAGGCGGCCCTCGACCTGCCGGCCGAGGCACTCGCCAACGCGCGCTCGGTGCTGCGCGAATACGGCAACATGTCGGCGGCAACCGTGCTGTTCGTGCTGGAGCGCGTGCTGGCGAACGGAGCGCGCGGCCGCATGCTGCTGGGTGCCCTCGGCCCCGGCTTCACAGCCGGTTTCGCGACGCTTGAACAGGGCGTCTGAATGGGCCTCGCGCAGTGGATCGTCATCGCAGTGGGCGTCGTGCGGCTGGCCGAACTCCTGCTGTCCCGCAGGAACCAGGTACGACTGCTGGCGCGTGGCGGATACGAGGTCGGCGCCGGGCACTACCCGCTCATCGTGCTGCTTCACGCGGCATGGCTTGTCGCCCTGTTTTTCGCGGTTCCCGGCGCCACGGCGCCGGACTGGGCGCTCCTCGCCACGTTCCTGGCTCTGCAGTGCCTTCGCGTCTGGATCATCGCCAGCCTTGGGCCATACTGGACGACCCGCATCATCACGCTGCCCGGCGAGCCGCTGTCGCGACGCGGGCCCTATCGCTGGATGCGTCATCCCAACTATGCGCTCGTCGCGGCGGAGATCGCGGTGTTGCCGCTGGCCTTCGGCGCGTGGCAGATCGCCCTCGGCTTCTCGGCGGCCAACGCGATCCTGCTGGGATGGCGCATGACGATCGAAAACCGGGTTCTGGACGAGCGTGCATCGCCCGGAAACAGTCATTGACCCTTGTTACCGCCCTCCCTATGTTCTGCCTCGCCGGCCGGCCGGGAATCGGCCGGAATTTGAGGGCGCGTAGCTCAGTTGGCAGAGCAGCTGACTTTTAATCAGCGGGTCGCAGGTTCGAATCCTGCCGCGCTCACCATTCCCATCCCCCTCGATAGTCGGCGGAACCCGATCCATGACCCTCGACACTGCAGAGATCGGCGGCTGCCGCATCGCCTTTGCCTCCGACGGCCCGGCGACGGCGCCGGTCGTCATGCTGTCAAACAGCCTGTCGTCGAATCTATCGATGTGGGACGATCAAATCGCCGCTTTGAGCCGGGACTACCGCGTCCTACGCTACGACCAGCGCGGCCATGGACAGAGCGCCGTGACGCCAGCCCCGTACTCCTTCGATATGCTGGCCGACGACGTGAGAGGCCTGCTGCGCCATCTCGGCATCGAATCGGTGCATTTCGTCGGCCTGTCGATGGGCGGGATGATCGGCCAGACGCTTGGCGTGCGCCATCCCGAGATCTTGAAAAGCCTCGTCTTGTGCGACACGTCGGCCCATATGCCGCCGCCCGAGATGTGGGACGAACGGATTGCCCTGGCCCGCGAGGGCGGCATGGCGACAACCTCGGACGCGACGCTCGGCCGCTGGTTCACCGCGCCGTTCCACGCGACCCGGCCGGATGCCATCGACCGCGTCCGCCGGATGATCGAGAGAACCCCGGTCGAAGGCTATGCCGGATGTTGCATGGCGATTCGCGACATGGATCAGACCGCCTCGTTGTCACGGATCACCGCGCCCACCTGCATCATCGTCGGCGCCGAGGATCCCAGCACCCCGCTATCGGCTTCCAAGCTCATCCACGAACGCATCGGCGGATCGGAGCTGGCGATCATCGACGATGCCGCGCATCTGTCGAATATCGAAAAGGCGGACGAATTCAACGCGACCCTGCTGGACTTCCTGTCGCGAATTTAACCGGTTAACCACCGGAACCGCTGCGACCCCACGGGAAGGCATGACGGGGCGGCAAGACGCCGCGACCACCCAACTGCTCGGCGATCCGCAACCCCTCGTTCCATTTGGCCAGTCGCTCGGAACGTGCGAACGAGCCGACTTTCAGCATCTGCGCGCCCCAGCCAACCGCCAGATGGGCGATCGTCACGTCTTCGCTTTCGCCGGACCGGGCCGACACGATGTTGGTCCAGCTGGCGTCCCGGGCTGCCTCGAGTGCGGCCCTCGCCTCGCTAAGGGTGCCGGCCTGGTTCGGCTTGACGAGCAGGGCATTGCACTGACGCGCCGCCGCCGCCTGCCGCACACGGGCAGCATTTGTGACCAGCAGATCGTCGCCGACCACCGCAATGCGATCGCCGACCGCTTCCGTAAATATTTGAAATCCTTCGATATCCTCTTCGGCGACCGGATCTTCGACCGCGACGATCGGGTAGCGGACAATCCAGTCGCGCAGCAACTCGATCAACGTGCCGCTGTCGATCTCGCGGGCCTCAAGGCCCAACTGTATCGTCCGGCCGTACCGAACTCGGATGCAGCCACATCGAGTGAGATGGCCATCTGCTCGCCGGGGCGCAGACCGGCCCGCTCGATGGCGGCCAGTACCAGTTCCAGCCCCTCCTCGTTGCTCTCGAACACCGGCCAGAATCCGCCCTCGTCAGCGACCCCCTGCAACGTTCCGCGATCCGTCATGATTTCGCCGGCCGCCCGATACACGTCTGCAGTCCACTCCAGCGCCTCCACATAGTCCGCAGCCCCGACGGCGACCACCATGAAGTCCTGGATGTCCACCCGCCGGCCGGCATGGGCCCCGCCGCCGAAGATCTGGACCTCCGGCAACGGAAGCCAGGGTTCCCGGTCTACTAGTAGATATTTCCAGAGCGGCAGCCCCTGCCCGGCCGCAGCGGCATGAGCGGTGGCCATCGATACGGCGACGATGGCGTTGGCGCCAAGGCGTCCCTTGTTCGGCGTTCCGTCGATTGCGATCATCGCGGCATCGATTTGGGCCTGATCGCGCGCATCCATGCCGCGGATCGCGGGCGCGATCTCTTGCCCGATACCATCAACCGCTTGCCGCACGTCCAACCCGCCAAGCGCGGTTCCGCCGTCGCGGCGCTCGCGGGCTTCGCCCTGCCCGGTCGACGCGCCCGCCGGCGCGATCGCGCGGCCGCGCGCACCGCCGGCAAGCCGCACTTCCGCCTCAACGGTCGGCCGGCCGCGGGAATCCCAGACGCGCCGGCCGACAACGGACTCGATGGCCGACCCGTTCACAGCCCCAGCTCCACACGCCATGCGGCGCCGACATCGCGGATCCGCACCGGTGGCGTCAGCAGGAACGCCCGGGCCACGCGTCGAACCCGGTTTTTGTCCGATTCTTCAGTAACATATTCGACGGGCGAACGACCGTCGACGCGGCCGAGGAACAGGCCCGGCAACAGCGATGCCGCGCGCGCCTCAGCGTGTTCACGCGGTTCCCAGTCCACACCGTCCAGCCAGGCATCGGCGAGCGCATCGAAACACGCGAGATAGGCCGCGGAATGCTGCGGATTCCACAGACATTTCAAAAGCATGTGTTTCAGGCAAAAGGAAATGTCGAAGACCGGGTCGCCGTACCAGGCGCATTCCGCGTCGATGAAGACCGGGCCGGCGGGGCCGATGAGGATGTTCTTCGGACTGACGTCGCCATGGACCAGCGCCACCCTGGTCTCGCCGGTCCGCCGCGACAGGCCGAACAGCGCATCCTTCAGATCGGGATGCCGCGCGGCCGTCGCCTCGAGGTAAGGTTCGAGCCGGATCGAATGAAAGATCCGGTCGGTGCCGAAATTCGCCGCCACGGACTCCTTGCCGGCGGTGGCCGCATGAATTCGGGCGATTCGGCGGCCGACCTCGGCCGCTGCCTCCGGATCCGCCCGACCCGCACTGAGTTCCGCCTTCCACTGGCGATATTGCGCCGGATCGAGATATTCCATCGCGAACAGGGCCGCCTGCGGGTCGTGACCGACGAGTTTCGGCACCGCTTCGGGGACCACCTTTGAAGCGGTCTCGAACCAGCCGACCTCGTAGGCGTTCCGCTCCACGGGCGCGAACCAGTCCGTTGCGACCCGTAGCTTCGGCAATGCGCGTTTGATGCAGATGGCGCCGGACGCCAACTCGACGCGCCACGTATCCGAGGCGACGCCGCCCGCGAGCTTCTCGACCCTGAGCGGACCCGCGCCTGGCTGCAACCCGAGGCGGACCAGCGCAGATCGCAGGAACGCGGCGTCGTCCATTGCCCCGCCGCGGCGGTCAGCCCCGCCCCAGTTTGCGTTTGAGATGGTCGTGCACGCGTGGCGGCAGGAACTGGGCGACATCGCCGCCAAGTAGTGCAATCTCCTTCACGAAGCGTGACGAGATGAACTGATTGCGGTCGAGCGCCATGAGAAACACGGTCTCGACATCGCTGTTGAGCCTGCGATTCATCGCCGCCATCTGGAATTCGTACTCGAAGTCGGAAACCGCCCGCAGGCCACGCACGATGACGCCAGCGCCAACATCGCCAACGAAATGCATCAACAGATTGTCGAACGGCCGGACTTCGATCGCGGCACGCGCCTCAGCAGGCAAAGCCTCGAGGCCGGCCTGCACGAGCTCCACCCGCTCGTCCACGTCGAACATCGGCTCCTTACCGGCATTGGTGGCGACCGCGACGATCAGGCGATCGACGAGGTGCAGCGCCGACCGGGCAATGATATCCAGATGGCCAACGGTGATCGGGTCGAACGTCCCGGGATAGACCCCGACTCTCGCGTGACTCGCCATGATATCCCTACCCCGTCCTGTTCGCGTTCAGTCGCCGTTCTCGGCATCCGATCCGTTGTTGCCGTCCTCGTCCTGCAGGTGCGCGACCGAGACCACGCGCTCGTTTTCTTCGACCCGGAACAGCGTTACGCCCTGCGTCTTGCGTCCCGCGATCCGGATGTCGTCGACCGGGCAGCGGATCAATTGGCCGGCGTCGGTCACCAGCATGATCTGGTCAGTCGCCTCCACCGGGAACGCGGCGACGACAAGGCCGTTCCGTTCTGTGACCTCGATATTGGCGATGCCTTTGCCGCCGCGCCCGGTAATGCGGTATTCATAGGCCGAACTGCGCTTGCCGTAGCCCTTTTCGGTGATGGTGAGAATGAACTGCTCATTCTCGGCCAGCTCGGCGAACGTCGCAGGCGGCAACTCGGCCGGAGCCGGCTCGCCCTCGCCCTCCTCGTCGCCCGCGCGCCGCAGCGCCGCCGCCGCGCGCAAGTAGTCATCGCGCACTTCCATATCGATCTCGGCATGACGCAGCACCGTCATCGAGATCACCTCGTCGTCGCTGTCGAGCTTGATGCCGCGCACGCCCGTGGACGTGCGACCGCTGAACACTCGCACACCGGTGACCGGGAAGCGGATGCACATGCCGCCGCGGCTGGACAGCAGCACATCGTCTTCTTCGGTGCAGGTCTTGACCCCGACCAACCGGTCCGCGTCGCCGAGCTTCATGGCGATCTTGCCGTTGGCCTTGATGTTGACGAAATCGGACAGGCGGTTGCGACGGACGTTGCCGCCGGTCGTGGCGAACATGACATTCAGTTCGCCCCAGCTGTTCTCGTCCTCCGGCAGCGGCATCACCGTGGTGATGGTCTCCCCCTGTGCAAGGGGCAGCAGGTTCACCATGGCCTTGCCGCGTGCCTGCGGGCTGCCCTCCGGCAACCTGTAGACCTTCATTTGGTAGACCATGCCGCGCGACGAGAAGAACAGCACCGGCGCATGTGTCGAAGCCACGAACACCTGGCTGACGAAATCCTCCTCGCGGGTACTCATGCCGGCGCGGCCTTTGCCGCCGCGGCGCTGGGCCCGGTAGGTCGAAAGGGGTACGCGCTTGATGTACCCGCCGTGGGTGACGGTCACGACCATGTCCTCGCGCTGGATCAGGTCCTCGATGTCGTGCTCGAATTCCTCCTCTTCGATCGTCGTACGCCGCGCGTCGCCAAATCGCTCCCGGACGTCACGCAGTTCGCCGCGCATGACGTCCAGCAGGCGGGACCGCGACTGCAGGATCTCTATGAAGTCCTTGATCTTTGACGCCAAATCCTCGGTTTCGCCGGTCAGACGGTCGCGCTCCAGCCCCGTCAGCCGCTGCAGCCTGAGGTCCAGAATCGCACGCGCCTGCACCTCCGACAGCCGGTACATGCCGTCGATCACCTCGTGGCCGGGATCGTCGATCAGCTGGATGAACGGCTCGACGTCGCCGGCCGGCCAGTCGCGCCCCATCAAGGCTTCTCGTGCCGCGGCCGGATCCGGGGCAGCGCGGATGAGCTCGATGATCGGGTCGATGTTGTTGATGGCCACCAGCAGGCCGGCCAGAACATGGGCGCGCTCGCGTGCCCGCCGCAGCTCGTACGCCGTCCGCCGGGTGATGACCTGCTCGCGGAAAGCGACGAAGGCGGCAATGACGTCCTTCAGGGACATCTGCTGCGGCTGGCCGAGATTGAGCGCCAGCGCGTTCACGCCGAAGCTCGTCTGCAGCGGCGTGTGACGGTGCAGCTGCGCCAGCACGACCTCCAGCATTGCGTCGCGCCGGAGCTCGATGACGACCCGAACCCCGTCCCTGTCCGATTCGTCGCGCAGGTCCGAAATCCCCTCGACCAGCTTCTCGCGGGTCACCTCGGCGATCCGCTGGATGAGCCGGGCCTTGTTGACCTGATAGGGGATCTCGGTCGCGATGATTGCCTGACGATCCTTGCCAATGTCCTCGATATGGGTGCGTGCGCGCATGACGATCGACCCGCGCCCGGTGTGGTAGGCGGCGCGGATACCGGATCGGCCGAGGATGATGCCGCCTGTCGGGAAATCCGGCGCCGTCACGTGTTCCATCATACCGTCGATGCTGATCGCCGGGTCCTCGATATAGGCGAGGCACGCATCGATGACCTCGCGAAGGTTGTGGGGCGGGATGTTGGTCGCCATGCCGACGGCAATGCCGCCCGCGCCGTTGACCAGCAGGTTCGGGAAGGTCGCCGGGACGACGGTCGGCTCCTGTTGCGTGTTGTCGTAGTTGGGCTGGAAGTCGACCGTATCCTTGTCGATATCCGCCAGCATCGACTCGGCGGCCTTGGTCAGCCGCGCCTCGGTATAACGGTAGGCGGCGGGCGGATCGCCGTCCATCGAGCCGAAATTGCCCTGGCCGTCGACCAGCTCCAGGCGCATCGAGAAATCCTGCGCCATGCGCACCATGGCGTCATAGATCGACTGGTCGCCGTGCGGGTGGTAGGAGCCGATCACGTCACCGACGATGCGGGCCGACTTTTTGTAAGCTTTGTCAGAGGTATAGCCGCCCTCCTTCATGGCGAACAGAATCCGGCGGTGCACCGGTTTCAGGCCGTCCCGCACGTCGGGCAGCGCGCGGCTGACGATCACGCTCATCGCGTAGTCGAGGTACGAGCGCTTCATCTCCTCTTCGATCGTCACCTGGGGAACGCTCGAGAGGTCCTTTGGGGTGGTGTCGTCGGTGCTCAAAGTCAGCGGATTCGTTTCATGTGCGGGCGGCGAAATCTAGCTGGATTCGGCCCTGCGAACAACAAAATAACCCGTTTCTCAGGCGTTGCTGCGCGGGCCACTCAGGGGGTTCGATTGCCACAAACGTGCGCCGGCACGGGATAGCGTCGCAGGCGGGTTCATCGAGGTCGCGCGCCGCCCGGTGTCCGCCGTGCACGGCCGCCGCCACGGTCGATGGCGCAAGGCAGTCGCCAATCCGAGGCCGCGCCGATCGGCCATCAGAGACCGGTACACCCCGTCCCGCGGCGTCCGCGACATCACCGGCACGGTCGATGCCGCAATCGAGCGTGCTTGCGCGGTGAACACGCAGGCAGGCACGCTATTGGCAAAAAAAGAGGCCATCGGCGGGCGTGCCACAATCCCTACGAAAAGCTGTTGCACGGGGCGCCACGCGGAGGCACCCTCTCAGCTCAGGCTGTCAGGCGCGTGCAGCGCCCGCCGCCCAGTCGTCAAGTCCACCTGCGGCATCGCTGTGCAACAACAGGCGGCGATGAGCCCATCTCGGAATGGCAGCGAATAGATGCGGTTTTCCTCGCTGACAGAGCGGATCGCCGGTGAAGGTGCCCGGGCCTGGGAGATCCATAACCGGGCGGTGACCCGCAAGCGCGCCGGCGACGAGGTCATCCTGCTGAGCATCGGCGATCCGGACTTCGACACGCCACCATCGATCGTCGATGCGTGCGTGGCCAGCCTGCGCACCGGAAACACGCACTACACGGCGATAACGGGCGAATCGGCGCTGCGCGCGGCGATCGCCCGTTATCATACCGCGATTACCGGCGCCAACTGCGGCCCGGACCAGGTGGTGGTCTTCCACGGGGCCCAGAACGCCCTGTACTCCGCCGCGATCTGCTTGCTGGACCAGGGCGACGAGGTCATCGTGCCGGAACCGATGTACGTCACCTACGAGGCGGTCGTGGGCGCCTCCGGGGCGCGCATGGTGACGGTCGCCTGCCCGTGCGATGCGGGGTTCCACCCCGATCTCGATGCGATGGCAGCGGCCGTGACGCCGCGCACCCGCGCCATTATCCTCAATACGCCGAACAACCCGACGGGAACGGTGATGACCGCCGCCGAGCTCACGGCAGTGGCCGATTTGTGCCACCGGCATGATTTGTGGCTTATTTGCGACGAGGTCTACGCCACCCTGACATTCGAACACCCCCATGTCAGCCCGTGTTCGCTGCCCGGCATGGCGGAGCGAACGGTCACCGTCAACAGCCTCTCGAAATCCCACGCCATGACCGGCTGGCGGCTCGGCTGGACGGTTTCGCCGGCGGGGCTGACGCCGCATCTCGCCAACCTGGCGCTGTGCATGCATTATGGCTGCCCCGGCTTCATCCAGGCGGCCGCGGCGGCCGGGCTCGACGACGCGCCGCCCGAAGTCGCCGCGATGAAGTCCGAGCTCAGGGCGCGCCGCGATCTCGTCTGCGCCCGGCTCGACGGAGTTGGCGGCCTGACCTGCCTGAGACCGGAGGCCGGCATGTTCGTGATGCTGGACGTCCGGGAATCCGGCGTGGCCGCCTTTGATTTCGCATCGAGCCTTCTCGACTCGCACGCGGTGTCCCTGTTGCCGGCCGATGCCTTCGGCCCCAGTGCGCGCGGCCATTTGCGCCTTGGACTCTGCTCCGGCCAGGACGAGCTGACCGTGGCCTGCGACCGGATCATCCGCCACGCCAAGTCAGTGTCGGTGATAACTACGTCTAAAACCTAATTTTGCAGGCAAGGTGCCTTATTCGCAGCCAAGCTCGTGTCGGATTTCGATCAGGGTTGGCACCGGCGCCGCCAGCGCGTCCCGCAGCTCGGCGCGCAGCGCATCGAGCGATTCCGGCCGCGCCGCGCGGCAGCCATAGGCCCCGGCAAGCGCCTGGAAATCCGGATTGCGGGCGGTGACGCCGGTCTCCGGGATGCCCGCGGCAATCATGTCATCGCGGATCTGGCCGAGACCCTCGTTGTTCCACAGCAGGATCGGCAGTCCGAGGCCCAGCTCCACGGCGGTCCCCAGCTCGGGAAGTGTGAACTGGAAGCCGTAATCGCCGACCAGCGCCATGCCCGGACGCTTCGGGTCGGCCAGCATGGCGCCGATGGCCGCCGGCAAGGCGTAGCCGAGGGTGCCGAACCCGGACGGATGGAACCAGCAGCGCGGGCGGTCGACCGCAAAGGCGGCGTTTCCGGTATAGGCGATCTGCGTCATGTCGGTGGCAACGAAGCCTTCCGGCGGCAACGCCGTCCGGATCACGTCGAGGACCCGGATATGCCTGCGTGCCAGCGAACCCCTGTCCCGAACGATCTGCTGGCGTGCCCCAGCAATCGTTGCGACCTGGCGATCCCCCGCCAGGCCGGACGACGTATCGCCCAGCGCGGCGACGAAAGCGGCGGCGTCGGACCGGATCGCCAGCGCGGGGTCAGCGTTGATGCTGAGCTGCCGTTCGTCGATGTCGATCCGAACGACCGTCCCCCCCAGCGCCACCGGGCTGTCGGTCCAGGAGTCGGTCTCGGACAGCTCGGAGCCGATGACAAGCACGAGATCGGCCTCGGCGAGGAGCGCTTGCGTCGGTTGGCGCGACAGCGTCGCCCCCAGCGACAACGGGTGGGATTCGGGCACGATGCCCTTGCCCGCCGTGGTCGTGACCGCAGCGGCGCCGGTCGCCTCGACGAGGCGCACTATGTCGGCCTGCCGCACGCCGACGGCGCCGCCGCCGAGCAGGAACACGGGCCGCTGCGCCGCTGCCAGCAGCTCGCCGGCAGTGCGCACGGCGGTCTCGTCCGGCGCCGGCGGTGGCGCCATGGCGCCAGGTTGCCACGGCCCGTCGACCGGTCCGGCAAGGATGTCGAGCGGCACCGACAGATGCATCGGACGGGGCCGCTCGGATGCAAAGCTCGAGAACGCCGCCTGAAGGAACGCGGCCACATCGGCCGGTCCCGTCGCAATTCGGCTGGCCGCGGACAGCGGCGCGGTCACGGCGCGCTGGTCGGCGATCTCATGCAGCCGTGCCCGGCCCCGGCCCAGGTCACCCGTGGCATTCACCGACGAGATCACCAGCATGGGCACCGAATCGGACATCGCCTGGCCGATCGCGGTGGCGATGTTCGTTACGCCCGGTCCGGTGATGACGAAACATACCCCTGGACGGCCGCTGGAGCGTCCGTAGCCGTCCGCCATGAACCCGGCGCCCTGTTCATGCCGGGCCAGCACATGACGCATGGAGGAGCCTGCCAGGCCCTTGTAGAGCTCAAGCGTATGGACGCCGGGAATTCCGAAGACGGTGTCGACCGCGTAGGCCTCCAGCAGGCCGGCGATCGCTGCGCCACAGCTCAGATTGCCGGCCATGGCCTGCCCCGTGCAGGTTCAGAAGGGGATCTCGTCGTCCAGATCGCCGCCCGGCGGGCCCGCCGGCCGATCCCCACCCTGGTCATGTCCGCCGCCGCCGGCGGCGTAGTCGCCGCCGCCCTCGCCGCGGCCGTCGAGCAGCACCATGTTGCTGCGGAAGCGCTGCAGCACGACTTCGGTCGTGTACCGCTCCTGTCCGCTCTGTTCGGTCCATTTGCGGGTCTGCAGCTGGCCCTCGAGGAAGACCTTCCGGCCTTTCTGGAGATAGCGCTCGGCGACGTCGACAAGCTTCTCGTCGAAGATCACCACCCGGTGCCACTCGGTGCGCTCCTGCATCTCGCCGCTGTTGCGGTCACGCCAGCGCTCCGACGTGGCGACTGACAGATTGCATACCTTTCCGCCATTCTGCATGGTTCGCACCTCCGGGTCGCGCCCGAGATTGCCGACGAGAATGACCTTGTTGACGCTGCCTGCCATGAATTTCAGTCCTGATTATCGTTGCGAGCACCGCGTGACTATAACGGGTCGCGCCGTCTTGTGATACGCCTTGAAGCCGGGCGGACGAAGAATTCAGACGCGTCGAGAGGCAAGCTCCCGGTTGCGGCTTCACTCCTCGCCACAGAAATACGGCCAGCCGCGATGCGCCGCTCCGTGCTCCCTGCAGACTTGGCCGATGAATCGGTCGAAGCCCGGGCTCGTCGCCCGGTAATGCCTGACCATCTCGGGCCCATCGGACCCCCAGGGGTCAACGAACATGTTGTAGGCACTGCTGATCGTGGTCCTTTCTATCTGATTTTCGTCCTCCCAGACATCGGCGACGACCGACGGGCTGTCTTCAAAATACGGGATGACCAGGTCGCGAAGCCCTTCGCTCAGTTCCACCGATCCGATCCGCTGCCTTTGCACGTGGTGCCGCAGATTGAGAAGGAATCGCAGACTGCCCTCGTCCCGCGCGCTGGTCCTCAGCACCACGGCGTGCCAGAATGGCCGGTCGTACTCGGGTCCGACCGGTCCCCACTTGTCATCAAAGAAACTCCGCCAGAAGCTGTATATCTCGCGGTATTGAGCCTCTATCTCCGCTTCAGTCAAGGCCCTGCTGCCGGCGTCGCGTGCCAGCGAGTCAGACAGCGCATATCCGTCCACGGTCCTGCGGTCGACAAGGATCTCGGTCACACAAAGATCGTCGTATTTTGTGCCCGGATAGACCGTCTCGAT
>JBFGQV010000012.1:0-33332 GCA_041563955.1 Alphaproteobacteria bacterium | reverse complement strand
GCCAGTTCGAGCGCACGCTGGTCATCGCCGACGAGGGCTCCTATGTGAGCTACCTGGAAGGCTGCACGGCGCCGCAGCGGGACGAGAACCAGCTGCACGCCGCAGTGGTCGAGCTGGTCGCGCTGGACGATGCGGAGATCAAGTATTCGACGGTGCAGAATTGGTACCCGGGCGATGAGAACGGCGTCGGCGGGATCTACAACTTCGTCACCAAGCGCGCCGCCTGCCGCGGCGCCAATTCGAAGGTCTCGTGGACCCAGGTCGAAACCGGGTCGGCGATCACCTGGAAGTATCCCAGCTGCATCCTGCAGGGCGACAATTCGGTCGGCGAGTTCTACTCGGTCGCGATCACAAACAACCGCCAGCAGGCCGATACCGGGACCAAGATGATCCATCTCGGCCGCAACACCCGTTCGACCATCATCTCCAAGGGCATTTCGGCCGGCCGGGCCGACAACACCTATCGCGGCCTCGTGCGCATCCAGCCGAAGGCGGAGAATGCGCGCAACTATACCCAGTGCGACAGCCTCTTGATCGGCGACAAGTGCGGCGCCCATACCGTGCCCTACATCGAGTCGCGCAATCCCTCGGCGAAGGTCGAGCACGAGGCGACGACGGCGCGAATCAGCGAGGACCAGCTGTTCTACTGTCGCCAGCGCGGCCTGTCGGAGGAGGAAGCGGTATCGCTGATCGTCAACGGCTTCTGCCGCGAGGTGATGCAGCACCTGCCGATGGAGTTCGCCGTCGAGGCGCAGAAACTGGTCGGAATCAGCCTGGAGGGCAGCGTCGGCTGAGGCGCGCCACCGCAACGATACGGAGTCGGGGAAGACAATGGCATTGCTGGAAATCCGCAATCTTCACGTGACGGTGGAGGACAAGCCGATCCTCAAAGGGATCGATCTTGCGATCGAAAAGGGCGAGGTGCACGCCATCATGGGCCCGAACGGCGCCGGCAAGAGCACGCTGTCCTATGTCATCGCCGGGCGCGACGGCTACGAGGTGACCGACGGCCAGATCCTGTTCGACGGCAAGGATCTGCTCGAACTGGATCCGGACGAGCGTGCCTGTGCCGGTCTGTTCCTGGCCTTCCAGTACCCGGTCGAGATTCCCGGCGTGACCAACACGACCTTCCTGAAGACGGCGCTGAATGCGCAGCGCAAGGCGCGCGGCGACGGCGAGCTCGACGCCATGCAATTCCTCAAGTTCGTGCGCGAGAAGGCGAAGCCGCTCGGCATCGGCGACGACATGCTGAAGCGCGCCGTCAATGTCGGGTTCTCCGGCGGTGAGAAGAAGCGCAACGAAATCCTGCAGTTGGCGGTGCTGGAGCCGGTGCTCGCGGTGCTGGACGAGACCGACTCGGGTCTCGACATCGACGCTTTGAAGATCGTCGCCGAAGGGGTGAACACGCTGCGCAGGCCCGAGAACGCAACCCTGGTGATCACCCATTACCAGCGTCTGCTGGACTATATCGTGCCGGATCGGGTGCACGTGCTGGCCGACGGTCGCATCGCGAAGTCCGGCGGTAAGGAGTTGGCGCTCGAGCTCGAGGCCAAGGGTTACGCGCAGTTCAGCCGCGCTGCGGCGGCCTGAGGACGGATGTCGATGGCGACGGAGACCAGGGAATTTGCCCTCGCGGCGGCCTTCGATGAGGCGGCGCCGCGCCTGCCGGGATCGGATATCGCGTGGCTGGACTCGTTGCGCGCCCAGGGCATCTCGGCCTTCCGCGCGAGCGGCCTGCCGACCCGCCGCGTCGAGGCCTGGCGCTACACCAATCTGAACGCCCTGGCCAAGGCCGGGTTTACCCCGGGCGGTGGCGACGTCGAACTCGCGGAAGTGCCGGCGGGAGCCGCGCTATCAGTTGGCGAAGCGTGCCGCATCGTGCTGGTCAACGGCCGGCTGCGCCGCGACCTTTCCGACCTCGATCGCCTGCCTGACGGCGTGACGGCCGAAGGGCTGGCCGAACTGTTGGGCCGTGCCCCGGCGCTCGCAGAGGATCTGATCGTCCCGGCGCCGCGCGGGCGCGACGGCGTGCTGGCGGCCCTGAACGATGCGTTCATGGAGGACGGGATGGTGCTGCAGGTCGCGGCCGGCGCCATCGTCGAAGTGCCGATTCATCTGATTTCGGTCGGCGTGCCCGTCGCCGGCCAAGCCATCGCCTTCCACCCGCGCAACGTGATTGTCGCCGGGGCGGGCAGCCGTTTGACCCTGATCGAATCGCATATCGGCCTGAACGACGGATCCTACTTCTCGAACGGTCTGACCGACGTCTTCGTCGATCGGGCGGCGACCCTGACCCACGCCAAGCTGCAGGACGAGGGTTCGTCGGCGTTCCATGTCACGCTGGTCCGAGCGAAGATCGGCGACGATGCGGCCTACGACGGTTTCGTCCTGCACCGGGGCAGCGAACTCGCGCGCCATGAAGTGCACGCCGTCATCGAGGGCAACGGCGCGGACTGCCGCCTGAACGGGGCTTATCTCGGCGCCGGTCGGCAGCACATCGACAATACGACGGTGATCGAGCACCGCGCGCCGGGCAGCCGGTCGCGCCAGGTGTTCAAGGGCGTGCTCGCGGGACATGCGCGCGGGGTGTTCCAGGGCCGGGTGGTCGTGGCCCGCGACGCCCAGCAGACCGACGGGCATCAGCTCAACAAGACGCTGCTGCTGTCGCGCGAGGCCGAGATGGACACCAAGCCGGAGCTGGAGATCTATGCCGACGACGTGAAATGCAGCCACGGGGCGACGGTCGGCGAGCTCAGCGAACTGGAGCTGTTCTACCTGCGCACCCGCGGCATCGACGAGGTGACGGCGCGCGACATGCTGGTCTCGGCCTTCCTCGCCGAGGCGGTCTCGGAGCTGCGCGACGAGAGCCTGGCGGCGGCGTTCGCCGAGCGCATCGCCGGCTGGGTCGACGCGCGGCACGAGGACCAGAGGGAGAAAGCGGCATGAGCGCCCAGGCCGACATCGTCGAGCGTGTCGCCTTCGACGTCGAGGCGGTGCGCCGCGACTTCCCGATCCTGTCGCGCGAGGTGCACGGAAAGCCGCTGGTGTTCCTCGACAGTGCGGCGTCGGCCCAGAAGCCGCGCCAGGTCCTGGACGCGGAGCGGCACATCTACGAGCACGAATACGCCAACGTGCATCGCGGCATCCATTATCTCAGCCAGGTCTGCACCGACCGCATGGAAGCGGCGCGCGAGACCGTGCGTGGTTTCCTGAACGCCGCGAGCACGAAGGAGATCGTCTTTACCCGCAATGCGACCGAGTCGATCAATCTCGTCGCCGCGTCCTGGGGGCGGAATTTTCTGAAGCCAGGCGACGAGATCGTCATCTCCGAGATGGAGCACCACTCCAACATCATCCCCTGGCAGCTGCTGCGCGATGAGAAGGGGATCGTGCTGCGCGTCGCGCCGGTCAGCGACGAGGGCGAGCTTCTCATGGATGAATTCGCGGGTCTGCTGAACGAGCGGACCCGACTCGTCGCCATCACCCATATGTCGAACGTCCTGGGCACCATCGTTTCGGTGCGCGAGATCGTGCGCATGGCGCATGACGCCGGCGCCAAGGTGCTGTTGGACGGCGCGCAGGCGGTGACGCACATTCCGGTGAACGTGCGCGACCTGGAGTGCGACTTCTATGTGTTCTCGGGCCACAAGCTCTACGGGCCGACCGGCATCGGCGTGCTCTACGGCAAGGAGTCGCTGCTGGACGCGATGCCGCCCTATATGGGCGGCGGCGAGATGATCCGTAGCGTGACCTTCGAGAAGGCCGAATGGGCGGACCTGCCCTACAAGTTCGAGGCCGGCACACCGGCCATCGCCCAGTCCGTCGGGTTGGGCGCCGCGATCGACTATGTCACCGGCCTTGGTCTCGATGCGATCGGCGCCCATGAGGCCGACCTTCTGACCTACGCGAACCAGCAGCTGTCGTCGATCGACGGGCTGAAGCTGATCGGCACCGCGCCGGGCAAGGCCAGCGTGGTGTCGTTCACCATGGACTGCGCCCACCCGCACGACATCGGCACGCTGGTGGACCGTGCGGGCGTCGCCATCCGGGTCGGCCATCACTGTGCGCAGCCGCTGATGGACCGCCTCGGCGTTGCCGCGACGGCGCGGGCGTCCTTCGGGCTCTACAACACGCGCGCCGAGGTCGACCGGCTGACCGAGGCGCTGGAAGGCGTGCGGGAGTTCTTCGGCTGATGTTCGACGAGTTGCGAGAACTTTACCAGGAGGTGATCCTGGATCATGGCAAGAGCCCGCGGAATTTCCGCGCGATCGAGGGCGCGCGCTATCACGCCCACGGCCACAATCCGATGTGCGGCGACCAGCTGGAGGTATTCGTTACCACCGACGACGGCGGGCGTATCACCGACGCGAGTTTCGTCGGCAGGGGCTGTGCGATATCGGTCGCCTCGGCCTCGCTGATGACGGAAATGCTGCGCGGCAAGACGGTCGACCAGGCGCGGCGCATGTTCGACGGGTTCCATGAGATGTGCACGGCCGGCGGCGATGACCCGCTGGCCGGCCTGGCCGAAGAGGATGCAGACCGGCTACAGGTGCTGTCCGGCGTGCGCGAATTCCCGATGCGGGTGAAGTGCGCGACGCTGGCCTGGCACACAATGAATGCCGCGACCAAGGGTATAGACGAAGTTTCCACCGATGACGGGTTGGGGGCAGGCTGATGACACAACATGCATCGACGATCCGCGATTTCATGCCGCTCTCCTCGCCGGCGGACGGCAAGGCCCGGGCCGGTGCCCCGCTGTTGCCGGGCATGCCCGTCGCCGCCCGCGAGGCGGTGATCGAGGCGCTGAAGACGGTGCACGATCCCGAAATCCCCGTGAACATCTACGATCTCGGGCTGATCTACGAGCTCGAGATCGAGGCGGACGGCAGGGTGCGGATCGGCATGACGCTGACCGCGCCGGCCTGTCCGGTCGCCGGCGAGATGCCGCAATGGGTGGCTGAAGCGGTCGCCGCGGTCGACGGCGTCGGCGAGGTCGAGGTGGCCATGGTCTGGGATCCACCCTGGACGCCCGAGCGGATGTCCGACGACGCCAAGATGCTGCTGGATTTCGGCTGACCGCGTAACGACATAATGGATGACCGGGTGCCGGCGCATCCACGGAGTGCAGGACGATGGACAGACCCAAGGCGATGACCCTGACCGACGCGGCCGCGGCGCGCGTCAAGCACCTGATGGCCCAGGCTGACAAGGCGGTCATCGGCGTGCGCATCGGTGTGACGATGCAGGGCTGCTCGGGCATGAGCTACAAGATGGAGTATGCCGAGGAGGGGCGGCCGTTGGAGGAGGTCGTCGAGGACAAGGGCGTGAAGATCTTCATCGATCCGGCGGCGACGATGTTCCTGCTCGGCTCCGAGATGGACTGGGTCGAGGACAAGCTCGCCTCGCGGTTCGTGTTCAACAATCCGAACGTGAAAGGGACGTGCGGCTGCGGCGAATCGTTCCACGTCTGATTGCTGCGGCGGGAATGACAGGTCCGGCCCCCGGCGGCCAGGATTTCGAGAGAGGGCGGGAAGACAGAGGCATATGCCCAAGATGACGTTTATCGAGCCGGACGGCACCCGCAGGGAGGTGGACGCCCCGCTGGGCCTGTCGATCATGGAGATTGCGCACAAGCACGATATCGATATCGAAGGCGCCTGCGGCGGTTCGCTGTCGTGCTCGACCTGCCATGTGATCGTGGAGCCCGTCTGGTTCGGCAAATTGCCGGAGCCGGACGAGGAGGAGGAGGATATGCTCGACCTCGCCTTCGGCCTCACCCGCACCTCGCGGCTGTGCTGCCAGCTGATCATGACCGAAGAGCTCGACGGCATCACAGTTACGCTGCCGGAAGAAACGCACAACTTCCTGCTGGATTGACGCCGCCCGGTCCGGGCAACCGATCACGCCCGCCATAACCCGCTATTAACTCCGGTTCGGCTAGGAATGTGCCTGACAGGCACATCTGCCGGTGACTCATGCGCGTCGTGGTCTGGGGAACATACGATTTGGGCAAGCCCCGCAGCCGCATCCTGCTGCGCGGGCTGCGCGCGGCCGACATCGAGGTCGTCGAGGTCCACACGGATGTCTGGGGCGGCGTCGAGGACAAGGGGCACATTGCCGGCATCGGCCGGAAACTGCGACTGCTCGGCCGGTGGCTGGCGGCCTACCCGGGCCTCGTCTGGCGTTATCTGCGGACACCGCGGCACGACGCGGTGCTGATCGGCTATATGGGACATCTCGACGTTCTCGTGCTGTGGCCGTTCGCGCGGGTGCGGGGCGTGCCCGTGGTCTGGGACGCGTTCCTGTCGCTGTACGATACGGTGGTCGATGACCGGCGCATCATCCGCCGTGGCAATCCGCTGGCCTGGCTGCTGTTCGCCTGGGAGTGGCTCGCCTGCCGGGCGGCGCGCCGCGTGGTCCTCGATACCGAGGCGCACGCGGCGTATTTCGCCAAACGCTACCGGCTGCCGGCGCGCAAGGTCGCGCGGGTCATGGTCGGGGTCGAGCCCGAGGCGTTCGGCGCAGTCGAGGCCGGGGCCGACAGCGACAATCCGCTTACGGTGCTTTTCTACGGGCAGTTCTCGCCGCTGCACGGGATCGAGACCATCGTCCGCGCCGCCCAGTCCGCGCATGGCGAGGCGATCCGCTGGGTTCTGATCGGGACGGGCCGTGAGGCGGCGCGTGTGCGGGCGCGGTTAGCGGAGGCGCCGGCGCAGGTCGAGTGGATCGAATGGGTCGTCTACGAGGAACTCCGCGCGCAGATCGCCCGGGCGGACATCTGCCTCGGCATCTTCGGCGACACGGGCAAGGCGTCGCGGGTCATTCCCAACAAGGTGTTCCAGATCCTGTCGGCGGGCGCGCCGTTGATCACCCGCGACTCCCCGGCGATCCGCGAACTGCTCGCGCCCGACACGCCCGGGGTGTGGTTGGTCCCGCCGGCGGACCCGGAGGCGCTGCTGGAGGCGGTGCGGGAGTTCTCCGGGCAGCGTGCCGGCTTCGTACGCCCGCTGCATCGCCAGATCGCTGCGCACATAACACCCGATGTTCTGGGCCGGAATTTGGCTATGGTGGTCGAGAAGGCGGGGTCCGCATGACCGTGGCGCCCCTGGTCGATATCCTGTTGGCGACCTGGAACGGCGCGCCGTACCTGCCGGCGCAGATCGATTCGATTCTCGGTCAGACCCATGACAACTGGCGCTTGTTGATACGCGACGACGGCTCGTCGGATGACACGGTGGCGATCGTGCGCCGTTATGCGGACGCGCATCCGGACCGAATTCGTGTCCTCGAGTCGGACGGGCGGAACCTCGGCGCTGCCGGCAATTTCGCGGCGCTGCTGGAACGCTCCACCGCCGATTACGTGATGTTCTGCGACCAGGACGATGTCTGGCTGCCGGAGAAGACGGCCACGCTGCTCGCGGAACTGCAGGGCATCGAGCGGGAGCACGGCACGCAGTGCCCGGTGCTGGTTCACAGCGACCTCACCGTGGCGGACCGCGACCTCAACGCCGTTGCCTCCTCGTTCTGGGCCTATCAGCGGCTCAATCCCGCAAAGGGCCGGTTCCTGAATCGTCTGCTCATCCAGAACGCGGCGACCGGCTGCGCCATGATGATCAATCGCAGCCTGCGGCAGGTCGCAGTGCCGGTGCCCGCCGGGGCCCGCATGCACGACTGGTGGATCGCCCTGGCCGCCGCGGCGTTCGGCGAGATCGGCTATGTGCCGCGCCCCCTGGTGATGTACCGGCAGCATGGGGACAACACTCTCGGCGCCAAGCGCTGGGACGTGTTCACGCTGCTGCGGCTTCTGGCGACCGGCCTGTTCCTGCGCATGTGCCGGGAAAAGCAGGCGTTGCTTGCCACGACGCAGGAACAGGCTGCGGTCTTCGCGCGCATCTATGCGGACCGGCTCACGCAGGAACAGCTGCAGCTGGTCCGGGCCTATGCCTCGATTCCCGAGCGGAATTTCGTCGCGCGACGGATCATCGTCCTGCGCCACGGGTTTCTGCTCGACGGGCTGCTCAAGAAGCTGGGCCTGATGGTGCTGGTCTGAGGGCGGCGGCGCTTACGCCGCGGTGCGTGTCGCGGCGATCATGTGCTGGGTGGCCAGGAACTCCGAAAACAGCGTCAACGTCGCAGTGTTCAGGATGCGCGCGTAGCGGCCGTGATACGGCTCGATCCGGCGTATCGTCAGCCCGGCGGACTCGATCAGCCGGACCGCAGAGGCGCGGGTGAAAAAGCGGAGGTGCGTCCGGTCGAGGATTCCTTCTTCCCTGTAATCCCATCGTCCAAGGAATACGAGCGGCCCCAGCACCTTGAGGCTGCGCACATTGGGAATGCTGGCAACCAGGGTTCCTCCCGGCGCCAGCAGGGCGGCGACCTTCCGCAACGTCGCCCAGGGATCGACGAGATGCTCGAGCACGTCGAGGCACAGGATGAGATCGATGGAGCCCGCGTCGAAGGGCAGGTCCATGGCCTCGACATCGCCCTCGACCAGCCGATCCAGGCGCGAGGCGGCGATCCGGGCGGCCTCCGGAAACGACTCGACCCCGGCGGCCCAGCGGCAGAGCCCCTGTTTCTTGAGGTAAGCCGCGGTCGCGCCTTCGCCGCAGCCGATGTCGAGCAGGCGGTCGGCGGCGGCGGGCAGCAGGGGCAAGACCTCCCGCCGCACGCGGTCGTAATATGTCGGGTCCTTGGTGTCGTACACCGTCGCGCCTCCGGCTGCGCCGCCTCAGCTTCGCCAATGGGGAAGCGATCGGCCGGTCATCTCCTCGAGCTCGCGGATATGAGGCTCGTAATGTTCGACCAGCATCGCCCGCGTGTCGCCGGCCATGCGGGGGCGATCGTCGCCGAGGATGCGCGAGACGGCGTTGCGCATGGAACGCCGGAATTCCCGGGGAAGCCGCCGCACGCCGGGCAGACAGCCGAGCCGGTCGAGGAGGCCGTGCCCCCGCTTCGGGGCGGATACGTTGTGCGGCGCGACGTTGGCGATGCGCTGCGCGGGCAGGCCGAGGAACGCGAAGACCTCCCCGGCGGTGCCCCGCGGATCCGCGACGAAATCCTCGAAAAGCAGGATCTTGACGCGATCCGGGCCGAACCTGTCCGCGTAGCGTCGGATCTGGCGCGCGTAATAGCCGCTGTCGACATAGCTCTCGAGCGGGCTGAACCCGGTCGCCCGGTCCAGCGTTTCGGCATAGCGCGCGATGTCGGCCTCGCTCCACACGTCACCGCTCCCTTCGATCCTCACCAGGTTGCGGCGGATGGCGGCCTCGAACGAATTCGCCTCCACGCCGCGCACGTACCAGTGCCACCAGTGCGACCACGCCCTGTCCACCGGGTGTCGCGCCAGCACGATGAAGCGGGCATCGGGGGCGAGTGTGCGGATGCGGTCGGGAATGTGGGGCAGGTACAGGTTGCGATGCCGGGACTCGCCGATCTCCTTTTCGCCGCAGCAGTGGGAGAAGTATTTCTCCATATAGAACTCCGGGCCGTTTTCGAACTCGGCTTCGAAGAACAGCGGCTCCTTCGGGTTCGACATGCAGACATCCGGATGCTGCCCCAGCAGCTCATGCAGCGAGGTCGTGCCGCATTTGGCGGCGCCCAGGATGAAGAAGGTCGGCAGCATCACGGCCCGTGCCCGTCTTGTTTGGCGTCGACCGGCGCCGCGCCGGCGGATGCCTGCCCGACGATGCCGCCGGACAGGGCGGCACGGGCGGCGCCCGGATCGAACAGCGCGATCATGTTGATGGAGAACTTCCGGTACACATGGATTGTGGCGACCAGGTTAAGGGCGGCCATGCTCGCCGCCGTGGCGATGGCCGCGCCGACCGCCCCGAAATCGGGGATCAGCAGGGAATTCAGCACGACGTTCATGATGCCCGCCATGAGTGTGATATTGCGCAGGAGGCGCTCGTGGCCGGTCATGATAAGCATGTATCCGACGGGGCCGCACGCCACGTTGACGAACTGGCCGATCGCCAGGATGGCGAGCGCCGCCGCGCCGGCCTCGAATCCCGGGCCGTACAGGCGCATGACCAGTCCGGGCGCCCCGAGAAACAGTAACAGGACCGGCAGCATCGCGGCCGCCATCAGAAAACTGGCGCCGCGCACGACGGCGGACATTTGCGTCATGCGGCCCTGCGCATGGAGGTGGGCGATCTTCGGCGCCACGACGCCGTTGGTGGCGACCAGAATGAGCGCCATCAGCCCGGCGGTATGGGCCGCAGCCGCATAGTGCCCGAGGGTTTCCGCCTCGCGCCACAGCCCGAGCATCAGGATGTCCACGGTGACCGTTGCCACGCCGACCAGCGTGACCCACAGCAGGGGCAGGCCGGCGGCCAGCATCGGACGGATCGCGGCGCCGCCCGGCGCCGCCGGCTTGCCGGCGGCGACACGGCGCCAGATCAGCCAGGCGGCAACGGTGGAGGCGAGGATGGCGGCGAGGTGCAGGGCCGACATGTCGGCGGCGTCCCAGCGTGCCCCGGCCACCGTCGCCAGACCGAGGCCGGCGACGATGCCGAGTTGTGGTAGCGCCGCCTGCACGAGGCTGGCCGGTGCGGCGCGTCCCGCCGCGTTCAGCGAGGCGACCAGCAGGCTGAGGGCGCTGAAAGGCAGGATCGCCAGCGCACACACGATGAGGGGCGTCGCCAGGCCCGGTTTGTCGAAGACGATAACGGCGATCGGCGCCGCCAGCCCGGCCAGGATGGCGGATATTGCGGCCGAACCCGCCAGGGCGAGGACCATCACCGTCCGCCGCGCCGCCAGGGCGCCGCTCCAGTCGTCGGCGCCGATCTCGGCGGCGACGCGCCGGACCAGAACATTGTCCAGCCCGATACGCCCGACGATCGAGCCGACCGTCATGCAGGTGATGCCGAGAGAATAAAGACCCAGCGCTTCCGCACCGAGCAGGCGGGCCGCCAGGATCCCCGCCAGGAAGCTGAGGCCGGCACCGCAAACGCGGTTGAAGAAGGCGATCCCGCCGGTTCGCACGATGTCCCGGATGTGCGGGTCGCGGGGTCCGGACTCGCCGGCGGTCACGCTGTCGTACTCGGCCCGGTCCATGGCATCAATACCCGAGCCGGGCGGCGGCCGGTCCGGTTTCCTCGGCGATCGTCGCAAGCTCTTCTTCGGAGAACTCCGGCGCATAGTATTCCGGCCGCTTGAGCCGCCCGGCAAACCCGGCCAGCACGTTCTCCGCCACCTCCAGCCGGCAATGCGCCAGCATCCGCCGCATCGTCTGCTCCGGCCGGTCGCACAGCTCCTCGTAGCGCAAGACCATGGCCGCCGCGCGGAGGTCCGGATCGTCGTCCAGCACCTGCGCCACATGGTCGTAGACCATGGCCCAGTAACGCGCCCAGCCGCGGACTTCCTCGCCGCGCTGCCACAGCGCCTGGATATCCCGTACCGCCTCGCCATCGCCGCAATTGATCGGACGCAGGTCGAGCCCGAACTCGAAATGGCCGACGCGGCGCATGTAGTCGAGCGCCCGCGGATTGCCCCGTTCGCCCGCGCAGAACAGCCGGTGCTGCTTCATCAGCGAGGCGATATGCCAGACCGGGTCGCGAACCGGGATGACGAAGCGCGCATCGGGAAACAGCGTGTGCAGGTAGGCGATGCGCGTGAGGTTGTAGTTGCCCTTCGACAGGTATCGCGGCCTGCCGCGGGCGGCGAGAAGCTTGCGAAGGTGCTCGCGATAGAATTTTTCGAACGGCGGATTGCCGGAATTCCGGTCGAGCACGTTCGATCGCGCCGGGTCGTGGGCGTGCGGGAAGAACGCCATCCAGATTGCCTCCTCCCGAGCTTCCGGACTATCGGCGGTGATCATGATGCCGTCCTTGTGGGCGCGCTCCGCCGCCGCCAGGGGGCCGCGGCGGCTCTTCTCGACGAACCAGTTCCACCACCACGGGGTGAAGATGGGAGGGAAATCGCGATAGAGGTGCGTGGCGACGTCGCGATGCGACGCGAGGATCTCGAGAGCGATCGTGGTGCCGGCGCGGGCAAGCCCGGTCACGTAAATCGGTGCCGTGATCGAGACCGGCTCGATCTCGTCCGCCAGAACACGGGTTTCGAGGTTGCCGAGCCCGATCCACAGGCGCGGATACCGCTCGATCAGGCCACCGAGCAGGTGATCGAAGCCGGAGACCCGGAACGCCTCGCCGATATCCTCGCCCGCCGCCATGTGTCCGCGTCTCCCCGTTTTCCCTCAGCGGATCCGGAACAGGATCTTTACCGCGATCGAGGCGACGAGGACGACAAGGATGAAGGGCGTCTCCCAGCCCCGCATCCAGCCCGGCCCGAACGGGAGAAAGACCTTTGGCGGCAATCCGACCGCGACCAGGTCGACGGGCGCGTCGTCCGGCAACGAGCCCAGGGGATTGGCGTAGAAAACATTCCACCATACGCGCTTGTGGATCACCGGCACGGGGCGTGGCAGCGGCAGCGTCAGCAGCGGCTGGCCGGCATCGTCGGTCAGCTGGATCGTCTGGTCGGCCGGCGGCCAGGTCAGCGTCCACGGGCCGTCCCCGGCGATGCGCGCGTGTTCCGGCCATGCCAGCCCCCGGTCCGCCGGTTCGCCGTAGATTCGCACCGGGTCGCCGACTCGCGGCAGTTCGTAGCTGTAATGTCCCGCCATCCAGCCCATCAGGACGAGGACGGGCAGGGAGCCGAGGAGGGCCGGACCCAGCGCCAGCCCGAGATGCCGGAAAGAGGTCGCCAGCGAGCGGCCCATGAGCGGCCAGATGCCGGCGAACGCACCGTCATAGGCGGCCATGTCGTGACGCGCCTGCGCCGACTCGCGGCGGGCGGCCTCCAGTTTTCTCTGGGGTGAGGCGAGCCAGTAGAGCCCCATCGACGCTGTCCCGGCAAGGACCGCCCACAGGACGAGGCGGGCCGAATCCGGCAGTACATGTTCCAACGCAAGATCCGCCACGGTCAGGAGCGGTGCCGGAATATCGAAGATGCCGGTTTCCATCGGCCCCGCCGGCCGCCCCCTATTCGGCGGCGCCGGGAGATGTCGTCTGCTGGCTGTCCTCGGCGGCGGCGCCGGTTTCCGAGGGGGCCTGCCGGCCCGCCCTGAGCTTCCTGTAGAGCAGCCGCAACGGCCAGAACAGGACGATCGCCAGCGCCGTCGCGATCGCGGCGAGCACCGCCAGAAGCGAGCCGGCAAGGCTCGCCCCGGCGCCGGGACCGATATAGGCTTCGGCCGCGAGCGGCGACAGAAGGATGCAGGCGGCGCCCATCAGCGCTACGGCACGTTTGATCATCAGGGTACGTCCGTTCCCATGAACCGCAAGCCGCATCTCCTTGCCGGATCCTCCCGGTGGCGCGGGACGCGGCGCAAACTCCCGTGAGACGGGGGAATTCACCGTCCGCAGGATTTCACGTCCGCGTAAAGAAACCTTTAAGGGGGCGGCGTCGGCGGCCCGTTGGCAGATCCGTCGGCCGGTCGCGCCCGGTGCCGGTTAGGACAATGTTAACGTCTGGCGACTACTGCACAATCAGTGGTATGCAGATCCCGCCAGCCCCGTCCGCCACGGGGTACGGGAAGCTAAGCGAGAGGTGACGGCGGTGTCGATTCTGGTAACGGGTGGCGCGGGGTTCATCGGGTCCGCCGTGGTCCGGCGGCTGATCGCGGACACCGGCGAGACCGTGATCAACGTCGATTGCCTGACCTACGCCGGAAACCTCGACTCACTAAGCTCGGCGCGCGACGATGACCGCCACGTCTTCGAGCAGGTCGATATCCGCGATGCGGCGGCGGTGGCGCGTCTGTTCGGCGAGCACAGGCCCCGCGCGGTGATGCATCTGGCCGCGGAGTCGCATGTCGACCGGTCGATCGACGGGCCGGCGGACTTCATCCAGACCAACATCATCGGAACCTATACGCTGCTGGAAGCCGCACGGGCCCACCTGGAGACGCTCGATGACGACGATCGCCGGGCGTTCCGATTTCTTCACGTCTCCACCGACGAGGTCTACGGCACGCTGGGCCCCGAAGGCCGCTTCACGGAACGGACCGCCTACCAGCCGAACTCCCCCTATTCGGCCAGCAAGGCATCGTCGGACCATCTGGTGCGAGCCTGGGGCGAGACCTTCGGACTGCCCGTCCTGATCACCAACTGCTCGAACAATTACGGCCCCTACCAGTTTCCCGAGAAGCTGATTCCGGTACTGATCCTGAAGGCTCTCGGTGGCGAGAAGTTGCCGATCTACGGCAAGGGTGAGAACGTGCGCGACTGGCTTTACGTCGAGGACCACGCTGCGGCGCTGCGCCTTGTGTTGGAACAGGGCAGGCCGGGCGAGACCTACAACATCGGCGGGTCGGCCGAACGCCGGAACATAGACGTGGCGCGCCAGGTCTGCGCGATCCTCGACGACCTGCTGCCGCAGTCGCCGCACCGTCCGCATGGGGACCTGATCACCTTCGTTGCCGACCGGCCCGGGCACGATTTGCGGTACGCGATCGACAGCTCGAAGATCGAGGGCGAACTGGGGTGGACGCCGCGCGAGACCTTCGAGACCGGCCTCGAACGGACCGTCGCCTGGTATCTGGAAAACCGGCCCTGGTGGGAACGCATCCTGTCGGGCGAATACCGGGTCGAGCGTCTCGGGCTAGGGCGGGGGCGTGCGTGATGGCCGGGCAAGCGGTCACAAAAGGCATCATCCTGGCCGGCGGCTCCGGTACGCGGCTCTATCCGATCACGATGTCGGTGAGCAAGCAGCTGCTGCCCGTCTACGACAAGCCGATGATCTACTATCCGCTGTCGGTGCTGATGCTGGCCGGCATCCGCGAGATCCTGGTGATCACCACGCCGGACGACGCGGCGGCGTTCCAGCGGCTTCTCGGTGACGGGGCGCAGTGGGGCCTCGCCATCTCCTATGCCGTGCAGCCCCGGCCCGAGGGCCTTGCCCAGGCATTCATCATCGGCCGCGCGTTCATCGGATCCGACCCGGTCTGCCTCGTGCTCGGCGACAACAGCTTTTACGGCCAGGGCCTGGCTGGGCGCCTGCAGGCCGCGGCCTCGCGCGGCGCCGGGGCGACCGTGTTCGCCTATTGGGTGCGGGATCCCGAACGTTACGGCGTCGTCGCCTTCGACAAGACGGGCCGTGCCATCGACATCGAGGAGAAACCGGCACGACCGAAATCGAATTTCGCCGTGACCGGCCTTTATTTCTACGATGCGGACGTGGTCGAGATCGCGGCCGGGCTGAAACCCTCGGCGCGTGGCGAGCTGGAGATCACCGACGTCAACCGCGCCTATCTTAAGCGCGGCGACCTGCGCGTCGAAATGCTCGGCCGCGGCGCTGCGTGGCTGGATACCGGGACCCACGACTCGCTGCTCCAGGCCGCGCAGTTCGTCGAGGTCGTGGAGGCACGTCAGGGATTGAAGATCTCCTGCCCGGAGGAGATCGCCTGGCGGATGGGGTTCATCGACAGCCAGGCCCTGCGGGCCCTGGCGGAGCCGCTGGCGGGCAACGGTTACGGGCAGTATCTGCTCGACCTTTTGAAGCGCGAGGGGGAATGAACGTCGTCGAGATGCAGCTGCCGGGCATCCTCCTGATCGAGCCGGACCGGTTCGGCGACGAGCGCGGCTTCTTTCAGGAGACCTGGCATGCGGGCCGATACCGTGACGCCGGGATTGCCGCCGAGTTCGTGCAGGACAACCTGTCCCTGTCGCGCCATGGCGTGCTGCGCGGGCTGCATTTCCAGCATCCCAACGGCCAGGGCAAGCTGGTCTATGTGCTTCGCGGCGAGGTGTTCGACGTCGCCGTCGATATCCGCGTCGGCTCGCCCAGCTTCGGCCGGTGGATGGGCCTGACGCTGACGGCGGAAAGCGGGCGCCAGCTCTACATTCCCGCGGGCTTCGCGCACGGGTTTTGCGTAACCGGCGATGAAGCGCTGTTCGCCTACAAATGCACGGATTACTATGACCGCGAGTCGGAGCGCACGATCCGCTGGGACGATCCCAGGATCGCGATCGAATGGCCGATTTCCGAGCCGCTGGTATCCGAGAAGGACGCGGCTGCGCCGACATTGTCGACGATCGGCGATGCGCAGCTGCCGCGCTACGAGGCCGCCGGGTGACGGCGGCGATCCTGCTGTTCGGGGGCAACGGGCAGATCGGCTGGGAGCTGCGCCGGACGCTGGCGCCGCTTGGCGCCGTCCAGGCGCTGGACCGGGCCGACGTCGATCTGGCGGACGCCGATGCCCTGCGCCGCAGCGTCCGCGCGGCGGCGCCGTCCCTCATCGTCAACGCGGCCGCCTATACCGCGGTCGACCGGGCCGAGAAGGACGCCGAGCTGGCCGAGGCGGTGAACGGTCAGGCGCCGGCAATTCTTGCCGAGGAGGCGCGGCGCCTGAACGTCGGGCTGGTGCATTATTCGACGGATTACGTCTTCGACGGCGCGGCGCCGCGTCCCTACCGGGAGGATGACGAGCCGGCGCCGGTCAGCGCGTACGGCAGGAGCAAGCTGGCGGGAGAGCAGGCGGTCGCTGCGTCCGGCTGTGCTCATCTCATTCTGCGCACGAGCTGGGTGTATTCGCTGCGCGGGGCGAATTTCCTGCTCACGGTGCGGCGCCTGGCCGGCGAGCTCGACGAGCTGCGAATCGTCGACGACCAGCGCGGCGCCCCGACTTGGGCGCGCATGATCGCGGAGGCGACGGCGGCGACCCTCGCCTGCTGCGGCGTCCCGGCGGACACCGGAGTCTTGGCGGAGCGGGGTGGGCTGTATCATCTGACGGCATCGGGCGGGACCAGTTGGCACGGATTCGCCGAGGCGATCGTCGACTGGTTGCGCATAACGGGCCAGCCGGTCCGCTGCCGCCGCGTTCGCGCCATACCGACCGCGGATTACCCGACCCCGGCGAAACGGCCCGCCAATTCCCTGCTGGACGACACCAAGCTGCGCGAGGCCTTCGGCCTCGTCCTGCCCGACTGGCGCGACCAGCTGAGCCTCTGCGTCGCGGAGTGGGAGCGGCGGTCATGACGCCGGTCGCAGGATGCGCGATGGCGAAATCGTCTTGACCGGCAGGCCGACGCGGCGGCGGGCAACATGTTCGAGATCATTCCCCTTGCGCTGAACCGGAAACGCTCGCCAGAGCATTACCGCGCGATGCAGGAATACATCGCGCGGCGGACGCTGGAGGAGCTGGCGGCGCGGGGCGTCGACCTGTCGCGCTGCCATGTCGTGGAGCTGGCGGCCGGCGCCGGAGGCTATTCGAGGACCCTGCGCGACAGCGCGCGATCGTTCCTGGCCACCGATTTGCATCCGAACCCGTATTTCGAAGAGCAGGGCATCCCCTTCATAGCGTTCGACGCCACGCGGGAATTCCCGCTGGATGCGGGCAGCGTCGATTTCATCTACACCAGCAGCCTGATCGAACATCTGGCCGAGCCGGAGAACCTGCTGCGCGAGTGCAAGCGGGTCCTGCGCCGGGACGGGCTCCTCTACCTTACGTTTCCGCCGTTCTACTCTCTGTCGCTGGTCGGCGGGCACATGTTCAAGCCGTTCCACTTGTTCGGCGAGCGCTTCGCCCTCAGGGCCTACAACATTTTGCACGGCACAGCGATTGAGAGTTATGCGGCGGCGTGGCAGGGCTACGGGCTGGAGCCCCTGACGATCTCGGACGTGGCCGGCCTGATCCGCGCCGGCGGGTTCGAGATCGTCGACGTCTATACCCGGATGAGTCCGGTCAACACCGCAAAGCTGCCATGGATCCTCAAGGACCTGCTCACCTGGCATGCGTGCTTTCTCGCCCGCGCGTGACGGGGACCGCGGGTCGTTCAGGGTTTGCGGGATCGCGTTGCCAACGGGGTGACGGTGCCTTTGCCGCCCGCGGACCTTGGCGAGGGGCGAGGCCGCCCCTGCGGCCCGTCGCCGCCCGGCATGGCGGCGCCATCCTCGAGAATCCCCATCTCCAGCTCGATGCGGCGGACCTTTTCCAGGGTCATCTCGAGGAGCTGGCGATTGAAACCGATCAGGTCGGCGACGAGGCCAATCATGAAGGCCATGATGCCGATGACCAGCAGGGCGCCGCCAAGGACCAGGGACTGGATATGGCCGGCGCCGTCGCCCGAGAGATAGAAATACAGGAAGCGCACCACCGGCACCGTGCCCAGCAGCGTGATCACGAGGCCGATGGCGAAGAACACCTTGAGCGGCCGGTACATCGAGTACATCCGCACCATCGTCGTCAGCGATCGCTCGAGGAATGCCGGAATGCTGCGAAACAGCCGGGACTCGCGCGTCTTGGGGTTGGTGCGGATCGGCACCGACTCGACGGACATGTACTTGCGCCCCGCCTGGATCAGCATTTCGATCGTGTAGCTGAAGGGCGAGACGATGTTGAGGTGCAGCGCCGCGTCGCGCGACATCGCGCGGAAGCCGCTGACGGCATCGGGGACCGCGGTGTTGGACACCCGGCTCACGACCCGGCTGCCGATCTTCTGCAGGAATTTCTTGAAGGCGGAGAAATGCGGAACCGACTGGGTCTCGCGGTCGCCGACGACAATGTCGGCGCGCCCCTCCAGGATCGGCGCGATCAGCTTGGGAATGTCGGCGCCGCAATACTGGTTGTCGCCGTCGGTGTTGACGATAATGTCGGCACCGCGGCGCAGGCACGAATCGATCCCGGTGCGAAACGCCCGCGCCAGGCCCTTGCGATTGCGATGCCGGATGATGTGGTCCACACCGATCTCGCACGCGACCTCGACGGTGCGGTCGGTGGAGCCGTCGTCGATGATCAGGATTTCCACCGTGTCGACGCCCGGTATGCGGCGCGGAATGTCCGCCACCGTCTGGGGCAGCGTCTCCGCTTCGTTGAGGCACGGTATCTGAACGATAAGCTTCATTTGTTGTCCGCCTGGCCCAAGCTGGAATCGAACCTATCAGGACAAGGTTAACCCGGCCTTGACACGAGAGGTGACGGGGCTGTCGAAGGGACCGATCGGATCGGTTTCAATCTCCGAGGCTGAGTCGGGCCAGCGTCTGATCGTCATAACGCGCCAGTTCGGTGACCTTGAGCCCTGCCAGGTAGCCGCGGTCGCGCACGGTGTTCCAGCCGGACTCGTCGAATACCGCATAGGCGGACCATCCGGTCGCAAGGTGATGATCGGCGAGCTTTCGGAAGTCGGCGAAATCGTCGCGCTGTACCGCCGCAATTCTGATCCGACCTCTGTCGATCAGCGTGAAGTAGCGGACGTCGTAGTTCGTGAACAGGATTGAATCGCTTTGGACGTATTGCGCGGCCTGTGCCGCGAGCGAGGCATGATAAGCGCGCTGGCCGCTGGCCAGGAGGAAGTCGTAACTGAGCGAGACGACGGCCGACCACGAGAAAGAGGCGGCCAGGACCATGACCGCGACTCCGCGGATCAGCCTGCCGAAGCGGCTTGCCAGGACGACAGCGAGGATCGCGACGGTCAGGACTACCGCGAGAAAAAGGGGCGCGTTCAGGATCAGCGGTTCACTGAATTCCGGCGAAAGGTTGCGATGCACGAGTACGATGCCCACGACCCCCGCGATGATCGCCACAGGGACGGCGGCGCGCAGAACGAGCCGGTCTGCACCGTCCGCCAGAACATGCATGCCGCGGGCACCGTAGATCGCAACGAACGGCAGAAAGGGCACAAAGTACCGGAGATTGAAGCTCATTCCGCCGTGCCACGCGCTGTAGGCGTAGAAGCCGAAATAACCGGCGATAACAAGCACCGCGACCTGATGGGCGAATGCCGTTCGATAGGACCGCAGCGCCAGGACCGCAGCCAGGATCGCGGCGGGCAGCCACGGCAGGCTCTGGAGGAGGGATTTCTTTATGACCCCGCCGTAGATCATGCCGCCCAATGGGCCGCGGACCAGGGCGGGCTCCGCAAGGTCGGGATCGCGGATTCGGAAATCGACCAGCAGCTGCCAGGTACCGTTTGCGAGTTGCGTTGCGGCTTTGAACATCGGCGGAAAGAAGAGCACGACAGTCGCGCCCAGCAGTAGGGCGCCGGTCCACGCCACCGGCCTGTCTTTCAGCTTCGCAAGGATCGGCGGGCGCGTGACGATCCAGAGAATGCAGAGCAATCCGATGCCTGCGACCGCCTGCGGCGCATACCTGCCGAGTTCGAACGTTCCACCCCCGCCGCCATACATGAACGGGGAGAGGGCGCCAAACTTCGCGAAATTCGTGAGCGAAAGCGCCAGGATGCCGGGAACGGTCCCAAGCGCGACGGCGATGGACTCTTTCAGCCGTGCCGGCGTGGCGAACAGGAACGGAAACGTCAGGGCCGGCAGGACGAAGACCGTATCCAGCCTGACTCCGGCGCCGATCCCGACGACAAGGCCCGCGGCGGCCGACAACGCGATCGCCCGAGAGCGATCTTCCGCCTCGGCGGCAATGATCGCGAGCAGCGCCGCACCGGCCACGAACAGGGTGGACGTCGCATGGGGCCATGCCGCATGGCCGTATTGCCACATGAAGGTCGCCAGCAGCAGCAGGATCACCGCGTCCGCCGCCAGTTTTGCGCTGCCAAACATCCGCCGGGCAGTCGCGAAGCACACGGCAGCGACGCCGACCAGAGCCAGGGCGTTCAAGGCGAACAGACCGCGGTATCCGACAAGTGCGTAGAATGGCCAGGCGAGGACGGGGTAGAGGTACGGGTATTGCGGAACAAGCACCCCGTTGCGGATCTTGTGGAAGTCGTGGCGCAGTTCCGCCGACGGCACGTCCTCGTATCCGGTCCGGATCTCCGGCCATGTGCCGTCATCGAGGGCCTTGACCATCTGATGATAGAGGACCTCGTCGATGCTGAAATGTCCTGGCTGCACGACCACGACAGCGAAGACGACATGGAGCGCCAGCAGCAGAACCAGTGTCGTGGCACGCAGCGGCCCGAGATGGGACGGCTCGACGCTGGGCGGCCGCAAGGTCATCGCTCGATCATCCGTCCAGATCGCCTGTTTCAGTCCAACAGGTCCCGGGAATAGGCTTCACGTCCAGGGTGACGCAGGTTGCCGGGACAACCCTGTAGATATCGAAGAACGATCCCCTCCTGACGAGACGGAGGAGATCGGGAAACGGATTGGTGCCGTCGCGAAACCGAACGGCGGCAACGTAATCGAACCGGTTGGGCCAGTTCAGCCAGTAGCGTGCCGACCCTTGCGGCAGGTCGCGATCGGCGGTTGCCGCATGGTACCGGTCCGCACCGGCCAGCAATTGCTGACGATCGGCCGGCAAGCCCGCGGTGGAATCGATGGCGGCGCGTTCGGGTGTCGACGCCACCGGCTGTTTTCTCGGGTCGGTAAACAGCGGCGGCACGAAGGCGGCGCGGTCGATGACCGCGAAGGCCGCCAAATGCCAGTAGGTGGGCGCGAACCGGAAATCGCCGCCGGACCTGCCGTGCTCGGACCATTGGGCGGGCAGTATCGCGGCGCCGCGTTCGATGACCGTCAGCGCCTGCCGGTATTCCGCCACCTGGCGGCTGACCGTGTCCCAGCGTGTCGCGGTCTCCGCGGCTCGCCACAAAAGGATGGCCATCGCCATGCCGACGATCAGCGCGCTCGTCCTGCGGTTCACTGAATCGGGCGGCAGGGCGGCAACCAGCAGGATCGCGATGACCACGGGAAGACGCAAATCGGCATACGATACGGCACCCCAGGCGCCGATGATGCGATACGGCATGGCGACTGCAATGATCGCCAGGGCGAGGATCGGGAAGCGCAGGGATGGATGGATTCTCAGCCGGCCGACGGCCAGCACCGCCAGGACGAAAAACAGGAACGCGACGAAATCGATCGCATCGGCATAGAGCATCACGGGCGACAGGAGCGCTCGCAGCTTCTCCATCAGGCCGACAAACAGGACGCCGTGCCGGTCAGCTTCCGGCATCGAGGCGAGCAGGATGAATGCCGCGGGCACGAATTGGGCCGCGGCGTACACCTGCTCGCCCATCATTGACCTGCGAGTTTCGGGCGCGGCGCGCCAGAGGCTGCCGGCCTGCCAGGCCAGGACGGACACGCCATACACCGCGAGCGCGAAGAGATGCGTGAAGAACAACAGAACGGCCATGGCCGAGAAGAACAACAGGCGGTGCCATGCCGGTCTGTTGGCGCTTGCGACCCAGGCGGCAAAGACGAAGAGATAAAGGCCGATGCCGAACAGGTAATTCACGAAACCCCATGCCAGCACGTGGTTGTAGACAAGGAGCCCGGCGAGGGCCGGCCAACAGCTCAGCCTTCCGTGCAGGGCGCTGGAGAGGGCCATGGTTCCGCCCAGCAGCATCAGCATGGTCGTTCCGACGAAGATGCGTCCCAACAACTCCACCGGAACCCTGTCGGCGAAGGGAAACAACAGCGCATCCATCGCGAGGTTCGGCATGACGCCCCAGTTCGCGCGATAGTTGGCCGCCAAAGCGGGGTCGGAGTCGAGATTGCCCAGGATATGGACCCGCGCGATATGGTTCGGATAGTCGACGAGACCGGGAACCTGTGTCACGAGCACCGGATACAACACGATCACGGCGAGTCCGAGGTAGAGCGCCGCGAGTGCCTGACGCCGCCGGGCGGCAAGATCGCCCGTCGCAAACACCCGGCTTGCGGCTGACACGGCCATGACGGGATCCCTTGGGGGCGCACGGCGGCCCCGCGCTCACGAAAGAAGCCAGCAACCGCGGGAAACTACCACGCCAACGTTAATGCATTGTTACGCCGTCGCGCCGCCCGTCGGGTGGGTCCGCAGGCAGCGGCCAGGCAGTCAGCCCGGACCTCCCCTTGGTGGCGCTGTGACCCGGTAGATATCGAAGAACGACCCCTCGTGCACCGATTCCAGGCGGCTGGGGACCGGATTGCCCTTGGCGCCGAAATGCGTCACGAGCACGTAGTCGAAGTGATCCGGCCACCCGACCCAGAACCGGCGCACGGCAACGCCCGCTTGCGGGGCGGCGGTGTCTTCGATGGCCATGTCGCCGGTCAGCAATGCATACTCGACCGGCCATCCGTAGGGCGTGTCGATCGCGGCCCGTGCCGGTGCCGCCCGAACCGGCTGCTTGGTCGGGTCGCTGAACAGGGTGGGCACGAAAGCGCCGCGGTCGATCACGGCCAGCATTGCCATGTTCCAATACGCGGTATCGAAGGTCTGCATGCCGCCGTCCTGAGCCGCGTTGCGCTTCTGCACCGGAAGCAGGCTGCCGCCCCGGTCAATGACGTCGAGTGCCGCGCGGAACTCGGCGTAGTTGCGGTCGACCGCCCGCCAGTCGGCGGTCACGTCGGCGATCCGGGCCACGTAGATCACGGCGGCCGCGCAGCCGACGGCCAGCGCAATCCGCGGCGAGACCTTGTATGGGCGCAATCCCGCCACCAGAAGCAGGGCCAGGGCCAGCGGCAGCCGCAGATCGGCGTACCAGATGCTGCCCCAGGCGCCCTCGATCCAGAACGGCATGGCGGCGGCCAGGACCGCGACGACGGACACGGGAAGACGCAAGGCCGGGGCGAGCGTCAACCGTCTCGTCGCGAGGCCGGCAACGAGCACGATGACAACGAACAGTATCAGCGCCGCGTCGATCGGCTTGTACCAGGTCAGGACCGGCGACCACAGCGCCCGGATCTTGGCGAGAAACGGCCCGTAGTAAAAGGCCCGTTCACCGGAGTCCGGCATGGTCGCGAGGACCAGAATGCCGACCGGAACGAACTGCCAGGCGCCGATCGCCCACCTGCGCGCGGCCCGCCGCCAGTGGACCCGCAGCAGCGGCAGGCCCTTCTGGAGCTCCCAGGCTGCAACGCATATGCCATAGAGCGCCAACGGGAACAGGTGTCCGAAGAACACGGCGATGAGCGCCACGGGAAACAGCGTCAGGCGAAGCCAGACCGGTCGGTTCTCGCTGGCGATCCAGGCCGCGAACAGGACCAGCGCGGCGCCCAGCGTGAACAGGTAGCCGAGAAACCCCATGACCAGCAGGTGGTTGTAGAGGAACAGCCAGGCCGCGGCCGGCCACAGCCCGATCCGGCCATGCAGCAGCCGGTGCAGCCACAGCGTTCCCGCCACCAGGAGGACGAAGGTCGCGGCGATGAACAGGCGGCCGAGACTCTCGACGGGCATGATCCCGAGAAAGGGGGAAGTCACGGCTTCAAGGGCGAGATTCGGCATGGCGCCCCAGACGACACGATAATTTACCGCCAGCACGGGGTCGGTCGCGATATTGCCGATCACATGCAGGCGGGCGAGGTGGTTTGGGTAATCGACCAGGGGGGGAATTTCGACGACTGCCAACGGAACCAGGGCAGCCAAAGAGATCAACGCATAGAGCGCCAGCCGGAGCCGGGCGCCCGGCGGCAATGGCTCTGGCCCGAGGCCCCTTTTCGGCACATCGATCATGCAGTCGTATCCGGTATCGGATGAAATTGGTCCCGGGCCCGTTAAGATTGCGTTATCGTTGCAGTGCGACGATCTGCATTGCCGATCGGCAACAATGCCCGACACAGGGTGCCCGCGATGTCGTTGTTCGGTTCACAAAGGCTGTCTCGCCTGCCCCGGGGCCTCGCCCCCGAACGATTCCTGCGCGGCCGCTTCGGTGACTGGGTGGCGCGGCCCTGGCTTGACCGCGCGGCCCTCAGCGGCCTCACCCCATATTTTCCGTTGAGCCGGCTGTGGGCGGCGGCCTCTGCGGCGGACGGCGACCCGCAACGATTTTGCGACGAGGTGCCGCTGGCGCGCGCCGCCATGCCCGACGACTGGCTGCTGGAGCCCATGCTGGCGGGCGTGCGCCGGGCCGTTCGGCGCCACCGGCGCGTCGACCAGGCGTGGCGCCGCCGGTTCTTCTCGCCCGCCCCAGCGGCTTCGGCCGAGGTGCTGGTCGAGACCGAGCTGGAGCGGCGCGCCGCCGCGCGCGTCTGGATGGCGTCGCGCGGCCTGGTCACGCCGCTGCTGACCACGGTGAAACCGCCGGCGGTCCGCTGGTCGATACCGGCACCGGCGGAGCTGGAGGGCTGGCTCGACGCGGCGCTGGCCGATCCCGTGTCCTTCTATGCGGTGCCGGACCCGCTGCCGGCGCTGGAACGGTCGCACGTGGTGCCGGGCCCGTACGGCCTCGAATCCTGGCTGCGCTTTCCCTCGCCGGGCCGGGCGACGGGCGATACCGCCTGGGCCAGGGTGTACGAGCCGGAAACCTTGCCGGCCCGGGCTCCCACGGTGATCCTGTGCCACGGTCTTGCGGTCGAAACCGAGATGTGGGCCACCGGGGTCGGCACCCCCTATGCGCTGATCCGCGCCGGCGTCCGGCTGATCGCACCGGAAGCCCCCTGGCACAACCGGCGCATGGCCGCCGGCCGCTGGGGCGGCGAACCGCTGCTGGCGACGGCGCCGCGCGGCGCGCCGGACCTGTTCCAGGGGGCGCTCGGCGAGATTGCGACGCTGATCGGCTGGGCGCGCGGGCAGGGCAGTCCGGTGGTGGCGCTTGGCGGCACCAGCCTCGGCGCGCTGACCGGCCAGCTGGCCGCGGTCCAGGCCCGGCACTGGCCGGCGCCGCTGCGGCCGGATGTGCTCTACCTGGTCGCGACCGGCGGCAGCGTGCAGCAGGTGGCGGTGGACAGCGAGCTGGCCGAGGTGTTCGGGCTCGACGATGCGCTGGCGGCGGCGGGCTGGGACGACGCGACGCTGGCCCGGCTGGAGCCGCTGACCGATCCGGTCGCAGCGCCGGTGATGCCGGCCGCGCGCATCGTCATGGTGCTCGGCCGCGCCGACAGCGTGACCCGCTTCGACAAGGGGCGCGAACTCGCGACGCGCTGGGACGTGCCCGCGGAAAACCTGTTCATCCGCGAGCAGGGGCATTTCTCGATCCCGCTCGGCCTGCTGCACGACGACGCGCCGCTGCAGCGGCTTTGCACGCTCATGAAAACGGCGGGCTGACGCCCGCCGTTTTCGAGTCGTGCCGCCGCCGGCCGGCTATTTGCACATGAAATTGGCCTTCAGGGTGCTGCGCACGCCGTCGGCGGCCTTGATCTTGTTGCGGTCGCTGAAATGCTCATGTGCCCATTTCATGAACGCCCAGCGCACCTCGTCGTCGCGGTTCTGGTCCGGCAGGCAGACCTTGTCGGCTTTTGCGGCGCCGCTCTGGATATAGGCGTCGGTAAAGCCCTTGATGTACTGCTCGCACTCCATCTCCGAGGTCGCGCCCTCGCGCGAATCGTTGTCGCCGACGATGCAGGGGCCGAGCAGCTCGCCCACCGTGTAGGCCGAGATGTCCGTGGCCGCGGCGGCGGATGCGAGGAGGAGGGCGGCGGCCAGCGCCGCCCCGATGCCGCCCGAAAGTCGTGTCGTCATCATCGCTCGATCCTCCATTACGCTATTGCTTGGACAGCGCCTGAACGGCACGGTTCATGACATCCCGGTGCTGCTCGTTGGTAACCCAGCCCGGCGAGTTGACCTTGGCCCAGAATGCCGGGTCGGCCATGTTCTGATGGCAGCCCATACACAGTCCCGTGCGCTCCATCTTCTCGCGCATCTGCTGCGGTAGCGGGCCGGTCAGCGGCCAGTGCGAGCCGATACTGACCAGCTGCTTGCCGTCGCGGGTGACGATCTGCGACAGGTCGTGGTCGAGGCTCGGAATCGCCGGCGACTGGACCTGGGTCTGGCGCGGGATAATCTGCCCCTGGGCGGTTTCCAGATCGACCACAAAGCCCTTGTCGTAGCCGTTGAGGAACCGCCCGTCCTCGATGCCGTAGCCCATGGACTTCGGATTGTCGTGGCAGCTTTCGCAGGTGCGAGCCTGGCGGCCGGCCGTGTGCGGCTGCACCGCGGCGTGGTCGAGGCCCTTGCCCTCCGGCGTCTTCCAGGTCTCGTTGTGGACGACGGTCTTGCCGTCCTTGTCGATGACCGTGGTGATGACCTGGCAGCCGGGCATCAGCGGGCTGACGCGACCCTCGCCGTTGATGCCGAGGATCGGCGTCTCCCAGCGCAGGTACGACCGGGTCTCAGACACCTTGCCCGGGCCGGTAAGGCCGTTGGTGCCGAGCGCGTTGTCCGCCGTCAGGCCGTTCTCACCGCGCGAATTGGCGTTGAGCAGCCAGTCGACGTCGGTCTTGCCCTCCGAGTAATCGACGGTGATGTGGCAGCCGTAGCATTGCGGTGCCCAGTCGGCATGGCAGGCATAGCACTCCATCGATTCCATGTGCTGGGCGATGCTGCCCATGGCGACCCGGCTGTTGATGTTCTTCCAGGCATCGTCGATGGCCAGCTGCTTGAGCACCGGCACCTCGAATTCGAGGCCGGCGGCCGAGTGCAGGATGACCTTGTTGCCCCGCTTGACGACATTGCCGAAGGGGTTGCCGCGGGCGGTCAGCAGATAGCCGTCCTCGGCCTCGTACTGGGTGGCGAACGCCATGTAGTCCGGCAGTTCGTCCGTCAGGCCGCGCGGCGCGTCGGAAATCGCCTGCTGGAATTCCTCGCCATAGCCGAGCGGCAGCTCCCACGGGTACTGGGCCACCGAGCCGTGGCAGTCGGCGCATTCGATCTCGACCTGCGCCAGCGTCGTGCCCGGCATATTGCCGTCGCCGTGCATGTCGATCGAGGTATGGCAGTCCTGGCACAGCATGCCGCCTTCCGGATTGCCGGGACGGCTCTCCTTGGCGTGGTGCAGGTCGTCCTTGATGTAGAGATAGTTTTTGGTGTGCAGCGCCGGCTGCTTGCCGCCGGTGCTGTTGTAAGGGCTGCCGTACGGGAATTCCATGATGCCCTGGTAGCTGACGCCGATGCGCTTGCCGCGGTTGTGGCAGGAGTTGCAGCTCTCGGTCGGGATGCCGCTATAGGTGACGTCGCCGACGGTGACCTGCGATTTGCGGGTGGCCTGCATGCGATGCACCAGCAGCTTGCCCGGCAGTTCCTTGTCGATCGTCGGGTCGCCGCCCTCGTACTTGCCCTCGTTGGAATAGGGCACATGGCAGGACGAGCAGCCGGTCCCCCGGTAGTCGCCGCGCTTCTCGCGGCCGGTCACCCCGACATGGCAGCGCTGGCACTGCTGGCGCGAATAGGTGACGCCGGCCATGTTCGGATTCTCCGAGATCAGGTTCACATCGACCTCGGGCGGTTGTTTCATCTCCGTCGGGAACTGGTCGGGATGGGCCGCCGCCATGGCGGTCATGTAGCTCTTGTAGGCGTCGGTGCCGATCGTCGGGGTCTGGCCGTCATCATCGGTCAGGTTGTAGTTGGCCCAGATCGACTTGTGGTCGGCCTGCAGCCCCCACGACCAGAAATTGCCCTGCAGCTTGCCGGCCTCGGTGTTCATCAGCGCCTTCTGCAGCCGCTCGGCATAACCGTCATGGCACTGTCCGCAGGTGTTTTTGGCGATCCACACGCTGCCCGGGTCGGGATAGAACAGCTGCGGTCCGCCGGCGCTCCTGAGGTCGCGCGGGCTGCCGGAGTGGGCCGCCTCCTTGTCGGTCGCCCGGGGATTGCCGCCGTGGCAGACGACGCAGCCGGCGGGATCGCCGACATCGGCCCCCATGGACTCGATGGTTTCCATCATCGGTCCGTCGCTGAACCTCTCGATCCCCTGGTGGCACGCAAGGCAGCCCGACTGTTGGGCCGCCGCGCCGGTCACAATGAATGCGGTTAGTGCCGTGATGATCGGAAAAAACAGACTCGCTCTGACAAGGTATCGCATCGGTAAGCCCCCCTGTTACCGGTGAAAGTCGAGACGTGTGAGATCCGTGATGACGTCAGCTTCACATCCGTGAAACGCGATTGCAAATCAAATCCAGTCCGGTTTTGCTTATTAGTTATTGAATTTAGCCAATAAGGAGTATCCGGCCTGCGTCGCCGGCATTGTGCCGGGACCGCTTCGTCCTATATACCGGGCGCATGATCGAGCCGCTCCAGGATATCGCGCCCGGCGCGCGAATCGTCGTCGCCATGTCGGGTGGCGTCGATTCGTCGGTCACCGCCGCGCTGCTGGCGGAGGCTGGCTACGAGGTCGTCGGCATCACGCTGCAGCTCTACGACCACGGCGCCGCGGTCGGCCGCAAGGGGGCCTGTTGCGCCGGCCAGGACATCTACGATGCGCGCACCGTTGCCGACCGCATCGGCATCCCCCACTACGTCCTGGATTACGAGAGCCGGTTCCGCGACGCGGTGATCAAGGATTTCGCCGACTCCTACCTGCGCGGCGAGACGCCGATCCCCTGCGTACGCTGCAACCAGACCGTTAAGTTCCGCGACCTGCTGGCCACGGCGCGCGACCTCGGGGCGGCGGCGCTGGCGACCGGGCATTACGTGCGGCGCCTCACCGGGCCGGCCGGCCCGGAATTGCATCGCGCCGCCGACTCGGACAAGGATCAGAGCTACTTCCTGTTTGCGACCACCGCGGCGCAGCTCGCCTTCCTGCGCTTTCCGCTCGGCGGACTCGACAAGGCGGAGACCCGGGCGCTGGCCGAGCGGCTCGACCTGCCGGTGGCGGCCAAGCCGGACAGCCAGGATATCTGTTTCGTGCCTGACGGCGGCTATGCGCGGATCGTCGAGACGCTGCGCCCCGAGGCATCGGAGCCCGGGGAGATCGTCGATCTCGACGGCGCGGTGCTCGCCCGCCATGACGGCATCGTCAATTACACGGTCGGCCAGCGCAGAGGGCTGGGGGTCGGCGGGCGCGGCGAGTCGACGGAGCCGCTCTACGTGGTCCGGCTGGAGCCCGCCTCGCGCCGCGTGGTCGTCGGCCCGCGCGCGGCGCTGGCCCGCGACCGCTTCGCCCTCGGCGAAGTGAACTGGCTGGGCGACGAGGCGCTGCCGGCTGACGGGGCAGCGGTCCGCGTCAAGCTGCGCTCGACCATGGCGCCGGTCGCCGCGACGGTGCGGCCGGTCGGGGCGGGGCGGGCGGAGGTGGTGCTGGATGCGTCCGCCTACGGTGTCTCGCCGGGGCAGGCCTGCGTGTTCTATCAGGGCGACCGCGTGATGGGCGGCGGCTGGATCCAGCGGGAGGGCGCCGCAGCCGCGGCCTGAGGCCCTGGACCTCGTGCCAGCGCGACCCCATATCGGGGAGGCCGGGGCCGCCGTCCGCTTGACAGCGGCGGGTCTCCGGCCGTATAGCGTTCCGGCTCTCGTGGCGGAGTAGCTCAGCTGGTTAGAGCAGCGGAATCATAATCCGCGTGTCGGGGGTTCAAGTCCCTCCTCCGCTACCAATTATCGGGCCCCGTGCCGGCAATCCGGTGCGGGGCCCTTACGCGATGGCGCCCCGTGCGCTACGTCCCGAGGAACGCGGCGCGGATGAATTCCCGGAACTGCAGGATCTGTTTGGGCAGGACCTCCTTGTCTCTGACGACGCGCGAGATGATGATGCCGCCGTCGACGAGCACAGAGACCATGTCGGCCAGCACATCGAGGTCGACGTCGAAGCGCGGCGGGTAACGCTCGGCGATGCGTTCGAGCCGCTCTCGGAAGCGGCGTCGCCAGCGCAGGACGCCGGCGGCGTTCAGCTCGCGTACATCCCTGTTGAACAGCTGTTCCTGATAGCAGAAGGCGGCAACGAGACAGCCCGGATGCGTCGCCGGCAGGTCGGCCATCACCTCTGCGAACATCTTCAGCGCGACGAGAAAGCCGTGCAGTGGATCCTCGTTCAGCTCGTCGGCACGCCCGAACAGCTCGTCCAGCAGCGCCTCCTCGCGGTCGAGGTAGCGCTGCAGAAGCGCCGTGGCCAGCTCGCCCTTGTCCCTGAAGTGATAGAAGAACCCGCTCTTGGTGATGCCGACCTCGGCGATCAGCTCGTCGATCGAGGTCGCAGCGAAACCTTTCTCCAGAACGGCCGCCTCGGCCAGTTCCAGAAGCCTCTCGCGGGTGTCGCTCCCGCGGCGTGTCGCGGTCTCAACCATGCGGCACTTTACCACAGGTACAGTCGGTCGTGCGCGTGTGCTGCCCACGAGTCCCGAATCCTGCCTCTTCACCGGACTTAATTATCTGATTTATAAACATAAATGGAAGATTGAAGAGAACTTGACCATTGGTGGTCTAGTACCGTCGCATCCGATCGCCCACACTTGTCGCCAACGGTCCGGGATGCGACCGATCACTTTGGAGAGGACGAGACAATGGCAAGGTACCGAGATCGGTTGCCGCAGTCGGACGGAGAGTTGTTCCTGACGGACGGCGGCATGGAAACCACCCTGATCTTCCATCAGGGCATCGACCTGCCCTATTTCGCAGCCTTCGACTTGCTGCGCGCGGCTGATGGCCCGGCGGCGCTGAAGGCGTACTACGAGACCTATCTCGACATCGCAAAGGCGGGAGCGGCCGGGTTCGTGTTGGAAAGCGCGACCTGGCGCGCGAGCCGGGACTGGGCCGAAAAGCTGGGCTATTCGACGGATGAGCTGGCCGCCGCCAACTGCCAGGCCATCGAGCTGTTGGCGGACCTTCGCGACGCCTACGAGACGGTGGACCAGCGGATCGTCATCAGCGGCTGCATCGGTCCGCGCGGCGACGGGTACGATCCGAACGCCCGGGTGACGGCGGATGAATCGGAGGCCTACCACGCCGAGCAGATCCGCACCTTTGCCGAGACCGAGTGCGACCTCGTCTCGGCGCTGACCATGACCAACGCCGAGGAGGCAATCGGCATCACGCGGGCCGCAGCGGCGGTCGGCATGCCGGTGGTGATCTCGTTTACCGTCGAGACCGATGGCAATCTGCCGACCGGACAGAAGCTGGGAGACGCCGTCGCACTGGTCGACGCGGCAACCAATGAGGCGCCGGCCTATTACATGATCAACTGTGCCCACCCAACCCATTTTGAGAAAAGGATCGCCACCGGCGAGGCCTGGCTCGACCGGGTCGGCGGCCTGCGCGCCAACGCGTCGACCAAGAGCCACGCAGAGCTCGACGAGGCCGAGGAGCTCGACGACGGTGATCCTGAAGAGCTGGCGGCCGACTACGGCCGCTTGCGGGCGCACCTGCGCAAGGCGAACGTCCTCGGCGGTTGCTGCGGCACCGATCACCGCCACGTCCAGGCGATCTGCAACGCCAGTCTTGCCGGCTGACCCGGACCGGGGTACAACGCGCTGGGCCGACATCGAGCAAGCCCCCGCTTCATTTCGGCGCGGGATTGCAGTACCGTCCGGCAGAACCGTGACCGGGAATGGCGACGGGAATGGCGCGCAAGCTGACGGGCGATGAGGATTTCGCGGGGCTGAAACAAGCCGAACCGACGCTGCCGGGCCGCGCCTATCACGACCCGGAAGTCTATCGGCGCGAGTTGCAGCGCATCTGGTACGGACAGTGGCTCTACCTGTGCCGGTCGGACGCGCTGGCCGGGCCGGGATCGTACCGGACCGAGACGATCGGCGACCAGCCGGTCCTTCTCGTGCGCGACGAAACCGGCACCGTGCGCGCCTTCCACAACACCTGCCGGCACCGCGGCTCTCTGCTGTGCCGCGAGCGGGACGGGTGGCTCGGCGGCAAGCGGATCGTCTGCCCGTACCACCAGTGGGCCTACGACCTTCAGGGCAGGCTGCGGCGCACCTCGTCGCTGTCCGAGGCCCCGGATTTCGACCGTGCGGAGTATCCGCTCTACGACATCGCCGTCAGGGAATGGCGCGGCTGCGTCTTTGTCTGCCTGGCCGGGGACCCGCCGGCCGAGCTGTCGGCCTTCCGCGGCGGCGGCGACTACATCGAGAACTGGCCGCTCGCCGACCTCGCCGTCGGCCACAGCTGGTGCACGACGGTCGCGTGCAACTGGAAGGTGTTCTGGGAAAACTTCAACGAATGCCTGCACTGCCCCAACGTCCATCCGGAGCTGTCGCGTCTGGTGCCGATTTATCGGCGGCGGATCATCTTGCCGCAGGACGATCCCGACTGGCGCCGGCACGAAGGATCGGTCGACCCGAAGCACCGCAGCGGCCTGCGGCAGGGGGCCGATACCTGGTCGATGGACGGCAAGGTGCACGGGCCGCGCTTCGCAGAGTTGAGCGAGGCCGAACGGGCGTCCGGGCAGCGCTACTACGTCAACACGCCGTCCGTCTACATCGCCGCACATGTCGATTACATGCGCATCGTGCGGATCCTGCCGCGCGGGCCGCAGGAGACCGAGGTCCAGGCGGAATGGCTGTTTCCCCCGGGGACCGTGGACGACCCGGCGTTCGACCTCGACAATGTCGTATCGTTCGGCCGGCTGGTGCTTGAGCAGGATGGCGCGGTCTCGGAGATGAACCAGCAGGGGCTGCGTTCCGTGCGCCACGAGGCCGGCGTGTTGATGCCGGAAGAGCACTACGTCGCGGCGTTCCACCGCTGGTACCGGGCGGCGATGGGCGAGGGCTGAGCGGGCGCGGTCGCGTCACCCGCCGCGCTCGTGGCTAGTTGGCCAGGGCGCGGGGTGCGGCGTGGGTGTTGC
>JBFGQV010000011.1:0-34131 GCA_041563955.1 Alphaproteobacteria bacterium | reverse complement strand
GAAATCGAGAGATTCGCTGATCGGGTCCGGGATCAGCTAGGTGCGTAGCCAATCGCCTGCGCCTCAGCCCCCCGTTACGCTCATGTGGCGGCTGACGGCGGGTTGGCGGGTGCGGCGGTCGATGACGAAGTCGTGGCCCTTGGGCTTGCGGTCGATCGCCTCGAGGATGGCGCGCTCGACCGCCGCGTCGGACTCGCTGGCGCGCAAGGGGCCGCGCAGGTCGGCCGCGTCCTCCTGGCCGAGGCACATGTAGAGCGTGCCGGTGCAGGTCAGCCGCACGCGGTTGCAGGATTCGCAGAAATTGTGGGTCATCGGCGTGATGAAGCCGAGGCGGCCGCCGGTCTCGCGAACCTTCACGTAGCGCGCCGGCCCGCCGGTATTGAGGTCGATCTCCTCCAGCGTCCAGCGCTCGCGCAGCTGCGCGCGCACCATCGACAGCGGCAGGTACTGGTCGACGCGCTGATACTCGCCCATGTCGCCCATCGGCATGACCTCGATGAAGGTGAGGTCGTAGCCGCGCTCGCCGGCCCAGGCGACGAGGTCGTGGAACTCGTCGTCGTTGACGCCCTTCAGCGCCACCGCGTTGATCTTGATCTTCAGCCCTGCCTGCTCGGCCGCCGCAAGGCCGTCCAGCACCTGGTCGAGCTTGCCCCAGCGGGTGATGGCGGCGAACTTCTCCGCATCCAGCGTGTCCATCGAGACGTTGATGCGGCGCACGCCGGCGGCGTGGAGCTGGTCGGAGAGCTTGGCGAGCTGGCTGCCGTTGGTGGTGACGGTCAGCTCGTCGAGGGCGCCGGTCTTCAGATGCTCGCCGAGCCGGTTGATCAGCCACATGATGTTGCGGCGGACCAGCGGCTCGCCCCCGGTCAGGCGCAGCTTGCGCACGCCGAGACGCACGAAGGCGCCGCACAGCCGGTCCAGCTCCTCCAGCGACAGCACGTCCTTCTTGGGCAGGAACGTCATGTCCTCCGACATGCAGTAGACGCAGCGGAAGTCGCAGCGGTCGGTGACCGACACGCGCAGATAGGTAACGTTACGCCCGAACGGATCTCTCATTGCCCCGCCTCTCCTGCAACGGCCGCGCATTCTAAAGCATGGCCGCCGCACAATCCACCCGTTGAAATATCTGGTTTCGGGCGGGTCGAGGTCAAGTTTCCGGACGGCGCAAATCATGCTTGCAATTTCTCTGCAATGCCATATACTTTGCATTGTAAAGTAAATTCGTGAGGTTCCATGCGCGACGTCGAAAGGGCCCTGGCCGATATTGCGAGCATTCGAAACCAGCTTGCGGCCGGCACGATGTTCCGCGGTTTCGGCCCCGCCGTCATCGCGGTCACCGGCATTCTGGCCGTCATCACGGCCGGGGCGCAATCGATCTGGCCGCTGGCGTTCGCGGCGGACCCGCTGGTCTACCTTGCGTGCTGGATCGGCACGGCGGCCATCTCGGCGTGTCTCATCGGTGCCGAGATGCTGGCACGGTCGCGACGCCACCACGGCGGCCTCGCCGATGCGATGCTTATGCAGGCGATCCATCAGTTCCTCCCGGCGGGTTTGGCCGGCGCGGCGGTTGCGTTGGTCCTGGTCGGCTTCGCGCCGGCAGCCGTCTGGCTGTTGCCGGGCCTCTGGCAAATCTTGATCGCACTTGGAATCTTCGCCTCGATGCGGACGTTGCCGCGCCCCATCGCCCTGGTGGGTGGATGGTATTTTGCCACCGGTATCGGCGTTCTGATCGTCGCCAGCGCCGGCACAGGCCTGTCCCCGTGGATCATGGGCGTTCCGTTCGCGGGCGGGCAGTTTCTGATGGCCGGTATACTCCATCTTGCCTCGGGAGAGGACGATGTCGGCGACTAGCGGCGATGGCCGGTTTTCATACGATGGTCTCGACCGCGTCATCCACGAAAAGGCGCGGCTCGGTCTGCTGACATCCCTGATGGCCCATCCGAAGGGCCTGGCCTTCGCCGAGCTCAGGCAATTGTGCGGCCTGACCGACGGCAATTTGAGCCGGCACCTACAGGTGCTGCAGGATGCGGGACTGGTATCGATCCGCAAAGGGTATGAGCGCAACCGTCCGCACACGTCCTGCCGGCTGACGGCCGAGGGGCGCCGGCGCTTTCTCGAATACCTGTCGGTTCTCGAGCAGGTGGTTCGCGATGCCGCCGAGGCCGCGGAGGACGACGGCGTCAACGCCGGCGACCCGTTGCTGCGGCCCGTATAGCCGGTTTTTTTTGACAAGGGACTTTACAATGCAAAGTTATCTGCAATCAAAACTTCATGTCGCCGTCATTATGGACGGCAACGGACGATGGGCAGAGTTGAGGCGCCTGCCGCGCCGCGAAGGCCACAGGGCCGGTGTCGAAGCGGTCCGACGGGTGGTGAAAGCGGCGCCGGGACTGGGGATCGGCACGCTGACCCTGTATGCGTTTTCGTCGGACAACTGGCGACGCCCCGAAGCGGAGGTCGCCGCGCTCATGGGCCTGTTCCGCCTGTATTTGCGGACCGAAGCCGCCCGCCTCGCGCGGACCGGGGTCCGCCTGACGGTGCTCGGACGGCGCGATCGGCTGCCGGCGGATGTGGCCGCGAACATCGCGTGGGCGGAAACCGTGTCGGCCCGGGGGCAGGCGCTGCATCTGCGGATTGCCGTGGATTACTCGTCGCGCGAAGCGATCCTGCGCGCCGCGGCGATGGCGCGCGAGCCCGACGATCTGACGCGCGAGGGGTTTTCGCGCCTGCTGGACGGCGGGCAGGGAACACCCGACGTGGACCTGCTCATCCGCACCAGCGGCGAGCAACGGCTCTCGGACTTCCTTTTGTGGGAGTGCGCCTATTCGGAGCTGTACTTCACCCAGCGCCTCTGGCCCGACTTCCGCGCCGGGGACCTCGAAACGGCGCTTGCGGAGTTTCGCCACCGGGACAGGCGCTTCGGCGGCCTGCCGCGCAGCGAGCGGCGGCAGCCCCCGGCATCGCGAACAGCTTGAGCGACCGGAAAGCCATGCCCGCCACGGCAGTGCGGATGCGGGTGCGGGATGCACGCGACGGCGCCGCAAGACCGGTCACACCTCAGGCGCCGCGACTGTTTCCGGCCAGGACGGGTCTGTGGGGTCCGGTCACCCGGGCCCGCCTTGTCCGCTCGGTGAGCGTGTATCTCGGCATATTCGCACTGGCCGTCGCCACGATCGCCATGAGCGCGCGACCGGCCGTGGACGCGCTGGCGCTCGGGCTGATCCTGCCCGGAGGCGGGGTTCTCCTGTGGGCCGGGCCTGGCGCCCCGATGCCCGTTCTGGCCATCGCACTGTTCGCCGGTTCGCTGCTCGTGTTCGCAATGGCCATCGCCATATGGTTCGCGACCGGCAACGTCCTTCTACCGATCGCGGCATGGCTCGGGCTCGCCGTGGCGGCGGCCGCCTGGGACGGACCCCCGGAAGGCGCCTGGCAGGGCGCCGCGTTCCTCGTGCCGTCCTCTGCCCTCTCGGGGCTGGTGCTGGCGTGGCTGGGCAGCTGTCTTGCCGCAAGACACGGCGTGCGGCGGCGGGCGCGCCTGAACGCCTTTCTCGGGTCGTCCCAGCCCGTGCAGATCTCGATGCCGGACCCGTCGGACTGCGGCGACGGCGAACTGAGCCGCGAGGATCTGCGACTGCTGCGCCTTGTGCTCGATCGCGCCCTGCAACCGGTCGGGGCGTTCGAGGGTTTCGAGCCGAAAGACCAGTTCCAGACCGCTTCACTGCGGTACCAACTCAACTTCATGTCCTATGCGCTTTCGATTGCACAGGCCGTGCATCTGCCCGCGTGCAGGGCCTATCTCCAGACCGCGCAGGAAAACCTGGCCGCGAAGGTGCGGCACCACAGGGTCTGGCGGTACTGGAAGCTCGAAAACATGTGGGGGAACCTGCGCACCGGCGCCGACCCCGTCGGGCGCGACAACATCATGTTTTCCGGGTTCCTGGCGGCGCAGCTCGCTTATTATCGCAGCGCGAGCGGGACACGCCGGTTCGACGAGCCGGGCAGCCTCAGCTTCGAACATCCCTCGGGCGAGCGTTACGCCTATTCGCTGCCGGCGCTGATCGAGATCCTGGCGCGCGGATACCGACAAGCCGAATTCGGGCTTCTGGCGTGCGAGCCGAACTGGGTCTATCCCCTGTGCAACGCCATCACGGTTTCGGCCTTGCGCGCGCATGACGCTGCGACCGGGACCTCGCATTGGGAGGGAATCGCGCGCCGCTTTCGGCATGCCCTCGAGACGGAATTCATAACGCCGGGCGGTCGGCTGATCGCCTGCCGCTCGAGTCATACCGGGATTGCGGTGCCGCCGATCGGCGGCGTGGTGATGCAGGCCCTTCCCAGCCTGTTTCTCAACGTGGTCACTCCGGATATCGCACACCGGCAGTGGCTGGCCCTGCGGCACGATCTGAACGGCCGGGACTGGCGGCGGGCGATGTGGCCCGTCGATGTCGGCAATTACCGGATGTCGCGGGCATCCAGCTATGCGGCGACGGCCGCCGCCGCGGTGGAGCTTGGCGACACCGAGGCGGCCAGGCTTTTGCTGCAGCACCTCGACGACGAATGTCCTCTGACGATCTCGAAAGACGTAGCGCACCGCGCGAACGCGTCGCTGTGGGCCCAAGCGGTCGAGTTGATGGCGCGCTGCGGCCGCACAGGTGCTATCCGGTCGCTCGCAACGAGGCCCGCGCCGCCGACGCCGACCGGCCCCTATATCGAGCAGGCCGGCTACCCCGACATCCTCTTCGCCAGGGCCGTCAGCACCGATGGCTTGCTGTCGGCGGTCCTCTATCCGGGGACGCGGCCGGGCCTGAAGGCTGTCAGGATCGGCGGGCTCGAGCCGAACCAGTCATATCGCGCGGCGACAGGAACAGAGCAGCGCTTCCGCGCCGATCCATCGGGCAGGGCGCGTCTCAGTCTCCTGCTCGACGGCCGGACCGAGCTTCGGATCGCTCGGGTCGCTTGAGGCGCGGAATGGCCTGCTGCGTGCTCCTCACAACGTTGATCGCCGCCGCGCTCTGGCTCGCGGGCAGGGCATCGCTACGCCACCGCCGCGCCGACAGTTCGCCTCTCGCGTGGCGCTTACCTGAGAGATTGCCGATGGGCGCGCATGTCGCACCGGCACCGCAGCCCGATGCGGGCGGTCTTGCCGGAACGGGCAGGCGCACGCATATTGCTCCCCATGAGCGATTACATCCTCAAGCCTGACCCCGAGGACCGGCGCCTGACGCAGGCGGTGACCGGCGTCGACCAGGACGGCAGGCCGATCGAGACCCGCGTCGTCGTCGAGCGGCCGCTGACCCTGTACCTCAACGGCCAGGAGATCGTCACCATGATGACGATCGGCGACCATCCCGAGTATCTCGCGGTCGGCTACCTGATCAACCAGAACATGCTGCGGCCCGACGACGAGATCACCGCCGTCGAGTACGAGGACGACATCGAAACGGTGGTGGTGCGCACGAAGAACCGCACCAATTTCGAGGAAAAGCTGCGCAAGAAGACGCTGACCTCCGGCTGCGCCCAGGGCACGGTGTTCGGCGACCTGATGGAGCGCTTCGACGAGGTGCGGCTGCCGGGCGACGCGATCCTCAGGACCTCGTGGCTCTATGCCCTGACCAAGAAGATCAACACCTCGCCGAGCCTCTACCTTGCCGCCGGCGCGATCCATGGCTGCGTGCTGTGCGAGGAGGACCGGCCGCTGATCTACATGGAGGATGTCGGCCGTCACAACGCGATCGACAAGATCGCCGGCTTCATGGCGATGAACGGTATCGGCCGGGACGGCAAGATCTTCTACACCACCGGCCGCCTGACCTCGGAAATGGTGATCAAGACGGTGCAGATGGGGATTCCCATCCTCATCTCGCGCTCCGGCTTCACCGCCTGGGGGGTGGAGCTCGCGCGCAAGGCGGGCCTTACGCTGATCGGGCGGGCCAAGGGCAAGCGATTCATCGCGCTCTCCGGCGAGAACCGGATCGTCTACGACGCCAATCCGGCGACGGCACGCGGCCACTCTGCATCGAAGGGCACGCGGGCGGCGAGCTAGGGCCCTGTTCGCGCAGGCATAACCGCCCCTGCGCTTAACCATGTATTTTCATCAATTGTTGATCAAATGGTGGTCCAATAGTCGCCAATGTTCCATTGCTGGAGAGATAACCTGCGATGATTGGACGTGGATTACATATGCTCGGACTGAGGGGCACCAAGCGTTTCATGGTCAGCGACGGGTCCGGCAGCGGCCTGCCGCCGCTGCCGATCGTCGACGATACCACCGCGATGATGCGGGATTTGGAAAAGGAACTCGGGCGCGTGTCGCGCGTCGGGGCGACCTATTGCGTCATCCTGGTCCGCCTGGACAATCTCAAGGACAGCGAACTGGCGCCGCAGATCGTCAGCGGAATCGGCAAGCGGTTCTCGGTCGGGCTGCGGCCCTACGATTCGATCTACCGCTTCGGACCCGACATGTTCCTGATCGGCGTCTCCCACCTCAAGGCGGAGGATGCCACGACCGTCATGGACCGGCTACGCAAGGTCGTCTCGAGCCGGCTGCTGACGATGGATGACGGCCGGGTCGTGCCGGCCACGGCGTCGCTCGGGGCGATCATGCTGGACGGCCAGACCTCGGTGCAGGAAAATCTGGCCCGGGCGGGTCGGGCGTTGCACGCTGCGGTGCAGGACGGCGGCGATGCGATCCGCCTGTGGTCGCCCGACCTCGAATCGACCTGACCTGCGGCGTGCGCTGCGGCCGGGGCGAGTCGGGAGGATTGGATGACAGGCAACGGCGGAGCGTCCCGGGACAGGAGCGGATCGCGCGACATCGCGGTGTCCATCGTCTACGCGCTTGCCGAACACGAGCAGTGGCTCGAAGGATTGCGTCGCGCCCTGATCTGCGGCCTTGAGCCGGATCCGCTGATCTCCGGCGAGGATGCGCACCAGCGCTGCCGGTTCGGCCAGTGGCTGGAACGGCACAGCCAGTCCGGCATCCTCGAAGGCCAGCTGTTCGTCGAGATCGGCCGGGCCCACAAGGAGGTGCACGAGGCGGCGCGCTACCTCGCGGCTAAGGCCGGCGCGGCCGAGCGGATCCCGGCGGACGAATACGACGCCCTAATCAACGCCTTCGACGGGTTCAGGAACATCGCCGAACGCATCCAGGAGATCCACGGGCGGCCCGAGGATATCCAGGTTGCGGAGGACGAGGCCGTCGCCGAGCTGCAGGGCCGCATGACCATGCTTGCCGAGTTGGAGCGCGAGTCGGAGCGCGCGGCGCGCACCAACATGCCGATGTGCCTTGTCATGGTGCGTCCGAACGGGCTTGCCGAGATCGAGGAACGGTTCGGCAACCTCGGAATCGATCGCCTGGTCGCCGGGCTGGCGGCGCGGCTCTACGCCCGTTTGCGCCCGTACGATGCGGTCTACCGCTATGGGCGGTCGGAGTTCCTGATCTGCCTGCCGAGCACCGATTCCGGGCAGGCGAACGTGGTCACCAGACGCCTCTGCGAGGCGGTCGACGCTGCGCCCTTCGCGCTGTCCGGCACGGTCGAAACCGCGGCCTCCGCCCGGTTCGGCATCGCCATGTCCGATGCCCGCGCCTCGGTCCAGGAAATCCTCGATCGAGCTTCGCGGGCCGCCAACATGGCAGGGACGGGCGAGGGGGAGCGGGTCGTCGTGTGGTCGGCGGAACTCGAGAACTAGCGTTCCGCCGCAGCAGTTTTTTGCGACCGTGCAAACCGATCCTTTACCAATTGGCCCCCACTATGCCCTGCGATCCGGGTGCGCGGCCCGGTCCCGACCGCAACCTTCGGGGGACCACGCGCCGGCGCCGCATCGCGTGTGAGGTGAATCAGGAGGGTCGGCCCATGGGCTTGTTCGGGAACCCCAAATCTTCCGTGTCCGGAAGCGCTGCCGCGGATTTCGATTTCGGTGAACGCAAGGAAATGGCCGGGCCGCTGCCGGTGGTCGACAATCTGATGGAGACCGCCCAGTGGCTGGAAAACGCGCGCCAGAAAGTGTCGACGGGCAAGGCGAGCTGCTGCCTCGTCGTCTGCGCCCCGAACCCCATCGAGGGGGCGGCGATGGAATTGACCGTTGGTGAAATCGCCAACCGCTTCGCGCACAGCCTTCGCTCCTATGATGCGATCTTCCGCCATGGCCGCGAAAAGCTTCTGGTCGCGCTGCCGCACGTCAAGCCATCCGACGCGACGGCTGTCCTGCAGCGGCTGAAAGCGATCATCGCCCGAATGCCGTTCAAGATGCCCGACAACGGGCTCGATATCTCCGTCTCGGTCTCGCTCGGCGGCGTGATGATGGATTCGACGCCGGTGCAGGAGATGATCAACCGCGCCGACAAGGCGATGGAGGCCGGTCGCATCAGCGGCAATTTCACCTGCATGTGGACCCCCGACCTGCACTAGCGCGTCATCGGTCAAGAGGTCGCTCCGGCCCGCTTCCCCGGCGGGCCACTTACAGCGAACGACACCGTTGGGTGACCGGTTCCCGACTGGACCGGCGCGCCGTCACGCGCTATTGCCTTATCGCCGTCGTTGACCGGCATGGTCGACGGGGCGCGCGGCGGGCAACGGCAATCGCCAGGCCGCGGCGGAGCAACCTGGGCGGAGCCTTGCTAGGATCATGAACGGCGCCATTGTCGGAGTGCTGCTGGCCGGCGGTCTGTCGCGCCGCATGGGCGGCGGCGACAAGATGCTGCGCCGCGTCGGCGGCGAGACGATCCTGTCCCGGGTGATCGCCTGCATGGCGCCGCAGACCGGCTGCCTGATCCTGAATGCGAACGGCGATCCCGGGCGGTTCGCCGGCTTCGGCGTGCCGGTCGTGCCCGACGCGGTGGCCGGCCATGCCGGGCCGCTGGCCGGCGTGCTGACCGGCATGGAGTGGGCGGCGGCGCACGCACAGGGGTGCCCCTGGGTGCTGACGGCGCCGACCGATGCGCCCTTTCTGCCGGACGATCTCGCCGCGCGCATGCTGGAAGCGGTCGAGGCGGGCGACGCCGAGATGGCCTGCGCCGCGTCCGGAGGACGCGCGCACCCGGTGTGCGGGTTGTGGCCGGTCCGCCTGGCCGACGCGCTGCGCCGCGCCATGACGGACGAGCACATTCGCAAGGTCGATGTCTGGACCGCGCGCTACCGGCACGTCACGGTGGACTGGCCGACCGACCCCGTCGATCCGTTCTTCAACGCCAACAGGCCCAGCGACATCGCGGAAGCGGAGCGCCTGCTGGCGCGGACCGGCGGCTGAGGCTCACCCGGCGCCGGCCCTGCCGGCGAAGCGGGCCGCATCCTCCGGCTGCTCGAAGATCAGCCGGCCGTTCTCGATGCGGTACCGTCCTTCGGCGTCGAGCAGGGCCTCCAGGGACCGCCTCATCGAGCGCAACGCATCGCGCTCCTGAAACACTGTTGCCGCCGTCGCCGCGACGAACGAATCGCGGGCGGCACGCAAATCCTCCGCGTATGCGGCCCGCGTTTCCGCATCGACATCGAGCAGGTTGACGGTCAAAAGCAGGTCGGAGATGTCCAAGCGTGCAGCCTCGACGTGCTGGAGCCGGACCTGCAGGTCGTCGATCTGCAGGATCGAGCGCCAGAGATCGGTCCGCGTCGTGAGCCGCGAAACGTCGAGAAATCCGGCCTCGGCGGTATAGTCCCCGTAATACGAGCGATAGCGCGACATGGCGTCGTCCGATCGCAGATACAGCTCCCAGTAGACGTCGCGCATGACGACATAGGCTTCGATATAGGGATCGGCCAATTCGTCCGGCGTGAGGCTTTCGACGTTGCGCCGACCGGAGTCGAGCTGCAGCAGGGTGCGGTCGGCGAGGCCCCGGCCCCTGTCCACCCACCAGGCCGAACCCGCCTCGTAGATCAGCAGGCCAAACGCGCTGACCCCGAGAACCAGCACGCCCGAGACCGTGCCACGCCGGTCCAGCACCGCCCACACGCACAGTCCGATCAAGACCGCACCGATGCCGCGAACGGCCGCACGCAGGGCCCAGTGACCGATGCCGTGCAGCGAGTCGGCCACGACCCAGGCGCCGATGCCGGCGAGGCTCACCGCGCTCACGGCAAACAGGACATACCCTGCCCACCGCTGCTGCGGCAGGGTCACCGCCGTCCACACGTTGCGCACCCCATCGCGCAGAGAGAACGCGCGGCCCGCTGTCGGGGCGGGCGTCGCGGAGTCGGTGCAATCGCGCGACGGCGGTCGCGTTTCTTGCCCTGCCTGTGCCGGCGGCCGGGCCGCCCGGCCGCGGGTCGCGGCGGTTCTGCCGGTCGCCTTGCCGGTGTTCTTGCGCGTCGGCTTTCGGGGTCTGCCCACGGCCTGATCCAATCTATTCGGCCGCCGCGGGTTCCCTGGCCGGATCGACTCGCGCCGCGCAGAACTTGAACTCGGGGATTTTGCCGTACGGGTCCAGCTGCGGGTTGGTCAGGAAATTGGCCGCCGCCTCGGCGAAACAGAACGGAATGAACACCATGCCCTGCGGGACGTCGCCGCTTTGGCGCGCCTTCAGGCGGACCGTGCCGCGGCGCGTCGTGACGGTGACCGGGTCCCCGGCCCGCAGCCCGAGCCTCGCCAGGTCGGCGGGCGACAGACAGGCGACCGCCTCGGGCTCGATATCGTCGAGTACCGACGCCCGCCGGGTCATGGCGCCGGTGTGCCAGTGTTCGAGCATGCGGCCGGTCGTCAGCACCATGGGATAGGTTTCGTCGGGCAACTCATCCGGATCGACCAGCTGCGTCGGCACGATGCGCCCGCGCCCGCTGTCCGTCGGAAAGCCGCTGGCGAACAGCACTTCGGCGCCCGGCTGGTCGGGGGCGTCGCACGGATAGGTGACCGAATCCTCGCGATCGAGCCGCTCCCAGGTGATGTTGTCGAGCGACGGCATCACTTGCGCCATCTCGGTGAACACCTCGCTCACCGTGTTGTAGTTCCAATCCAGGCCGATGCGCCGGGCGATCTCCTGGATCAGCTCCCAGTCCTGGCGGGCCTCGCCCGGCGGGCCGATCACCTGGCGGCCGAGCTGGACCTGCCGGTTGGTGTTGGTGAAGGTGCCGGTCTTCTCCGCATGCGCCGAGGCCGGCAGCACGACGTCGGCATGGAACGCCGTCTCGGTCAGGAAGATGTCCTGGACGACGAGGAACTCCAGCACCGCCAGCGCTTCGCGCGCATGCGCCTGGTCGGGATCCGACATCGCCGGATTCTCACCGAGAATGTACATGCCCCTGATGTCGCCGGCATGGATGGCGTTGACGATTTCGACGACGGTCAGCCCGCGCCCGGGATCCAGCTTGGTTCCCCAGAAGGATTCGAACTGCTCTCGGATCGCCGCATCCTCCACCGACAGGTAGTCGGGATAGACCATCGGGATCAGCCCGGCGTCCGACGCGCCCTGCACGTTGTTCTGGCCGCGCAGCGGGTGCAGGCCGGTGCCCGGCCGGCCGACCTGGCCCGTGGTCAGCGCCAGGGCGATCAGCGAGCGCACGTTGTCGGTGCCGTGGACGTGCTGGGAGACGCCCATGCCCCAAAAGATGATCGAGGCCCGCGACGTCGCATAGACGCGGGCGACGGTCCGGATCGTCTCCGCGTCGATGCCGCAAATGTCCGCCATCTTCTCCGGCGCGAAGCCGGCTATGCCGCTCCTGAGCGCCTCGAACCCCTCGGTGTGGGCCTCGACGTATTGGCGGTCGTAGAGCTTCTCCTCGACGATCACATGCAGCATCGCATTGATCAGCGCGACGTCGCGGCCGGGCTTGAACTGCAGGTTGTAGGTGGCGTGGCGCGACAGCTCCTGGCGCCGCGGATCCATGACGATCAGGGTCTTGCCCTGCTTGGCCGCCTGCTTCAGATAGGTTGCCGCGACGGGATGGTTGTCCGTCGGCCGCGCGCCGATCACGATGATGCAGTCGGCGTCCGCCGCCGCCGTGAACGGCGCCGTCACCGCGCCGGAGCCGATCCCCTCCATCAGCGCCGCCACCGACGAGGCGTGGCACAGCCGCGTGCAATGATCGACATTGTTGGTGCCGAAACCCGTGCGGATCAGCTTCTGGAACAGATAGGCCTCCTCATTCGAACCCTTGGCCGAGCCGAACCCGGCCAGGGCGGCGCCGCCGTCGCGATCCAGGATCGTTTTGAGGCCGCCGGCCGCGCGGTCCAGCGCCTCCTCCCAGCTCGCTTCGCGGAAATGCGTCCACGGATTCGCCGGGTCGACCTCATCGTCCCATCGTTTCGGCGCGTCATCGCGGCGGATCATCGGCCTGGTCAGCCGGTGCGGGTGATGGACGTAGTCGTATCCGAAGCGGCCCTTGACGCACAGCCGGTTCTCGTTGGCCGGCCCGTCGCGGCCGTCGACCTGCACGATCCGGCCATCCTTCACATAGACGCGGGTCTGACAGCCGACGCCGCAGAACGGACAGACCGTATCGACGCTGCGGTCGGCATACACGGTGCGCGCACCGGCGTCATCGAGCAGCGACGCCTCCATCAGGGCGCCGGTCGGGCAGGCCTGCACGCACTCGCCGCAGGCAACGCAGGTCGAGGCGCCCATCGGGTCGTCGAAATCGAACACCACCTTGGCGCCGTGGCCGCGGTAGGCCATGCCGATGACGTCGTTGACCTGGACCTCGCGGCAGGCCCGCACACACAGCCCGCAGTGGATACAGGCATCGAGATTGACGCGCATGGCCGAATGGCTGGCGTCCTGCTGCGGGCCGGGGCGGCCGGGAAAGCGACTCGACGACAGGCCGACGGCATCGGCCCAGCGCCAGAACATCGACTGCGGATCGTGCGCCGTACGGCGTTGCGGCTGGTCGGCGATCAACAGTTCGAACACCATCTTGCGCGCCGATTTGGCCCGTTCCGAGGCGGTCCTGACGATTATGCCCTCGGTCGGCTTGCGGATGCAGGAGGCGGCCAGCACGCGCTCGCCCTCGATCTCGACCATGCAGGCGCGGCAATTGCCGTCCGGGCGGTAACCCGGTTCGGCGGAATGGCATAGATGCGGGATCTCGACGCCGTGCCGCCCCGCGGCCTGCCATATCGTCTCGTCGGGAGTCGCCGCGACGTCGCGCCCGTCCAGCTGAAATCGAACCGTCTTCGACATGGTGATCGCGTTTGCCCTCTCTCTTGTGCGCGGACGCGGCTAGCCGCCCCCGCAGCGCGGGCATATTACACAAAAACAGCGATGCCGAAACAATATAGACGAGATCACTTTCCGGTAACGAGGGCGCCGCACGTTAACTACACATTAACCTATGCAAAATAGGCAATGCTGCAATGCACAAAAACCGGTTCCTGCGATGGTCAAAAAGCCTGATACTTCATCAGATACAAGTATCGAAGCATTTTTCTGTTTTAGAGGGATTATGGCAATGAACAGTCGGATTATCGAGACCCTCTCCCGCATCGGCGACGCGATACATGAAAGCCGCCAGCGCGCCCGCACACGGGCGGAGCTTTCGCGGCTTACCGATCGCCAGCTCGCCGATATCGGCATCAGCCGCAGCGACATTCCCGCCGTTGCAGCCCGCGGTCGCCGCTACTGATCTTTTGTTTCCGTTGACCTCGTAAGGGCCGGACGGTCGTCCTACCGTCCGGCGCAGGCGTCGTCGATCTTCTGTAGCAAGCGGTTGAAATCGATCGGTTTCGTGTCGAAATCGTCGCAGCCGGCCGCCAACGCTTTCTCCTTGTCGGTGCTCATTGCGTGCGCGGTGAGCGCGATGATGGGGATCGCGCTGGTCGTAGAGTCGGCCTTCAGGCGTCGCGAGGCCTCCCATCCATCGACGATCGGCAGGCTCAGATCCATGATGATCAGATCCGGTGACTCGCTGCGGGCGACCGACAGGCCCTCGACCCCGTCCTGCGCCACCAGGACCGAGTAACCTTTGCGCGACAGCCGGCGGCGCAGCATGTCACGGTTCATTTCATTGTCCTCGACGATCAGGATCGTAGGCATCGTGCTATTCTCCGGCCAACTCGGCTTTTTCGGCGGGGCGGGGCTCGATCGAGCTCATCACCACGCGGACCATTTCATTCCACCCGCTCATCTCCTTGTCGATCACGGCATCGGCGAACCGGGAGAGTTCGCGCCGTTCGGGATCGCCCAGCCGTTTTTCGGTGACAACGACCAACGGTATCCCGGTCGCCGACCCGTTCGATCTGAAGGCGCGCAGGAACTCGTCTCCGTCCTTTTCCCGGCTCATGATGTCAAGGACCACGAGGTCGGCGGCGTTGTCCTGGATCCAGTTCAGGCCCTCGTCGGCGCTCGCCGCCTCGGCCACCGTCCAGCCCGCGGTTGCTAGCGAGCGGCTGATCAGGTCGCGTGACCGCGAATCTGCGTCGACGACCAGCACGGTCTGTCCGTCGCCGCGCGGCAACTGGTCGACAAGGGTGCGGAACAGGCGCGTCCAGTCGATCGGCCGGACCATGAAATCAACAGCGCCGTATGCATGGCCGCGATCGGTTTCGTCGATCGTCGAGGACACGATGACCGGAACGGGCCGCAGCAGCGGATCCTTCTTCAGCGTCTTCAGCAGCGTCCACCCGTCCATATCGCCCAGCGCGATATCGAGCAGAATTGCAAAGGGCTGTATCTCCCGCGCCAGACGCAGGCCTTCACCGCCGCGACTTGCCGTGACCGCCCGGAACCCCCAGCGGGTCAGATGCCATGCGGTCAGTTCCAGGAAGTCGACATCCCCGTCGATCACGAGAACAACGCGGCCGGTATCGGCCAGCTGGCTGCGCGCCGCGGCGCCCGTCGGAGCCGCGCCCACGTCGACGGGTTCGCTGAGCAACGGCATGCGGGCCGGCAGACGCACGATGAAGGTCGAGCCCTCGCCGAGCGTGCTGGTCACCGTGATGTCGCCGCCGAGCATTCGCGCCATGCGGCGGCTGATCGCCAGCCCGAGACCGGTCCCGCCGTATTCGCGCGTGGTCGATGAATCGGCCTGGAGGAACTCTCCGAACACCTTGTCGATCTGTTCCTGAGTCATGCCGATTCCGGTATCGGAGGTGGTGAATTCGATCCAGGTGCCGTCCTGCTCCTTGATCGGGCGGACGGTAAACCGGATCTGGCCGTCATGCGTGAATTTCGCGGCGTTCGTCAGGATGTTGAAGAGGATCTGGCGGACTTTCAGCTGGTCCGAATACATGGGCTGCAAATCCGCCGCGACATCGACCGTCAGCCGATTGCTGCGGTCCTCGACGATGTGCTGGATCGTGGCCACGACGTCGTCGACGACGCTCGACACGGCGAAATTCTCGGGCGTGACCTCCATCTTGCCGGCCTCGATCTTCGACAGATCGAGAACGTCGTTGATCAGTCCCAGGAGATGCTGGCCGGCGCCGTTGATCCGCCGCAGATCGCCGACGAGATCGGCCCGTCCCGCTTCGGTGGCCTCTTCCAGGAGCATCTCGCTGTAGCCGATGATGGCGTTCAGCGGCGTGCGGAGCTCATGGCTCATATTGGCCAGGAATTGTGACTTCGCCCGGTTGGCGCGTTCGGCCTCGCGCATCGCGGTGATCAGCGCATTCTGAGTGGTCTTGAGGCGTGTGATGTCGCGAAACAGCCAGACGCTCGATACCTCTTCGCCCGGCTGCCCCGGCAGCTCGGCGCTCGACACCAGGACCGGGAGCCAACCGCCGCTCCGGGTTCTGGCGGTGCCCTCCCGCGGGCGGGCGGACGTCGCCGGGGTCTGACCCTGGATCGGCGCGAGAAGGAAGGCCGACACCGGCTGGCCCAACAGCTCGCGCTCGGTATATCCCAGGAGCCGGCAACAGGCGGCGTTGACGGTGCGGATCGAGCCATCCGGGCCGACGACCAGCAGGCCGTCAAGCATGCTGTGCAGGATGTTGTCGACATACGTCTTGCTGAACGTCGTCTGACGCAGGTCGCGGGCCATCGACACGAATGATTCGACGAGGTCGCGGATCTCCGCGCTTGCGCCGATGTCGCCGGGCATCTCGTAATTGCCTTGTCCGATCTGGCGGGCCAGCTGCGACAACAGGCGGATCGGACGGCTGAGCCGGTTGGCGACGACGATGGCGAGGATGATGCCGAGCCCGCCGAACGTCACCGTTATTGCCAGCGACGTCCACAATCCCCGGTTCTGGCTGTCGCCGACCACCCGGTTCTGCTCGTCCCGCAGCAGGGCGATCTGCTCGGTGATCGGCTTCAGCGACATGTTGACCATGACGTGGCCGATGATGTCTTCGGCCAGCAGGATGGGAACGCTCGCGGTGATGCTGTCGGCCAGGAACGCGGTGACCGTGGCGTGGTCCGTGAAATGTTCCGGCCGGCCGAAATGCTCTTCGACCTGGGCCGATGACATGCCCGGGATCGTGCCGATCAGATACAGCGGCCCTTGCGTATCGAACACGATGATGGCGCTGATGTCGGGTGTGCCCGAAAGATCGTCGACGAGGTGCTGGATGTCATCGACGTCGAGCAGGTACACCTCGTCGGCGATGCTCGTGCCGAGCGCGCGGGCGAGGTCGATCGCACGCCGTTCGTATTGACGCAGAAGGGCCTGTTCCATCGACTCCACGGTCGACTCGCGAAGCTGGACCGATGTGACCCCGAACCCAGTGAGCAGCGCGGCGGACAGGCTGAGCACGGTGGCGAGCGTCAGCCCAAGGACGACGAGCGCATACCGCGCCTTCAGGGTCAGCGACATCAGTCGGACAGCTCGCCGACCCGGCGCCAGACCGCCCGCGCCGACTCGAAGCTCTTGGCGGCGTCGCCCTCGAGCCGGTCGTATCGGGCGACCTTGAAGTATTTCTTCAGGGTTACCCGTCCCTCGGGGCTTTCGTGCATGGACTGCAGAATCGCGGTGATCCGTTCGCACAGGTCTTCGTCGAGGGACTGACGCGCGAGAAACAGAGACCGTATAATAGGCTCGGTTTCATGGATTATGCGCAGCTTGCTCTTCAGCCTTGGGAGCGCGGTATCCGGATCCATCCAGTCAAGATTGCTGATGGCGCCGGCATCGGCCAGTCCGCGGTTGACCCAGGCGATCACGTTGACCTCGCCGTTGGCGAAACTGTAGCCCAGAATGCCGGCGGGGACAGGGTTGCGCGGGTCGGGAAGCCGCCTGAGGCGAAGCCCGGCATCCTCCAGGGCGACGCGCGGAACGAGATAGCCCGAGGTCGAGCCCGGATCCTCGAACGCGAATTTGCGGCCCTCGAGGTCGGCAAGCGTTCGCAACCCGCTGTCCTTCCGGACGACGATCACGGTGTGATACTCCGCGACTCCCTTCTTCCATTCGCGGAGCAGGGGCTTGGCCGCGCCGGCCTCGATGAGGTCGAACGCCGTGAACGCCGTTTCCGACAACAAGTCGACCCTGCCCTCCTGAAGCAGGCTTCGCATGCGTCCCGCCGAATCGGCGATGACGACGTCGACGCCCGCTATGCCATGATCGGCCAGCTGATCCGCCAGATAGTCGGCCATGACTCGAAGCCGCGCGAGATGCTTGTGCGGCTCGTCGGAAATCCGGCCGATAACGAGGCGCTGTCCCGGCTCGGCCAGCGCCGCCGGCGCGATGGCCGTGGCAAGCAGCATGATCGCTGCCAGGCTGCCGAAAATATGAAGTGCATTCCGCAACATGGTACCGGCAATATTGCCTGCAAATTATTGAGCCACCGTAAACGTCATTCGCGATCTGCGGCACGGCGCCGACCACCGCCGCGGCGCGCCGCATGACGTCGGCCCGATCGCGACCGCTCGACCCGCCGGCGGAGCGAGTTGCACCGGCGCGCGCCGCCATCATCCCGGCAGGTCGTCCGCGAAATACCGCAGCACCGAGAGTAGCGGATTCGGGGCGGCCTGGCCCAGCCCGCAAATGGATGCATCCATCATCGTCCGCGAAAGCTCGTCCAGCAGCGCGGCATTCCACCTGTCGGCGCTCATCAGCTCGACGGCCTTTTCCGTGCCAACCCGGCACGGCGTGCACTGGCCGCACGACTCGTCCTCGAAGAACCGCATCAGGTTGCGCGCGGCGTCGATAACGCTGTCCTTGTTCGAGAGCACGATGACGGCGGCCGAGCCGATGAAGCATCCATGCTCTTGCAGGGTATCGAAGTCCAACGGCACATCGTCGAGGCGCGCCGGCAGGATGCCGCCGGACGCACCGCCCGGCAGGTAGGCCTTGAGGCTGTGTCCCTCCGCCATGCCGCCGCAGAATTCATCGATCAGCTCACGGATCGTGATGCCCGCCGGCGCGAGCTTCACCCCCGGCTCCTTCACCCGGCCCGAGACCGAAAAGCTACGCAGGCCATGGCGGCCGTTGCGGCCCTGGGCGGTAAACCAGTCGGCCCCGCGTTCGACGATCTCGCGCACCCAGTAGAGCGTTTCCACGTTGTGAATCAGCGTTGGCCGGCCAAACAGGCCCACCTGGCTGGGGAACGGGGGCTTGTGCCGGGGCAGGCCGCGTTTGCCCTCGATGCTCTCCAGCATCGCCGACTCTTCGCCGCAGATATAGGCACCGGCGCCGCGCCGCAGGTGGATGCGGCGGCCGCCGTCCAATCCGGCGGCCCGCAGGGCCGCGATCTCCTGCTGTAGGACGGCGCGGATGTCCGGATACTCGTCGCGCAGGTAAATATAGATGTCCTCGGCCTCGACCGCCCACGCGGCGATCAGCATGCCCTCCAGAAAGCGATGCGGATCGCGCGCCAGGTAGTGATAGTCCTTGAAGGTTCCGGGTTCGCCCTCGTCCGCATTGACGGCCATTAGCCGCGGTGCGGCCTCGGCGCGCACGAAACGCCATTTCCGGCCGGACGGAAAGCCGGCCCCGCCGAGGCCGCGCAGGCCGGAGTCCTCCATGATTCCGATGATCTCATCGACCGAGCGGGCGCCCGACTCGCAAGCCCGCAGCAGCGCGTAGCCGCCGGTTCCGGTGTAGGCCTCGACCCCGGTGTGGTCGAGCGCCGCCGGCGCCGTGCGCTGGGCGGTCGCGGCTTCGCGCACGGTGTCCACCGAGACGGGGGCGAGGTGGTTGTGGCCGACGGCGACCGCGGGCGCCTTGTCGCACCGCCCCATGCACGGTGCGCGCACCACCCTGAAGTTCGCATCCGGCTTGGCCGACAGCGCGTCGTAAAGTTCCTCGGCGCCGGCCAGGGCGCAACTCAGGCTGTCGCAGACGCGCACGGTGACCGGCGCGGGCGCGAGCTCGTCATCGTCGACGATATCGAAATGTGCATAGAAGCTCGCCACTTCGAACACTTCCGCCAAGCCGAGCCGCATGGTCTGCGCCAGCGCCACAAGATGCCGCGCGTGCAGGCAGCCGAAGGCATCCTGCAGGGCGTGCAGCAGTTCGATCAGTTGGTCCCGCTCGCGCGACCTGCCGGCCAGCGCGCGCTCCACCTCGGCCAGCGAGTCGGGATCGGGCTGGCGTCCCTTCGGGTACGGCAGCGCCTGTCGCCGGCCTGCGCCGGGGTGCCCGAACCGTCGCGCCGTCTTGCCTGTATCCTGCATCCGAACCCGTCCTCTCGGTCTCCGCTCCCGCGTTCACCGCGTTGTGATTTTCAATTGCCGCGGCGCGGACGCTCGGTCTGCCCGCCGGCCTGCGCGTCGCCGGGCTCGGCCACGACCAGCGCCACCGCCGCAAGCAGGATCGTGCGTTTTCCCGCATGTTCGAAATTGACCGTGGCGCGGCCACCGGCCACCGACTGCACCTGTCCGATGCCCCAGTCCGGCCGATCCGGATGCCTGACGAAAATTCCGGGAACGAGAACTTGGGTCATCGGGGCAGTTCGTTTAAGGTTGGCATGGCGTCCGGCACCGCACGCCAAACGTGTCGGCGCGCCGCCGCGAAACTTGGAGAACCTACCTTCAATGCCAGACCTTGTCGATATGCGTGTCGTCGGCCTGCTGTGCTCGCATCTGTGTCACGAACTGGTTAATCCCCTCGGGGCCGTCAACAATGGCATCGAGCTGATGCTCGATATCGGGGATGACATGCGCGACGATGCGATGTCGCTCATCGAAAGCAGTGCGGGGCGCGCGACGCGCCGTGTCGAGTTCTACCGGATGGCCTATGGCATGGCTGGCGAATCCGCGGTCGGCGACCTGGCAACGGCCCGGGATCTGACCGACGGCCTGCTGATGGAGGGCAGGCTGTCGCTCGAATGGCCGGACGCGGATCGGAATCCGACGCTGCCGCCCGGTTGGGGACGGTTGCTTCTGAATCTGGCCGCCGCGGCGGCCGACACGCTGCCGCGCGGCGGCGTGCTCCGCATAGCCGTCGGCGGTGGCGGCGCCATGCATGTCAGCGCCGTCGCCCGGGGCGACCGGGCCCGGCTCGAGGATTCGGTCCGGCAAATCCTGGCCGGCGACGTACCCGTGGAGCAGCTGACGCCGAAGAACGTCCAGAGCTATTTTGCGGTCAAACTGGCCGAGAGCCTCGGGGCCCGCGTCGAGGTGTCGGAGGACGGTGATTCGGAGGTTCGGTTCGACGTCCGCGGCGGCTGACGAATTCCTCCTGAGACGCTGAATCAAGCGGTGCCGAGTGCTCCTCTTTACGGCTTCTTAAACATTGCATGAAAAGCTTTTGGCGGACCGGCATGCCACTCTCGTAGCTGGCATGCCGTGTCGGTTGTGGGGGCCCCGGCAGAAGCCGTGAAAACGGGTGCAGATTATGGACGACTTGTTGAACGAATTTCTGACCGAAACGGCCGAGAACATGGACGTTCTCGACGTCGAACTGGTCAAGCTCGAACAGAACCCCAACGATCCGGAGCTGCTGGGCAACATCTTCCGTCTGGTCCACACCGTCAAAGGGACCTGCGGCTTTCTCGGACTGCCACGGCTGGAGGGCGTGGCGCACGCGGCCGAGAGTCTGTTCGCACGCTTCCGCGACGGCGAGCTCGAGGTCACCCCGAAGGCCGTCTCGCTGGTCCTCGAGTCACTCGATCGGATCAAGGCACTCCTCAGGGAGCTGGAAAAATCCGGCAGCGAGCCGGAGGGCGACGACGAGGACCTGATCTCGCGTCTCGAATCCTTCGCCGAGGATGCCGTCATGGAAGCCATGATGGGCAACGAGGACGTCGAGGAAGTGGGCGAGGATTCGGCCGAGCTTCAGGCGGCGTTCGACGCTGCTCAGTACCGCGCGATCTCCCACGGCATGCACGAGACGGACGAGGAACCGGCAGAGGAGAGCGCGGACGACGCCGAGGTGGTCGGGGCGCCGCGGGTGCCTTCGACCCTGCAGCAGACCGGGTTGGCCGAGGAGGGCGATCCCAATGCGGACAGCGCCAGCGCCGGCGGGGTCGCCAACCAGAGCATCCGCGTCAGCGTTGACCTGCTCGAAAGTCTGATGACCATGGTGTCGGAACTGGTGCTGACGCGCAACCAGCTCCTGCAGATCCTCAGGGCGCGCGAGGACAGCGAGTTTTCGAGCCCGTTGCAGCGGCTCAGCCACGTCACCACCGAGCTGCAGGAGAGCGTCATGAAGACGCGCATGCAGCCGATCGGCAACGCCTGGGCGAAACTGCCGCGCATCGTCCGCGATCTGTCGCTGGAACTGTCGAAGAAGGTCAACCTTCAGATGATCGGCGCCGAGACCGAACTCGACCGCCAGGTTCTCGAACTGATTCGCGACCCGCTGACCCACATGGTGCGAAATTCCTGCGACCACGGGATCGAGCTGCCGGCCGAGCGGCGCGCCGCGGGGAAGCCCGAAACCGGCACCATCACGCTGAACGCGTTTCACGAGGGTGGGCATATCATCATCGACATCAGCGACGACGGCAAGGGCCTGTCGGTCGACAAGATCAAGACCAAAGCGATGGCGCTGGGGCTCGCAACCGAGAACGAGCTCGAGGTCATGTCCGACGAGGCCATCCAGCAGTTCATCATGCGCCCGGGCTTCTCGACGGCCACGAACGTCACGGCGGTTTCGGGCCGCGGGGTCGGCATGGACGTGGTGCGGACCAATATCGAAAAGATCGGCGGTACGATCGAGCTCAAGTCGGTTCAGGGCCGCGGCACGACCTTCGTGATCAAGATTCCGCTGACCCTGGCCATCGTGTCGGCGCTGATCGTCGAGGCCGGCGGCGAGCGCTTCGCCGTGCCGCAAATCAGCGTCGTCGAGCTGGTCAGGACCGGCCGCGGCAGTGAGCACAGGATCGAGGACATCCACAGCACGCCGGTCCTGCGCCTGCGCAACCGTCTGCTGCCGCTGACGTCGCTGCGCGCGCAGCTCAAGCTCGGCAGCGACGACTTCGGGGCAACCGATGATCGCTTCATCATCGTCACCAAGGTCGGCAATTTCTCCTTCGGGATCATCGTCGACAAGGTGTTCGACACCGAGGAAATCGTCGTCAAGCCGGTCTCGTCGCTGCTGCGCAACATCACCCTGTTTTCCGGCAACACGATCCTTGGTGACGGCAGCGTCATCATGATCCTCGACCCTAACGGCATCGCCTCCGACATCGGCGAGATCACCGTGACCGAGACGGCCACGGCCGAGATGGCCGCCGCCGCGGACATGGACGCCGACGATCGCGTTCCGCTGCTGCTGTTCCATGCCGGCGACGACACCCCGATGGCGGTGCCGCTCGCCCTGGTGGCCCGGCTCGAGGAGATCGACCTGGACGACGTCGAAATCTCGAATGGCCAGCTCGTGGTTCAGTATCGCGGCGGCCTGATGCCGCTGCTGCCGTTGCGGGCCGACGGCGAGATCGCCAAGACGGGGCGGCAGTCTGCGATCGTGTTTGCCGACCGGGACCGGTCGATGGGGCTCCTCGTCGACGAGATCGTCGACATCGTCGAGGACCGGCTGTCGATCGAATTGACGACCGAGCGGCCGGGCATGCTGGGCAGCGCCATCATCGACGGCGACGCCACGGATATCGTCGATACCAGCTACTACCTGACCCAGGCCTATGGCGACTGGTTCGTGCCGCACAGCGGCGATACGACGACGGTCGAGCAGAGCCGTCGCAAGCGCCGCGTGCTGCTGATCGACGACAGCGCGTTCTTCCGCAACCTGCTGTCGCCGCTGCTGTCGGTCGCCGGGTACGCGGTGACGACTGTGGAGACCGCCGACCGCGCCATGGAGCTGTACGAGGACGGGCGGGATTTCGACGTCATCCTCAGCGACATCGAGCTGCCCGGCATGAACGGGTTTGAATTCGCCCAGGCGGTTCGGTCCAGCGAACGGTGGGCCGAGGTGCCGCTGATCGCGCTGTCCGCGTACACGTCGATCGACCACCTGCAGCGCGGTCACGACGTTGGCTTCGACGACTATGTGGGCAAGTTCGACCGCGACACCCTGCTGCGGACCCTGGAGACGACGCTCTATCCGGAGCTCGTCGAGATCGAGGAGGGCTGACCCGGTGGCGGGATTCGATTGCCGGTGAACTGGGCACGGTGTCTCGCGCCGGCCGTGGAACCGGCAGGTGGGACCCCCGCGGATGGAACTTCGGAGAGAGTGCTGTTGATACGTGGGATGAAATTCGGTTTTGGGCCAGGCGCACAAATGCGGCGCCGCTACATTGAGCGGAGTTGGAAATGAAATCCTGCCTCGTGGTGGACGACTCGCGGGTCATCCGTATGGTCGCCCGTAAGATTTTGGAAGAACTGGAGTTCGAGGTTATCGAAGCGGAGGACGGCCAGGTTGCCATCGATCGCTGCAACCAGGGGATGCCGGATGCCGTGTTGCTGGACTGGCACATGCCGGTCATGGACGGCATCGAGTTCCTGAATGCCTTGCGTCAGCTTCCCGGCGGCGACAAGCCGCAGGTCGTGTTCTGCACCACCAAGAACGACCTCTCGCACATCCAGGAAGCGATTAGCGCCGGTGCGAACGAATACATCATGAAGCCGTTCGACAGCGAAATCATTCAGAGCAAGTTCTCGCAGGTGGGCCTCATTTGATGCCGGTCGAGCCGGCGACAAATACACCCCTCAGGGTGATGGTCGTTGACGACTCCTCGGTCGTCCGCGGGCTGCTGACCCGACTCCTGGAGCAGCAGCCGGATATCGAGGTCGTTTCGTCTGTCAGCGACGGACAAATGGCGGTGAACGCGCTTCGCCGCCAGCCGGTCGACGTTATCATTCTCGACATTGAAATGCCCCGTATGGATGGCCTTACGGCGTTGCCGATGCTGCTGGAGGCGCGGCCGGACGTGCAGGTCATCGTCGCATCCACACTGACCGAAAAGAACGCGGAAATCTCGCTGCAGGCGCTTGAGCGCGGTGCGGCGGACTATCTGACGAAGCCGTCCAGCACGCATGGCGGCTCGATGGATACCTTCAATCGGCAGCTGGTCGAAAAGGTCATCGCGCTGGGATATGCGTCTCGCGGCCACCCGCGGCCGGCCCTGCCGGCCGTCCCACCGCGCCGGATCACGCCGAGTCCCGAATACAAGCCTTCAGCCCGTCCGTCGGAGCGGCAATACCGGCCCTCGGTGCGGCCGGTTCGGCCAAAGATCCGGGTGGTCGAGCGCAAGGCCAAGGACGCGGGCCCGGAGAAGGTCGCCCCGGTCCTCGCCAAGCCGGAACCGCAGGAAATCGTGTTGCGCGCCGCCGGCAAGGCGCGGCCGCGGATCATCGCGATCGGCAGCTCGACCGGGGGACCCCAGGCCCTGTTCAAGGTGTTCGGCGAGCTTGGCCAGGAACTCAGCCTGCCGGTTATGGTCACCCAGCACATGCCATCAACCTTTACCAAGATTCTCGCCGAACATATCACCCGGGCGTCCGGGCTGCCCTGCAAGGAGGCCGAGGACGGCGACATCCTCAAGGCCGGCCAGATCTATGTCGCGCCGGGTGACTACCACATGACGCTGGGCATCCGGGACGATCGTCCGACGATTCGGATCGAGCAGGGGCCGCCGGTCAATTTCTGCAGGCCTGCCGTCGATCCGATGTTTAACAGCATTGCGGAGATATTCGGTTCCAGCACGCTGGCCCTGATCCTGACCGGCATGGGTCAGGACGGCATGCTGGGCGCGCGCACGATTGTCGAAGCCGGCGGCACGCTGATCGCACAGGACGAAGCGACCAGCGTGGTCTGGGGGATGCCGGGGGCGGTCGCCACGCGTGGCCTGTGCAGCGCCGTGCTGCCGCTCGAGAATATCGCCGCGCATTTGAAGAAGTTCATATTACGGAGTGCGGCATGATCCATCCGGAAGATTTCGAACTTCTGCGCCGCATCGTAAAGACCAGGTCGGGTCTGACGCTGTCGCCCGACAAGGCGTATCTCCTGGAGAACCGCCTGATGGCGGTGGCCAGGAAGTGGGGCATGAACGACATAGAGGGTCTCGCAGCGACGGTTCGCGGCGCAGCGAACGAAGAGCTGTTGCGCGAGATAACTGAAGCCATGACGACCAATGAGACGCTTTTTTTCAGAGATCAGTCTCCGTTCGACCAGCTCGAGAAGGTCGTGCTGCCAAGGTTGATCGAGGGGCGCAAGGACATACGGCACATACGCATCTGGAGCGCGGGGTGCTCGAGCGGCCAGGAGCCCTATTCCATTGCGATGGTGATCAAACAGCTCGGCGCCGTGCTCGACGACTGGCGCATCGACATTCTGGCGACGGACATCTCGCGGGCCATGCTCGACAAGGCGCGGGCCGCACTCTACACCCAGTTCGAGGTGCAAAGGGGGCTGCCGATCGCCATGCTGATGAAGTACTTCACGCAGGCCGGCGACAAGTGGGAGCTCGATCCCAGCATCCGGGCGATGGTCGAATTCGACGAGTTCAACCTCCTGAACGACCCGGCGCCGCTGGGGCGGTTCGACGTGGTGTTCTGCCGCAATGTCCTGATCTACCTGGACCAACCGACGAAGACCCGGGTACTGGAGAACATCCGCAACCTGATGCCCGACGACGGTGTCCTGTATATGGGCGGCGCGGAAACGGTGATGGGTGTGACCGAGAAATTCCAGCCGGTCAATGAGTACCGCGGTATGTATGAGATCTCCAAGGGCACGCCCGGAGGGTCCGGAACCGCGACGCAGAACTACGCGTCCAACGCCTGATCGCCATCCTCGGCGGCATCGTCGATCGACCAACACGAACGGCCGGTTTCCACAACCGGCCGTTGCAATTTCCCGCGCCGGCGATGCGGCGGCGGGGTGCCGTCCTTCAGGCGATGATCTCGTCGGTGGTCGCGCCCGGATCTCCACCGCCGGACTCGGCCGCATCCCGGCCGGTCCTGGCGTCGCTCGAGCCGGCAGCGGGCTCACGCAGCACGTAACCGCGCCCCCAGACCGTTTCGATGTAGTTCTCGCCGTTCGTCGCCGCGGACAGTTTTTTCCGCAGTTTGCACACGAAAACGTCGATGATCTTGAGTTCCGGCTCGTCGATGCCGCCGTAGAGATGATTGAGGAACATCTCCTTGGTCAGGGTCGTGCCCTTGCGCAGCGCCAGCAGCTCGAGGATCGCGTATTCCTTGCCGGTCAGATGGACGGGCTGCCCGTCGATCTCAACGGTTCTCGTATCGAGATTGACCGACAGGCGGCCAGCCGTGATGACCGACTGGGAGTGTCCCTTGGAACGCCGGATGATGGCCTGGATGCGGGCAATGAGTTCGCTCTTGTGGAAGGGCTTGGTCAGATAATCGTCAGCACCGATGCCGAGACCCTTGACCTTGTGCTGCATGTCCGACAGCCCTGAGAGGATCAGTATCGGCGTATCGACCTTCGCCGAACGCAGGCGATGCAGGACCTCGTAACCGTCAATATCGGGCAGCATGAGGTCGAGGAGGATAATGTCGTAATCGTATATTTTGCCGATCTCCAACCCATCCTCTCCGAGATCTGTCGTGTCCACGACAAAACCCTCGGACCGGAGCATCGTTACTATGCTGTTTGCTATCGATGTGTCGTCTTCGACAAGAAGGACTCTCATGCTTTTTCTCCAGCGCGAACTGCTCTACCGACGGTTAACCATTTTGAGTAAAAAATGTAAAGGGTTTCTTAATTCCGTGACCACTCTGTGTCTTTTTTTACCGGATGTTAAAGTCTGCGCGCCAAAATCGACTGATATTTCAATCCGGTGCACGTCCCCCGGCGACCGCGGCAGCGGTCTCTTAGCGGCGGTCCGCACGGGCCTTCGGACAGTGCCCCGGCAGCGATTACAAACAAGGAGTTTCAGAGCAGGGACATTGCCGGGGTGGTTACCGAAAGGCCGGTGGGTCAAGGCGTTCATGCATGCGGCGTCGGGTCGGCGCCTGACGCGTGGGCCAGTTCCGCCGGGGCACGGGCCCGTCGGTTTCCCGGCACGAGAGATGGGGGTTGCGGCAAATGGCAGTCCGAGAGCACGAGTTGAAAGCGCATCGATTCAAGATCGACGAACAGCGTCAGAAGCTTCAGGATCTAAACGAGCTGAAGCGCCATCTTCATGCGACACTTGACCGCATATCGAAAGAGGACGGCATCGGTCTGGACTCCGACGACGCTGCGCCCGTCGTCTCGAGGCGGCGCGACACGCTGTGCAAGTCGCTTGAGGAGATCGACAGGCAGATCAAGCAGACCGAAGCCGAGCTCGAGGTCAGTCAGCAGGCTTTTGACGAGCAGGAGCACGTGCGCGAAGGATACGATCGGGTCCCCGTTGCGGTCGGCAGCCGGCGCGGCCGCGGTCAGGTCGAGCACATCAGGATCGTTCGGACGCAGCGGGACTGACGCCCAAAGCGTCACTCAGCGATTTTCTGGACATTGGAAAGCGACGGACGGCGCGGCCGCAGGGTATGCAGCCGCAGGTTGCGGCGTGCCTAGTAGCCCGGGTCGGGCGAGATCTCTCGGTACTGCTGCAGTCGGGTTGCCCTAAGTCCGCCGATTCCGTGGCGATCGATCAGCCGCTGCCAGGACAGGAACTCCTCGACGGACAGGTTATAGCGGCTGCACGCCTCCTCGAGGCTGATCAGGCCCGAGCGCACTGCGATCACGACCTGGGCCTTGCGGCGGATCACCCAGCGCTTGGTATTGGGGGACGGCAGGTCGTCGAGTGTCATAGTCATTTATGCCCGATATTCGAATGCATTGTTATTGGAACGCTGAGGTTCCGAAAATTGGTTTTGAAAAATCCGCGCAGCACTGCAGCCGTTGCGTGCCGGCAATATCGACCCTAAACGCTTAAGAAATGGCTAAGCCCCTATCGCGATTAGAGGCAATTTTCGTCAACATGGGCGGATCGGGCACACGGTCGCGGTGCCGGCCCCTGCGGCGAGCCGCAAATATCCGCGGATTTCATTACGTATGGCGCTGTTTACCCGGCCCTTTGCGAATGCTAACATTTATCACGTTTTACGTGTTTTTGTGGGGGCCGTTGGCGCGGCTCCTGAAGACTTTCAGTACGGCGAGGTGAGAGCAGCAGATGACGGCGGCATGGTAACCAGGGATCCCGTCGCGGATCCGGCGGAGGACGCGGCCCAGGACAGCGAGCCGGCGACGGGCCGGAGCCGGCGCCGTGACGGTCGTGGCGGCGATGCGGTGCGGCTCGATGCCGATGGTGTCGTGACGGCCTGGTCTGCGGCAGCGAGCCGCGCGACGGGGCTGTCCGGGGATGTCATGGTCGGCAGGAAGCTGCAGACGTTCTGCGTGGCCGGAACCCTCGATGAGACGCTTGCGACCCTGCGTACCGGCCCGGCCACGGTCGATCTCTCGCTCGACTGCGAGAGTGCCGGCGCGGTTCGTCTGCAGGCCGTCATCTCGGTCCGGCGGGACGCTGCCGGCGCGCTGACCGGGTACGATGTCGATCTGGTTGCCTCCGGCCGGCGGCAAGCGACGGGGTTCGGTTTGGCGGACGGGGCGGCTCCGGAATACGCGGCGACGCGACAATGGGCCATGCAGGATGCGCCGGCCTTCCTCGTCGACCCGCAGACGCTTCGCATCCTGGAATCGAATGTCGCCGCCGGCCGCGCAATGGGCCGGCCGGCGCAGGAAATGGTGGGCCGGTTCCTGTCCGATATCCTAGATCCGGAGCGCAACCGCGTGCAGCGGCAGGTGCCCGACGACCAAGGTGCCGGCATGGCGCATCTTCGGCTGGCGGGACGGGACGGTGCACCGCGCTCCTACGGCATGTCTCTGGTGCCGGTCCAATGGCGCGACCGCAGCCTCGCCGTTTGCGTGCTTCACGAGTTGACCGGCTGGGTCGGCATGCACATGGATCTGGCCGCGTCGAACGAAGAGCTGTCGCGGCTGGCCCGGCACGACCACCTGACCGGCCTGTTCAACAAGGCAATGTTCCAGGATACGCTCGAACTGGCCAATTCCCGGGTCGACCGCTCGGACAGTCTGATGGCGGTTCTGTATATCGATCTCGACGGGTTCAAGCCGATCAATGACCGGTTCGGCCATGATGTCGGCGACCGGCTCCTGGTCGAGGTGGTGCGCCGGCTGCAATCCGGCCTCCGCTCAAGCGACGTGATGGCGCGGCTCGGCGGCGATGAATTCGGGGCGATCCTGGAGAATCTGCGGCGTCGGGAAGATGCCCTGAAGGTCGCGCGGAATCTTATCGAACGCCTGAAGGAACCGTTCGAGGCGGGCGGCGAGCGCATTCATATCTCGGCCAGCATCGGCGCCGTCGTCACCGCCCAGAGCGTCGCGGACGCCTCGGCCCTGGTGGCGCAGGCGGATCGGACGATGTATCAGGCCAAGTCGCTGGGACGCGGGCGGGCCGCCCTCGCGCCGGCGAGTGCGGCCCCGAAACGCCGCCGTATCACGCGTCCCTCTTGAGGCGACCGCCCCGGGCTGTCCGACCTGGATATCTCCAGTACATTGAAATTAATGATTCTTTTGTTCTTGCCGTGGCAGGGGCTGATACATATACTCCGCCGCACCTCTGATTTTGGTATAGTAATTAGGGATTTGCCAATGTCACCTCTTCTTCCCCCTGACTACCGGCCCAGCGAAGATGAGGAATTCATGAATCCTATGCAGCTTGAGTATTTCCGCCAGAAGCTGTTGAGCTGGCGCCTCGAGCTATTGGAGGAATCGAACGGTACGCTCAGCAGCCTGCAGACCGAAAGTCTGGCCGAACCCGACCTGGCGGATCGCGCGACCCGCGAGACCAACCGGTCGATCGAACTGCGGACCCGTGATCGCGAACGCAAGCTGATTTCGAAGATCGACGACGCCCTGCGCCGCATTGACGAGGGCACGTACGGCTATTGCGAGGAAACCAACGAGCCGATCTCTCTGCGCCGGCTGGAGGCGCGGCCGATCGCAACCCTGAGCCTGGAGGCGCAGGAGCGGCACGAGCGGATGGAGCGCACGCACCGCGACGACTAGACCGTCCTGCGCCCGCCGCGGGGCCGGACCTGGATTGCGGTCGCGGCGCGCCACCGGGCTTTGTCATCCCGTCGGCTGGCGGCGGAGCAGGGCGGCAGACCGACGAGACGAAGGGGCATCCCGGCCCTGCCCGGCGGCCCGTCGGCACAGGAACTGGCGGGGAGTTAACCGGGATTTAACCCGAACGGTGTTTCTTTATGAGCCCCAGATTCGATTGTTCCTAAAAGCTGTGCAGAGCGGATCGCAGGAGTGAAGTTGAGATGGCCGTCGATTACAATATGCCGATCCTGATAGTCGATGACTACAAGACCATGCTGAAGATCATTCGGAACCTGCTCAAGCAGCTCGGATTTACGAATGTCGAGGAAGCGACGGACGGCAGCGAGGCCCTTGGCAAGCTGCGCGACGGCGAATTCGACCTGGTGATCTCGGACTGGAACATGGAGCCGATGACGGGGCTTCAGCTTCTCAAGGAGGTGCGCGCCGACGACCGGCTGCGCGCCGTCCCGTTCATCATCATCACCGCGGAAAGCAAGATCGAGAACGTCGTCGCGGCGAAGGAGGCCGGCGTCAGCAATTACATTGTCAAGCCGTTCAATGCCGCGACGCTCAAGGCGAAGCTGACGAGTGTTCTGGGGCCGTTCTGACCCTGCCGGCCAGGCGATGCCGGCGAACCGGATCTGGAGTGGTGTTCTTGGCTGAAGTCAGATGCTCGAATTCCTGGACGGGCCAGCGGGACCGTCTGCTGGACGCATCCCCGGCTGACCGAGCGGCCGGCTGGAGGCGCTGATGCCCAGGATCGCCCATCTGCTGATCGTGGCCGGCGCCGTCGCCCTTCCGGCGGTCCCGTCGGCGCAGGCCCAGGATGTCGTGCAGACGCGCGGCTGGGCGAAACCGTCCTATGGCCGCATCGTCTTCGACTGGCCGCGCCCGGTACAGCACAGGGCCGACATCCGCGGCAACCAGCTGGTCGTCGAGTTCAACCGGCCGATGCGGACCGACCTGAACAGCGTTGCGCGGGCGCTCGATGATTATGTGACCGGCGCGCGCGTCTCGGCGGATGGCAGGACCGCGACCTTCACGCTTCTGGGCCGCTACGAGATGGACAGTTTCGCCTCCGGCGCGTCCATTATCGTCGATCTGCGGCGGACCGGATCGCCCGGTCGCCAGATGACGGGGCCGGCCAGCAAAGAGGGGTTGCAGGTGCGGGTCGGCCGCCATCCCGGCTTCACGCGCCTCGTGTTCGACTGGGGTGAAGTCGTCGACTACAGCCTGCGCCGCGATGCCCGGGTCGTCTCGATGCGCTTTGACCGTACCGGTGCGATCGACCTGGAATCGCTCGACAAGACGCTGCCCAAGCCGGCGTTCGGATCGCCGACCGCGCGGTCGGTCAGCGGCGATCTGATCGTCGACCTCGTGGTGCCGGCACGGTCCTACATCCGCCACTTCCGCGACAGCGGGAAGATCGTCCTCGACGTGCAGGACGAAGGTGGTGATTTCGGCGGGCTGATCGCCGGCGATGCCGTCGGCGGCCGGATGATGGAAACCATCTCGCCGACCGGTGAAATCGTCGCGGTGCCGGCGATGGTCGGGTCGACGGTGGCGGTCGCGCCGGGCGGCCAGATTCCGCTGGTGACCGAGGACGTCGCCGATGTCCCGGCGCAGGCAGTGCCCTATCAGGGCTCCTATACGCCGCTGACCCATTACGATCCCAACGCGTCGGGTCGGCCAAGAAGCCTGTTGCGATTCAAGAAAGAACCCGGTGGCCCGAACGTCAATGGCGGTTGACCATACGCTCCGGTTGATCCTTATTGCCGGTGCCGGGCAACACAGCCGCCCCGATTTAGCGATGCCGTTCGAGGCCGACCGCATCGCGATGTTCTCGTCGATTAGCGGTTGTGTCACAATGGGGTGAGTCCGGTCGGCTGATCGGGCCGCACCTCGCCGGGCGATGGAGATGAGCTGAATGCGCGACGCACCAGCCGGCAGTCGTGAAGAGCGCGGATCGCGGCGGAACGCCGTCTTGGTCCTCGCCAGCCTGATCGGCGCAGCCATCGTGCTCGCGGCGGCCGGACTGAGCGGGCATGCCGCGGCCCTGTGGGCGGCGATCGGCGGTTCCGTGGTGCTGGCCTGGATCGGCGTCCACGCGGTGCGGGCGCTGTCGGCGACGATCAAGCGCCAGGCCGCGGACGGTGCGGATCTGCATGCGGTCATCGATGCCGACCCGGACGCCTTGCTGCTGCAGCGCCCCGGCGGCGCCGCGGCCATCGCCAACGGACCGATGTTGCGGCTTGTATCGAGCGACCCGCAGGCCAACGGGCAGGACGACCCGACGGCCGCCTTCGAGAGCTGGCTCGAGTCGCTGGGCGATCGTCCGCAGGACCTGCTGCGATCGCTGCGCGACGGGGCCGACGGGACCGGGCCGAAGACGTGGAACCTCGCGAATCGCCCGGCCGACGGCAAGGGCGACGGCTATGAGATCTCGCTCCGGCCGCTCGGCGGGCGCGGCCGCCTGTGGCGCGTCCACCGGCTGGGCGGTGGCTGCGCCGACCTCCCGGCGAGCTGGTCCGACAGTGCGGAGCGGCACGCGCTCTGCGCCGCGGCCGGGCTGTACAGCCTCGATGCGGCCGGGCGTTTCGTCTACGTGAACCCGACGATGGCCGCATGGCTCGGCCGCAGCGAGCAGGAGGTGCTTGCCGGCGGGCTGTCCCTGCAGGATATCCTCGCCAAGGATTCGCCGGATGATCCCATGAAGCCCGGGATCGGCATCATGTCGGTCGTCCGGCCCGATGGCGGGCACCGGGACTTCCAAACGCTGAGCGCCGCCGTCGACGGCCCGCGGGGCGTGGAGGTGCACGGCGCCGCGCGGCCGATCGGCCCGGCCGGCAGCTACGCCCAGCGCTTCCAGCGGCTGTTCCACGAGATCCCGGTCGGCGTGGCGCTGATCGACCGGAGGATGCACATCGGCGACTGCAACGCGGCGTTTCGCGAGCTGGTGGCCGACAAGAACGCCCCCGGCAAGCCGTTCACCGACTATGTCGTGGAAGGCGAGCAGGAGGCCGTTGCCCGGGATCTGCAGTCGATCCTCGAGGGCCGGTCGCCGGCCCGCTCGCTCGAGGTCGGCTTCAAGGGCGACGGCGAGGGCGTCGCCTCGATCTTCGCCGGCCACCTCGAGGACGACGAGGGCCGCGTCGCCGGCCTCGTGTTGCTGGCAATCGACGCTACCGAGCAGAAGAACCTCGAGGCGCAGCTCGCGCAGTCGCAGAAGATGGATGCGGTCGGCCAGCTGGCCGGCGGCATCGCGCACGACTTCAACAACGTGCTGACGGCGATGATCGGCTTCTGCGACCTGTTGCTGCAGCGCCACCGCCCCGGCGACCAGTCCTTCGCCGACATCATGCAGATCAAGCAGAACGCCAACCGCGCCGCCGCCCTGGTGCGCCAGCTGCTCGCCTTCTCGCGCCAGCAGACGCTGCAGCCGCGCCTGCTCAACGTGACCGAGGTGCTGGCCGAGCTGTCGAACCTGCTGCGCCGCCTGCTCGGCGAGAAGATCGAGCTCAACATGGTGCACGGCCGCGACCTCGGCCTGGTCAAGAGTGACCAGGGCCAGCTCGAGCAGGTCATCATCAACCTCGCGGTCAACGCCCGCGACGCCATGTCCGGCGGCGGCCGCCTGACCATCGAGACCGGCAACGTGCAGAGCGACAAGCCGCGCCAGGCGCACGGCGAGATGATGCCGTCCGGCGAGTACGTGCAGATCTCGATCCGCGATACCGGCATGGGCATCCCGGAAGAGAACTTCGCGCGCATCTTCGAGCCGTTCTTCACCACCAAGGAGCCGGGCACCGGCACCGGCTCGGGCACCGGCCTCGGGCTCTCCACCGTCTACGGCATCATCAAG
>JBFGQV010000010.1:0-34851 GCA_041563955.1 Alphaproteobacteria bacterium | reverse complement strand
CCCCATGGCAGGGCTGATCGGACTTTCGGGCGCCGCTGCGAGGGAGAGGGGCTTTGCCGGCGCATGCGGGACGAACGAGCCCCTCTCCCTCGCGCCGCGGATTGCGAGGACGCATGGGCATGCCATGGGGGGAGGGGTTGGGGAGGGGGCCGCGCATTCGGCGACGCCGGAACGAAAGATACGTGCAAAGGTCTCCAGCATGCCGCTCCAACAACCTTTGTGCCCTCGTCGTGCTGAGGAGGCGTGGAGCGCCGTCTCGAAGCATGAGGTCGTCCGGCATCGCCTGCATCATCCCTCTCCCACACTTACCACCAGATTCCCCATCTCGTCCGCCTTGGCGACGCAGCCGGGTTCGATGACGATGGTGGTGTCCATCTGCTCGAGGATCGCCGGGCCGTCGATGTGCGAGCCCGGGCCCAACGCGGCGCGCCGGTACACCGGCGTGTCTCGCCAGCCTTCGGCAAACCACACCCGGCGCTTGGCCATGGGGTCCGCGCCGCCCTGCGTGCCCGTACCCGCCAGCGCAGCGATATCCGCCTGCTTCCGGCGGCCGATCACGGCGGTGTGCAAATTGACCAGCACCGGGCGGATCTCCGGCAGGTCGACGGCGAAGCGGTCCCAGTAGGCGGCCTCGAACAGCGTCTGGAACTGGTCCCGCGTGACGTCCGGGCCGGGGATCGGCACGGTCAGGATATGGCTCTGCCCGAGGAACTGCATGTCGGCGTCGTGAACGCAGCGCACATCGTCGACGGCAACGCCCTCGCGCTCGATGGTGTCCCGTCCCTTGCGCATCTGCTCCTCGATGATGGCCCTGACCACTGTCATGTCGAGCGCGTCGACCGGCGCGTTGATGGTGTTGACGAAGTCGTGCCGCAGGTCGGCGACGACGCAGCCGATGGCGTTGGTGATTCCGGGCCGCGCCGGGATCAGCACCCTGGGGATGCCGAGTTCGCGCGCCAGCGCGACCGCGTGCAGCGGCCCGGCGCCGCCGAATGCGAACAGCGCGAAGTCGCGCGGATCGTAACCGCGCGCCAGCGATACCATGCGCAGAGCGCCGGCCATGCGGGCGTTGGCGATCTGGAGTATGGCCGCCGCGGCCGCGTCCGCGTCGAGCCCCAGCGGCGCCCCGATGTCCTGCGCCACGGCGGAACGGACACGGTCCGGCGTCACCGGCGTTGCGACCGCCAGCAGCACCTCGGGGCTCAGGCGTCCGAGCGCGAGGTTGGCGTCGGTGATGGTCGGCCGGGCGCCGCCGCGGCCGTAACAGATCGGGCCCGGCACGGCGCCGGCGCTTTGCGGGCCGACCTGCAGCAGGCCCGCCTCGTCGATCCAGGCGATCGAGCCGCCGCCGGCGCCGATCGTGTGCACGTCGACCATCGGCACGTGGATCGGCATGGCGTATTCGAGCTCGAGCTCCGAACTCACCTGCGGGATCGCATCGCGGATCACCCCGACGTCGCAGCTGGTGCCGCCCATGTCATAGGTCAGGAGATTCCTGAAACCGGCGCGGCCGCCGGTATGGGCGGCCGCCATCACACCGGACGCGGGCCCGGACATCACCGTGTTGACGGCGTGCTCGGGCACCAGGTCGGCGGTGACCGTCCCGCCATTGCCCTGCATGACCAGCAAATCGCGGCCATAACCGTTGGCCGTCAGCTCCTCGGTCAGGCGCGCGAGGTAACGCTGCAGGACCGGCTGGACCGAGGCGTTGACCGCCGCGGTCACGCCGCGCTCGTACTCTCGGTATTCCGAGAGAATCGCATGGCCCCGCGTCACGTAGGCGTTCGGCCAGATCTCCGCCGCGATCTCGGCGGCGAGGTTCTCATGCACCGGGTTGCGGTAGGCGTGCAGGAAATGAATCACCAGGGCCTCGCAGCCTTGCGCCAGAAGATAAGCGCAGGCCGTGCGCACGTCGTCCGCATCCAGCGGCACCAGCACCTCGCCCTCGGCGTCGAGTCGCTCGTCAACTTCCGTGCGTAATTCGCGTGGGATCAACGGCACGAACTGCCCCTTCATGCCGTAGGGTTGCGGCCGCGTGCGGCGGCCCAATTCCAGCACGTCGCGAAAGCCCCGGGTGGTGATCAGGCCGACCCGGGCCAGCTTGCGTTCCAGCAGGGCATTGGTGGTGATGGTCGTGCCGTGCACGATGCCGGCAACCTCGTTCAGCCGGGCACCGGTCTCCGCGATCGCGGCCAGCACGCCGAACGCCTGGTTCTCCGGGGTCGAGGGTACCTTGGCGACACGCGGCGCGCCGTCCTCGTCCATCAGCACGAGATCCGTGAAGGTGCCGCCGACATCGACGCCGATGATGTACCGTGCCACGGCGGTCCTAGCCATGCATCCCCCTGATGTCGTGACGTCTTCGCATAGTGCAACGAAGACGCGGGCGTCATCAACTCCTCCGCGCGTCAGCCGGTCCCGCCGCCGGCGTCGGCGGCGCCAAAGGTCGTTCACCGAGATTTGCCTTTCCGGGGCCGCGACTCGGCGCGTAATGTTCCTCCCTCAACACGGGAGGCAACGATGAGCAATATCGTAAATGAGGTGCTGGCGGCCAACGAGGCCTATGCCGCGGGTTTCGGCGAGAAGGCGCGGCTGCCGCTGCCGCCGGCGCGCGGTTTTGCCATTCTGACCTGCATGGACGCCCGGCTGGACCCGGCGAAATATGCCGGTCTCGCCGAGGGCGACGCGCACGTCATCCGCAATGCCGGTGGGCGAGCCAGCGATGACGCCATTCGCTCGTTGGTGATCTCGCACAAACTTCTGGGCACAAGGGAGTGGTTCGTGATCCATCACACCGACTGCGGCATGGAAACCTTCACGGACGAGATCATGCGCGGCCTGCTGGCGAGCAGCCTGGAAACCGCCACCATCGACGCCGGCGGATGGCGCGACACCGGTGCCGGGCCGGGGTCGACCGAGGCCGAATATATCGACTGGCTGACGTTCAGCGACAATGCGAAAAGCGTGGTCGCCGACGTGGTGCGCATCCGCAGCCATCCGCTGGTGCCGGCGAACGTCCCGATCTACGGCTATATCTACGACGTCAGGACCGGCAAGCTGAACGAAGTGGGCGAGGCGACGGCGGCCGGCAAGGCGTCGTGACGGGCCGGCAGGGCGCGAAGCGGTTTCCGCCGCCGCGCGATCGCCGCATCAGGCGCCGGTCCGGTGGGCCGCCGTGCGCAGCATCATCATCGCAGCGTCGATGATGCCCGAGGGCCGATCGTTTGTCAGGATCGTAAACGTGCACAAGAGGTCGCCGACCATGACCGCGCCCTGGGTGAGGTGCAGGTACTCGCCGGGCGGAATCCGGGCCATGCCGACGAGATCGCGGTCGGTGGCCCAGAAGAAATAGCCGACCCGGCCGCCGTCGAACGGACGGATCTCCAGCTCGGTCTCGACGGCATCGGCCACGACGTCCTCGGCCGCCGCCGCTACGATCCGGTAGACGTTGGCGGGGGTGCCGAAATCCGGGTCGGCGCCCCGTTCGGGCTGGATCGGCGTCAGCAGTACCGCGAACTCGTCGCCCACCTCGGGGCCGAAGCTCAGCGTGACGAGGCGGCTGTCGGGCGCGTCGCCCCGTTTCATGACCCAGCCGGCGGGAATCTGCAGCGCGAGGCCCCCGGCCGGGCCCAGGTCGACGACCCGCTCGCCCGCGGCGATCGGCTGGGCGCAACCGGCCAGCAACAGCACCGCCATCACGGTGAGCCGGAACCGCCGCCTTGTCCGCGCGCGCCCTGCGATATCGGCGAGTTGCATCGATCCTGCGCTCCTACTGCGAACGGCGTTCGACGTGGTTTAGCATGATTCACACGACGAGGTACTGATGCTTTGCCGTCTCGTCCGCCTGCAGGTCGTCCATGCGGCCCTGCCAGCGAATCCGGCCCTTCTCGATGATGTAGGCGCGATCCGAGACCATCCCGGCAAACCGCAGGTTCTGCTCCGACAGAAGGATCGACAGACCCTCTTTCTTCAGCGCACTGATCGTGGCGGCCATCTGTTCCACGATGACCGGCGCCAGTCCCTCCGACGGCTCGTCCAGCAGGATCAGCGACGGGTTGCCCATCAGGGTCCGGGCCACGGTCAGCATCTGCTGCTCGCCGCCGCTTATCTGGCCGGCGCGGCGGCCGCGCATCCCGGCCAGGTTGGGGAACAGCGCAAACAGCTTGTCGAGCGTCCATTGCGGGGCATCCGCGCGGGACGGCTGGCGGCCCACCTCGAGGTTCTCCGCCACCGTCAGGTCGTTGAAGATGCGGCGCTCCTCGGGCACGTAACCGAGCCCCATCCGGACGACCCGGTGCGGCGGCAGGCCGGCGATCTCCTGGCCCTGGAAGGCGATCGAACCGCCGGCCGGGCGCACCAGCCCGACGATGGATTTCAGTGTGGTCGACTTGCCGGCGCCGTTCCGCCCCAGCAACACCGCGACCTCGCCGCGCCCGACCGCGAGCGACAGGTCGAACAGTATCTGCGCCCAGCCGTAATAGGCTTTCAGCCCGGCGACGGCGAGCATCGGCCGGTCCCCCATCACCCGGCCTCCACGCTTTCGCCCAGGTAGAGTTCGCGCACCTGCCGATTGGCGCGGACCTCGTCCGGCGTACCCGCCGCGATCAGCTCGCCGCGATTGAGGACGATGATGCGGTCGGCATGGGCGAAGACGACGTCCATGTCGTGCTCGGTGAACAGGACCGCAATGTTGCGCTCGCGGGTGATCTCGGCGGTCAGCGCCATCAGCTCCACGCGCTCCCCCGGCGCCATGCCGGCGGTCGGCTCGTCCATTAGCAGCAGCGCCGGGTCGTTCGCCAGCGCTACGGCGAGCTCGACGCGCTTGAGGTCGCCGTAAGCCAGTACCCCGCAGGCCCGGTCCGCCTGGTCCGCCATGCCGACGCGCGCGAGCAGGGCCATCGCGGCGTCGCGATGCAGGGAAGCGGCCGGCCGCCACAGCCCGCCGAGACCCCGGTGGTGCGCGATCAGCGCCGTCTGGACGTTCTCCGACACCGTCATCGAGGCGAAGGTGGCGGTGATCTGGAACGTGCGTCCGACGCCGCGCCGGCTGGTGGCGCGCGGCGGCAGGCCCGTGATCTCCCGTCCGTTGAGCCGCACCGAGCCGCCGTCCGGCCGCACCTGCCCGTTGAGCATGTTGAAGCAGGTGGACTTGCCGGCGCCGTTGGGGCCGATCATGGCCAGAAGCTCACCTTCGGCGACGTCGAAATCGACCCCGGCGACCGCCTGCACGCCGCCGAAGGCCTTGTGCAGGTCGCGGACCTCGAGGACCGTCACGGCTCGACCTCGCTCGCGGTCGCACGCCGGCGCCGCACGAGGGCCTCAAGCTGCCGCCAGATGCCCCCCAGGCCTTGCGGGAATGCAAGCACCAAACCGATGATCGTGCCGCCCAGAATGAACCGCCAGTAGTCGAGACGCGAGATTGCGTCGTGCAGCCATGTGAAGGCGGTGGCGCCGAACACCGGGCCGGACAGGGTCTGCACGCCGCCGAGCAGCACCATGACGAGGGCGTCCACCGAACGCGGGATCGACATCTCGTCGGGGAACACGCTGCCCTTGGAGAACACGTAGAGCCCGCCGGCGACGCCCGCCATCGTGCCGGCGACAAGGAACGCCATCCATTCGAAACGCCGGCAGTCGATGCCGATCGCATCCGCGCGCAGGCGGGAATCACGACCCCCCCGGACGGCGTAGCCGAACGGCGCGAAGATCATCCGCCGCATCGCGTAGATCGCCACGCCGCAGGCCGCCAACACGAGGTAGTAAAAAACGATACGGTCATCGGCCCAGGGCGCGCGGCGGATGCCGAGCAGACCGTCCTCCCCGCCGGTCAGCTCGTACCACTGAAACACGACCGACCAGGCGATCTGCGCAAAGGCGAGGGTCAGCATCGCAAGGTAGACGCCCGACAGCCGCACGCAGAACCAGCCGAACACGAGGGCTCCCGCCCCGGCGACCAGCGGCGCCGCGAGCAGCGCCAGCTCCATGGGCGCGTCCAGCGCGGTGACGAGGAGCGCCGCGCCATAGGCGCCGAGCCCGAAATAGGCGGCGTGGCCGAAGCTGACCATGCCGCCCGGCCCCATGATGAAGTGCAGGCTGGCCGCGAACAGGGCGAGGATGACGATCTCGATGGTCAGCGTCAGCGTGAAGTCCTCGGCGATCAGGGGCAGGATCAGCAGCAGGCCGATCAGAATTCCCCAGGCGATCCGGGCCGGCCGCGTCGCCGGGCGGAGCAGGGGCTGCGCCGCCTGGCCCCCGGCATGGCCCGCCACCGGCCGCCCGAGAAGGCCCCAGGGCCGCACCACCAGCACCACGGCCATGGCGAGAAACATGATGACCAGCGTGCTCTCGGGCAGGATCAGCACCGCGAAAGCCTGCAACTCGCCGATCAGGATCGCCGCCAGGAAGGCGCCGGTGATGCTGCCCATGCCGCCGACGACCACGACGACGAAGGCGGCGGCGATGACGTTGATGTCGATCAGGAGGTCGGCGCCACCCTTGGGCAACTGGATGGCGCCGCCGAGCCCGGCGAGGAAGGCGCCGACGAAGAACACCGATGTGAACAGCCAGGCCTGGTTGCGGCCGAGCGCGCCGACCATCTCGCGATCTTCCGTTGCGGCCCGCACCAGAATGCCCCAGCGGGTTCGGTGGAACAGCAGCCAGAGGACGCCCAGGACGACGGGACTGATGACGATCAGTGCGATATCGTATTCCGGCAGGCGCTGGCCCAGGATGTCCACCGCCGCGTCGAGCCCCGGCGCCCGCGGTCCCATCAGATCGACGGGGCCCCAGATCCACAGGGCGGCGTCCTGGATGACCAGCACGACGCCGAAGGTGGCGAGCAGCTGGAACAGTTCCGGCGCCTGGTAGATCCGCCGCAAAACGAGGATTTCGATGACGGCGCCGATCAGCGCCACCGCCAGCGCCGCCAGCAGCACCGAGGTCCAGAATCCGTATGCGGTGCCCGCCGCCAGCCGCTCGGTCAGGCTGTACGCGACGTACGCACCCAGCATGTACAGGGAGCCGTGCGCGAAGTTCACGATCCGCGTGACCCCGAAGATGATCGACAGGCCGGCGGCGATCAGGAACAGCGACGCCGCGCCGGCCAGCCCGGTCAGGAACTGCACGACGATCTGCCCGGTCATGTCAGGGGCCCATCACCGCACCACGTGGGCCCGTCTCCGGCAACCTGCCGCCTCCGGTGCGTTGTGACCCGCATCAGGCCTGACACCCCCGTGCAGGGGTCGTGCGGCTCAGTTGCTGGCTCGCATCTGGCGGATTTCCTCGTCGCTGGGCATGTAGGCCGCGCCGTCGGCGTAGAACCAGTCGACCATGATTCCTTTGCCGTCCTTGACCGCGGTACGTCCGACATAGGCGCCCATCGTCGCCTGGTGGTCAATCGCCCGGAAGGTGAAGGGGCCGGTCGGCGAGTCGACCGTGATGCCCTCGGCCGCGGCGATCATCTTCTCGGTGTCGGTCGAGCCCGCCTTGGTGATGATCGCGGCGATCGCCTTGAACGTGTTGTAGCCGACCACCGAGCCGAGCCGCGGGTAGTCGTTGAATTTCGCCCGGTAGGCGTTGACGAAGGCGCGGTGTTCCGGCGTGTCGATGGCGTACCAGGGATAGCCGGTAACGATCCAGCCTTCCGGCGCCTCGTCCTTCAGAGCATCGAGATATTCCGGCTCGCCGGACAGCAGGCTGACCACCTCGCGCCCCTCGAACAGGCCGCGCAGCTTGCCTTCGCGCACGAATTTCGCAAGGTCGCCGCCGAAGGTGACGTTGTAGATCGCCTCCGGATTGGCGTTGGCGAGCGCCTGCGCCTCGGCGCCGGCGTCGATCTTGAACAGGGCGGGCCACTGTTCGACGACGAACTCGACCTCCGGCTTGCGTTTCTTGAGCTCCGCCTTGAAGGCGGCCACGGCATCCTGCCCGTATTTGTAGTTCGGGGCGATGGTCGCCCAGCGTGTGGCCGGCAACTTTGCCGCCTGCTCGGCGAGCATGGCGGCCTGCATCGTCGTGTTGGGCCGCAGCCGGAAGGTATAGCGGTTGCCCTTGGCCCAGGTCAGGGCATCGGACAGCGGCTCGGCGGCCACGAACATCACTTCCTTCTGCAGGGCGAAGTCGGTAACCGCCAGGCCGATGTGGGAGAAGAACGTCCCGGCGAGCATGACCACGCCCTCGCGGCTCACCAGCTCCTCGGCGATCTTGACCGCATCGGTCGGCTTGCCCCCGTCGTCGCGCGAAATGACCTCGATCTTGCGGCCGAGCACGCCGCCGGCGGTGTTGATCTCCTCGACGGCCAGTTCCCAGCCGTTCCGGTAGGGCAGCGTGAAGGCCGGAAGCCGTGTATAGCTGTTGATCTCCCCGATCTTGATCGTCTCCTGGGCCCCCGGCGCGGTGGTCAGCATCGTGGCCGCCACGACCGTGGCCGCCGTCAGGAATACCCGTCTCGTTGTCATCGCTCGTCTCCCTTGTTCCTGGTCTTTGTCTTTTGGCATGACCGGCGACCTCACCCGATCATTGCCGCCGCCACGTCTATCCCATGGCCATACCGCACTCGCGCCCGATCTCCCCGCTCACGTCGACTCCGACGGCAGCGCTGCATCTTTTCGTCCCCGCAAACCTGCGGGAAGCCCAATCGGGCGATCGACGCCGACCACCCGGTATCGGTCGTTCAGCCACAGCACCGCGCCGCGGATGAGGCCGGCAGTCCGCAGTCGCGTCGCCGCGGCGACACCGGCGGACAGCGCCGCGGCAACCGCACGTGCGTCGAGCGTCCCGACGCCCGTCGTGACCATCAGCTTACCCAGATCACTGTCCGGGTCCAGCGTTTCGGCCGCGGCGCGGCGGATCGCCGGGTGATCGATCGTTACCGCGTTGGCGATCAGGGTCGCTGCGGCATCGGCCGCCGCCGCGTCGCGCGCCAGCACCGTTACGGCATCGGCGATGCCGAGGCTGAAGCTGCGCCCGTCGCGGCCGCTGGTGGCGATGCCGCGGACCGGCATGTCGTGGGAGATCGTGCAGCTCCCTCTCGGCCGGGTTCGGTCGTGGCGGTCTACCAGCCCCGCCGCATAGCGCTGCCCCGGTGCCAGGTGCAGCGCGATATCACCGCCATTGTTGACATAGGCGCGGCTCAGCCGGCGCCCCGCGCACATCGCCGCCAGGATCTCGTCGGCCACGGCACCGGCGACCGCCGCCATCGGCGTGATGAAGTTGGCGCGATGGGGGCGTACTGCCCGCGCCATGCGGCGCGCCGTCGGTCCGTGGAAATCCGCCTCCGATATGTCCGGGCCGGCCGGCCGGCGCAAGCGCGGCAGCTCGCCGACGAGCTCGTCGAGAATGGTCCGGAAGCGCGCGTCGGCCTGGCGGTAGGCGACCGCCAGCTCGTCCTGCGGCCCGCATCCCTCGATGACGAGGTCGATGGGACCGTGCTGCAGATGCAACCGGTGCCCGTCGGGCAGCAGCGCTGCGACCGGGCCTGGCATCGCCTCAGCCGTCCCTGCGGCGCCTCGTCAGCCGCGTGTCGGCGGCCCGCGTGGCGTCATCGAAATCGCGGATGCTGTTCATGTGGCCGCCGAGCGCCCGGTAGTCCTCGCGGCGCATGGTGAACTCGATCGGCCCCACGAGGGCCGGCGTCGGTACCGAGCCGAACGCATTGTCCGGCATCCGCGCCACGTCGACCATCACGGTGATGCCGCCGCCCGGCCACACGTACACGGGTACACCGCCGCAGGTCACGCGGGTCAGCGCGTCCTTGACCGAGCGCGTCAGGCCGACCGGGTTTTCGGTCACCCCGGCGCGCAGGCTGCCGCCGGCACCGGCCACGAACAGAACCGAGGTGAGCGCCGGCTCGCAGTTCTCGCCGATCCTCTCCACGACCCTGGCGATCGCGTCGGGCATGACCGCCGCCGCCGGGTGGAGGTCGCTGTCGAGGACGTAGTAGCCGGCATCCTGGCCGGTGGTGCTGACCATCAGCAGGCGCAGGCCGGGCCGGGCCACGTGCGGATCGATCGACTCGATGATGGTCAGCGGGTCGGTCACGTCCGTGCCGCCCCAGCCGGTGCCCGGCTCGGCCACCTGGAAGTAGCGGCCGGGCGTCGACCGCCGCCCCCGTACGCGTATGCCGGTCGGCGGCATGCCGAGGAACCGGCCGGCCTGGTGCTCCGAAAGCACGCCGGTGATGTGGTCGTCGACGACGATGACCTCGTCGAGGTGGCCGTGCCACTGCCGGGCGAACATGCCGATGGTCGCCGAGCCGCAGCCGACCCGCATGCGCTCCTCGCGCACCCCGTTGACCACCGGCGGCCGGTCGGCCTGCAACACCAGCTCGGCGCCGTCGTCGACGGCCAACTCGACCGCCTGCTTGTTGCACAGGGACAGCATCATCCGGCAGGTGGCGGCGCCTTCCGCCTTGCTGCCCCCGGTGAAGTGCCGCACGCCGCCGAGCGCCAACATCTGCGAGCCATACTCCGCCGTCGTGACATGGCCGACCGGCTCGCCCTCGCAGCGCACCGTGGCCTGCTCCGGGCCGACGAAGCGGTCGGTGTCGATCTTCACCTTGGCGCCGCAATAGCTGAAGATTCCCTCGGTAACGACGGTGACCATGTCGATGCCGTCATGGATGCTGGAGACGATGAACGGTGCCGGCTTGTAATCCGGATAGGTGGTGCCGGCGCCGATTCCGGTCAGCGTGGTGTCGCCGCGCGGCATGATGTCGCCGTCCCATTCCTCGGCGCTGCTCAGGAACGGCGTCAGCTTGCCCTCCCCGGCCTCCAGGTTCTGCAGGATGACGACCGGGTCGACCCGCATCAGGCGGCCGCCCCGGTTGGCGTAGCGATCACAGGCCCCGGCCCGGCCTTCGCGGATGCGGCACAGCACCGGGCAGGCATCGCAGGTGACGATGCCGGCGTCCTTGCGGTTCTTTCCCGCGCGTTCAGCCATGGCCGTTCGCTTTCAGGGCCGCGCGCACGCGGGACGGCGTGGCCGGCAGTTCGGTGAGGCGGATGCCGGTCGCGTGGGCGATCCCGCCGAGAATCGCCGGCGCCGTCGGGATCAGCGAGTGTTCGCCGATGCCCTTGGCGCCGAACGGACCGGTCGGTTCGGGCGCCTCGATCAGGATCACCTCGATCGGCGGCAGGTCGCCGATCGTGGGGATCAGGTAGTCGTGCAGATTGTCCGTACGTCCCGGCACGTACTCCTCCATCAGCGCATAGCCCAGCCCCTGGGCGATCCCGCCGTGGATCTGGCCTTCCAGCTGGGCCGGGTTGATCGCCCGGCCGACATCATGCGCCGCCGCGATGCCGAGGACCTCGACCCGCCCGAGCGCGACGTCCACCTCGATGAGGGCGAGCTGCGCGCCGAACCCGAAGGTGCCATATGGCTTGCCCTGTCCGTTGTCGTCAAGCGGCGTGGTCGGCGGGTCGAACCGGCCCTCGCCGGACAGCACGTCGCCCCGCTCATCCTGCGGCATGTCCCGCAGGTCGACATCGTGGACGGCACCACCGTCGCGGACCGTTGCGCGGCCGGCCGCCAACTCGATCGAGGCGCCGACGCCGGCGTTGGTCAGGCGCAGCAGCTGCGCCCGCAGATCCCCGGCCGCGAGCTGCGCCGCCCGGCCCGAGACGTAGGTCTGGCGCGATCCGGAGGTCTTGCCGGCATCGGCGGTCAGGTCGGTGTCGCCCATGACGACGCGCAGCCGGTCGGTGGGCACGCCCAGCGCATCGGCGGCGATCTGCACCAGCACCGTGTTCGCGCCCTCGCCGATATCGACGGCGCCGCTGTGCAGCGTCACCGTGCCGTCGCGGGCGAGGCCCACTTGCATGGTCGACGGGTTGGAGATCGACGTGTTGCCGCAGCCATACCAGACGCTGCCGATGCCGACCCCGCGGCGGCGGCCCGACCCGTCTTCGCGATTGAACGAATGGGCGGCTTCGCGCCACGCAACCCAGCGCCCGCGCAGCGCCTCGAGGCACTGTGCCTGGCCGGCGCTGGCGTCGAGCACATGGCCGGTGGAAATCGCATCGCCCGGCCGCAGCGCGTTGATCAGGCGGAACTCCAGCGGATCGATCCCGCACTTCGCCGCCAGCGCATCCATCAGCGCCTCGTGCACGAGCGCGCATTGTGGCACGCCGAAGCCGCGGAATGCCCCCGACGGGGCCATGTTCGTCAGCACCGCCCGGGTTGCCGCCCGTACGTTCGGGACCCGGTACGGGCCGGTGGCATGGATCGGCACCCGGTCGGCAACCGTCGGCCCCCAAGAGGCGTACGCGCCGGTGTCGAAGTCGCCGCTGAAGTCGTATGCGGTGAGCCTGCCCTCGGCGTCGCAGCCGGCCCGGGCCGTCATGCGGGCGGGGTGGCGCTTGGTCGTCGACATCATCGATTCCGGACGTGTGTACACGCAGCGTACGGGCCTGTCGAGCAGCCAGGCGGCGACAGCAAGCAGCGGCTGGACCGACTGGTCGAGCTTGCTGCCGAATCCGCCGCCGCAGGCCGAGGGGATGATCCGTACGCGTTCGGGCTCGATGCCGAGGATCGCCGCGGTCTCGTCACGATCCATGTAGGGCGACTGGGTGGTCACGAACATCTCAAGCCGGTCGCCCGTCCGGCGGGCCCATCCCGCCTCCGGCTCGAGATAGGCGTGCTCGACGAAGCCGGTCTCCATGCGCGCGTCGGCGACGTGCGCGGCCCCGGCCAGCGCGGTGTCCGGATCCCCCTTGCGGAGCCGCCCGCGCGTCAGGATGTTGCCGGGTCTGTCGTCCTGGACCAGCGGCGCGCCCGCCGCCATGCCGCCGTCGATGCCGACCACTGGCGGCAGCGGGTTCCATTCGACCGGCAGGTCGGAGTCGCGCAGCGCGTGGACGGTTGCCCTGTCGCCGACCAGCACCGCTACCGCCTCGCCGCGATATCGCGCGAGTCCGTCCGCGAGCACCGGCTGATCCTTGATGTGCGGGTAGATGCCGAAGCCGTTGCGGCCCGGAACATCGCGTGCGGTCAGCACCCGCACGAGCCCCGGAAAACGCGCGTAGAGCTCGTCCGGTGCGCCGATCGCAAAGCGGGCGCACGGGTGCGGCGAGCGCACCGCACGCAGCCACAGTGCGCCTTTCGGCGCCGTGTCGGCGGCGAAGATCTCGGTTCCCGTCACCTTGGCCATACCATCGACCTTGGGCATCGATGCGCCGACGGCCTTGCCTGCGGCGGGCCGTTCGGGCTGGGCCGTGCCGCCGGCGTCGAGCACCGCCCGGACGATCGCCCGGTAGCCGGTGCAGCGACACAGCACGCCGGCCAGCGCCTCCTTGACCTGCCGCTCGTCCGGCCGCCTGTGCCGGCGCAACAGATCCGCCGCGGCCATCAGCATGCCGGGCGTGCACATGCCGCACTGCGCGGCGGCGTGGCGGTGGAACGAGTCCTGCAGCCGGCGCATCGCCGGATTCTCCGTCAGCCCCTCCACGGTCTCCACGTTGCGGCCGGCGGCCTGGGCGGCGGACAGCATGCAGGCGCACACCTGCGCGCCGTCGAGCAGCACCGTGCAGGCACCGCAATCGCCGGCCTCGCAGCCGACCTTGGTGCCGATGAGCGCCAGCTCGTCGCGCAGGATATCGCTGAGCCGCGCCGCCGGATCGGCGGTCACCGTCACCGTGCGGCCGTTGACGACGATGGCGATGCGCTGACGGCGGCTCATCGCGTGCCGCCCAGTTCGAAGAGCGCCCGGCGGAGCAGCGTCAGCGCCGCCTCGCCGCGATATTCGGCGGACCCGCGCACGTCGTCGATCGGCGCCAGCGAAGCCAGGTGGCCAGGCTGCGGCACGGCGGCGAGGTCCGGTCCCAGGCGAGCCCCCAGGAGCGCAGCCTCCAGCCCAGGCAGCCGCTGTGCCACGACGGAACAGGCGCCGACCGCGATGCGTGCATTGGCCACCGTGCCGTCGCGCGCCGGTGCGATCAGCGCCGCCACCATGGCGATCGAGATGACGAGATAAGCCCGCGCGCCGAGCTTTTCGAAGCAGCTGCGGGCGCCGCCCGGCGGCGCGGGGACGATGAGCGCGGTCGCCAGCTCGTCCGCGCGGCGCTCGGTGGTCCGGTTGCCGGTGACGAAGGCATCGACCGGTACGGTGCGGGTTCTGGCCTGCGATGCCAGCTCCACCGACGCCTCGAGCACCAGCAGGTTCGGGATGCCGTCGGCGGCCGGCGAGGCGTTGCAGACGTTGCCGCAGACCGTGCCCGTATTCTGCACCTGGGGGCCGCCGATCTGGGCCGCGGCGCGGCGCAGGCCGTCGAAGGCGGCCGGCAGCGCGGCGCCGGCAAGCTCGCTCCAGCGCACCAGGGCGCCGATCCGCACGGCGCCGTCCGTTTCCGCGATCCCGCGCAGTGCGTCGATCGCGGTGATGTCGAGGATATCGTCATCGAGCGGCAGCCCGACGCGTGCCGGGTAATAATCGGTTCCGCCAGCCAGCACCGTGCGCGGACCGACCGTTAGCGCGGCCAGTGCATCGGCCAATGAATCCGGGCGCAGATAGCTGCCCATCGCCGGCTCCCCGTCCGGGTCGTCACGGGTGTTCGCTGACACCGCGCCGAACGCCGCGGTTCATGCGCATACGAACATAGTAGCGGGCCGCCCGGCGACCCTGTCAAGCGCGTCGCCAACCGTCGGGACCCACTTCAGGTCAGTTTCTTCAGCAGTTTCAGGAACGCCGCCTGCTCGTCCTCGGACAGCGGCTCGAGTATCTCCGCCGTGATCTTCCGCCCCAGCGGGATGAGCATCTCGGCCAGCTCCGCACCCCGCGGTGTCAGGCTCAACAGGCTGCGCCGCCGGTCCTTCGGGTCGTCGCCGCGCTGGATCAGGCGTTTCGCGGCCAGGCGCTGCACGACGCCCTGGCTGGTCGCCGGATCCATGGCGACGGCGCGCCCGAGCCGGTTCTGCGACACCGATCCGAAGTCGCGGATCTTGATCAGTGCCGCATATTGCTGGGGTGTCAGATCCTCGGCCATGTGTTCCTGGAAGATCGCGGACGCGCGCTGGTGGGCGCGGCGCAACAGGTGGCCGATTTGGTCCTCCAGGACGTAGGTGCCCGCAATGCCGGACTCGTTCGCGGTCTTGACCGCCATCCCGCCGTGTCCCGCTGTGTTGGTTGCGTCCCGTCTAAATACGCCCGTTTGCGCTTGACGGCAAGCGGCGTAGATTTCGCGGCGACGCAACGCGAAGGCTGCCGACCCGGTGCGGAGCCGTTATGATGGCGTCGGGAGGACATGCCGGTGCCCCGGATCATACTCACCAACGCCCTGGTGCTCGACGCCGAAAAAGGCGAGCTGACCGGCGAACGCAGCGTGCTCGTGGAGGACGGCCGGATCGCTGCCGTCGCCGAGGCCGCGATCCGGCGCAAGGAGGCCCAAATTGTCGATCTCGAGGGCCGGACGCTGATGCCCGGCCTGTGCGACGCCCACGTCCACGTCACGGCGGTGACGCCGGACTTCGCGGCCCTGCGCCACTGGTCGCCGTCCTACGTGACGGCGCGCGCGGCGGAAGTTCTCAAGGGCATGCTGATGCGCGGCTTCACCACCGTGCGCGATGCCGGCGGTGCCGATTACGGCCTGGCGCAGGCAGTCGAGGAGGGCTATATCGTTGGCCCCCGGATCCTGTTCTGCGGCAAGGCGCTGTCGCAGACCGGCGGCCACGGCGACATGCGCCGGCCGGGCGAGCACGGCTTAAGCGAATGCTTCTGCTGCGCCGGGCTGGGCCATGTCTGCGACGGCATAACGGAGGTCCGCCGCGCCGCGCGCAACGAGATCCGCAAGGGCGCCAACCAGATCAAGATCATGGCCTCCGGCGGCGTCTCCTCGCCGACCGACCGCATCTCCAACCTGCAGTTCTCGATCGAGGAGATCACCGCCATCGTCGCCGAGGCCGAGGCGGCGGGACTCTACGTCATGGCGCACGCGTATACGGCCGATGCGGTCAACCGGGCGCTCGAATGCGGCGTGCGCTCGATCGAGCACGGCAACCTCATCGACGGCGACTCGATCGACCTGCTGCGGAAGACGGGCGCGACTCTGGTGCCGACTCTGTCCACTTACCACGCCCTGTGGGACGAGGGCATCGAGGCGGGCCTGCCCGCCGACATGCACGGCAAGATCGCCGAGGTCATGGACGCCGGCATGACGGCGCTCGAGCTGGCCGACCGGAACGGCGTCAAGATCGCCTACGGCACCGACCTTCTCGGCTCGATGCACCGCCACCAGTCGAACGAGTTCGCGCTGCGCGCCCAGGTGCAGACCGCCGATGCCATCATCCGCGCGGCCACCACCACGGCTGCCGAGCTGTTCGGCCGCGCCGGCGAGATCGGCGTCGTCGCCGAGGGCGCCCGCGCCGACCTGCTGGTCATCGACGGCAACCCGCTCGATGACCTCTCGCTGCTGCAGGACCAGGGCCGGCACATGCCGGCGATCATGAAGGACGGGGTGTTCTGCAAGAACGAGCTGCGGTAAACCCGCGGCAAGTTAGCCTGCCGACTTGCTGAACAGGGCGTCGGGCAGCCACAGGGCGATCTGCGGGAACAGCGTGACGATGGCAACGCCAATGCACATCAGCACGAAGAACGGCAGCGCGGCCAGCGCGATGCGGCCGATCGAATGGCCGGTCAGGCCCTGGAGGACGAACAGGTTGAAGCCGATCGGCGGGGTCACCTGGCCGAGCTCCACCATGATCACGAGATAGACGCCGAACCACACCGGGTCGAAGCCGGCCTGGGTGACCAGCGGCAGCGCGATCGGCAGGCTCATCACGGTGATCGAGATGCCGTCGAGGAACAGCCCCAGCATAATGTAGAACAGCGACAGGATGATGATCAGCCCGTAGGGCGACAGGCCCAGCGCGCCGATCGCCTCGGCCAGGTCCATCGGCACGTGCAGATAGCCCATCGCCGTCGACAGGAAGGCGGCCGAGACCAGGATGATGCACACCATGCACGAGGTCCGCACCGCGCCCATGATCGAGACCTTGAAGACCGCCCAGGTCAGCTGCCGCATGGCCAGTGCCAGCAGCAGCGCCGCCGTGGCGCCGACCGCCGCCGCCTCCGACGGCGTTGCGATGCCGGAATAGATCGAGCCGAGGACGATCACCATCAGGATGACGACCGGCAACAGATTGCCGACCGCTCGGACGCGGTCCATCCAGCTGTAGTCGTCGGCCGCCGCCGGCGACAGCGACGGCCGGAGGGCGCAGCGCACCAGGATATAGCCGGAATAGAGCGCGGCGATCAGCAGCCCCGGGAACACGCCGGCGGCGAACAGCCGCGACACCGAGACCTCGGCCAGCAGCCCGTAGATGATCATGACGATCGACGGCGGGATCAGCAGGCCGAGGCTGCCGGCCCCGGCCAGCGAGCCGATCGCAAGGTCGGTGTCGTAGTCGCGCCGGGCGAGCTCGGTGGTGGTGATCTTGCCGACCGTGGCGGTGGTCGCGGCGCTGGAGCCGCTGACCGCTGCGAACAGGGTGCAGCCGGCGATGTTGGTGTGCAGCAACCGCCCGGGAATGTGGTCGACCAGCGGCGCGAGGCCCTTGAACAGGCGCTCGGAGATGTCGGTGCGGAAGATGATCTCGCCCATCCAGATGAACATGGGAATCGCCGCCAGCTCCCAGGTGCTGGCGTAGCGGTACATGATCTTGGTGATGACGACGCCGACGCGGTGGGCCGAGAAACTGTCCGGCAGCAGGACCAGCAGGCCGGTGGTGCTGACCAGCAGCAGGCCCGCGAACACCCAGGTGCCGGCGCCGAGGAACAGGAACACCAGGACGAGGATGACCAGGCCCGCGATCAGCGCTTCCATGCGGTCCTCACTCGGCCTGCTCCGCGCCGTCCCGGCCCTCGCCGACGATGCGACGGTCGCCGGCGACCAGCCGCAGCAGGTAGGCCGCCAGCTGGATCGCGAACAGGACGACGCCGGCCAGAACCAGCCCCTCGGGGATCCACAGCGGGACTTCGGCGATGCTCTCGCTAACGGCGCCGCGCCTCCAGTTGCGGGCGACGCTGCGCCAGAAATAGACCGCGATGAACACGGTCATGGCCAGGGTGACAGAAACGCTGAAGATCTCGAGCGCGATGCGGGCCCTCCCGCCGGTCCGCGCCAGCAGGATGTTCACGCGGATCAGCGCCCCCTCGTTCAGCGCGTAGCCGAGCGACAGGAAGGTCATCGCCGCGACGCCGTAGCCGACGAATTCGTCGAGCACGAAGGTCGAGCTCGAGAAGAAGGCCCTGAGGACGATCTCGAACAGGATGTGGAGCACCATGCCGATCAGCAGTGCGGCCGACACCACGCCGGCCGCATGCGACAGCCGTTCCACTGCCCGGATCAGGCGCTCCACCGGTCCCGCCATGCGATTACCAGATCGGTGCGGGCGCGCGGACGGCCCGGCCCCGTCCCGCCCTGCGCGATCGCCCCTACTTGCCGGTCCGCTTCTTGTATTCGGCGATGATATTCCGGCCCTTGTCGCCGGTCTTCACCAGCCACTCGTCGAGCGCCCGCTGGCCGGCCGCGCTCAGCGCCTTCAGATACTCCGGCGAGGCGCCGGTGACGACGGTCATGCCGTTTTCCCTCATGGTCGCATAGTTGCGGGCGTTGCGGGCGTCCACGCCCTTCCAGTTATGGGCGCTGGTCTCCGCCGCGGCGTCGAGGACCGCCTTCTGCAGCTCCGGCGACAGCCCGTTGAAGACGTCGAGATTGATGTGCACCATGTTGAGCGGCATGGCGTAGTTGATCTCGGTGAAATGGCTGAGATGCTCCCAGAACTTGGCGTTGGTGCCGCCCTCCGCCGAAGTCAGCACCGCGTCGATGCCGCCGGTGCCGAGCTGCGGGACGACGTCGGCCCAGCTTAGCTGGATCGGCGCGGCGCCGGCCTCCTGCAGCGTGATCGTGCCGTTGGCATCGTAGGTGCGGATCTTCAGGTTCTTGAGCGCGGCGATGCTGTCCACCGGCTTCTTGGCCCAGATGCCCGACGGCGCCCAGGGCGACGCGTACAGGAGCTTCTGGTTGTTGGCGGCGAAGATTGCCTCGTAATAGGGCCGCGCCACCTCGAACAGGGTGGCGGCCTCCTCCGTCGTCGCGGCGAGGAACGGCAGCGACGGCAGCAGGAACATCGCATCGATGCCGCCGAGCGGCCCGACATAGGTGTCGGCGATCGGGATCGCGCCGTCGCCCACCGCGTCGAGCTGATCCTTGGACTTGTAGCCGAGCGACGCCCCGAAATGCAGCGTGATCTCGATCCGGCCGTGCGATTTCTCGCGCAGCGTGTTGGCGAAGAAGGTGTCGCCCTCGCCGTGGTTGGAGGTGGCGTTATACTCGTTGGCCATGTCCCACTTGATGACGTCCGCGGCGGCGGGGGCGGTGCCCAGTGCGAGCGTGACCGCGGCGATGAGAATTGCGTGGCGGATCCCTGTCGGTTTCATTGTTTCAAGCCTCCAAGCTTCTTGTCTTCGGCGCGCGGTCCGGTTGGGAGGTGGATGGCGCGCCGTGCGATCGGCCGGCGAGCGGCCGTCGATTCAATTTGCGGGCCACGCTGACGAAGTCCGCTATTTCATGCGGAATTGCGCATCGCAGCGCCGCTCCCGGCATTTACGCATGGGGCGGTGTCCCCGTCAACGGATGGCCGGGCAGCGCGCCGCCGCACACGGGTCCCCGCGGTCGCAAACCGGGTAAGGATTTGCTAACCGCCATGGCGGCATAATCGCGCTGATTTGATTCGATATTCGATTGCACCGGTACGGCGGGTCGGGTGTGCCCGGCATGCGCCGGACGGACAATTCATTAGCGGGCGGTTCGTGTCGAACCGCGGGGATTGATTATGACCGATACGACGGACCAGACCCTCAGGCTCGAATATGACGGCCGCCACGTGCCGTTCGCCAAGATCGTCGTCGTCAACGCGATCTATCAACTTCTTACCGGCATGATCTTCCGCTTCTGGGCGCGCACAAGGGAACGCAAGTATCTGTGGTCGCATGTGCGCCTCGGCGATGACCGCCTGGAGTACACCGGCACCGGTCTCGAGCTGTTCCTCGGGTTCCTGATCGTGCTCGCGGTCATCCTGTTCCCGGTGATCGGCGGCTTTACCCTCGTCATGGTGCTGTTCGGCGAAGATCCGGTGGTCTTCAGCATCGTGTACGTCCTCTACATCCTGGTGCTGGTGTTCCTGATGTATGTGGCGATCTACAGGGCCCGTCGGTATCGTCTGACCCGCACACTGTGGCGCGGCATCCGCGGCACCCTGACCGGATCGTCGGTCAGATACGCGCTCAGCGCCATGGGCTATACGCTGCTCGTCATGCTGACGCTGGGCCTCGCGTCGCCGGTGATGCGCATTGGCCTGGTGCGGATGGAGATCGAGAACATGCATCTCGGCAACCGGCCCTTCACCTTCCACGGCAGGATCAGCGAGCTGTTCAAGCTGTGGATCGGACCGTGGCTGACGCTGCCGCTGCTGCTCGCGATTCTGTTCGCCAGTGGCCTGTACGACAGTCCCGCGTTCAAGCCCGTCGGCGCGGATTTCGCCGAGACGCCGCAGATGAACGGCGGTGTCGTGGCCGCGACGCTGTTCGCCTATTTCCTGGTCATCCTCGCCATGTCGTGGTACCGCGTCGCCGAATTCCGCTACCTCGCCGACAGCGTTGGATTCGAGGGCATGCGGTTCTCCTCGACACTGGGGTTCGGCCGCGTCTTCTGGATCCATTTTTCATCCTATTTGCTGATGTTCGGGTTCTTCGTCCTCTTCATCACCCTGTTTGCCGGCGCCATAATCGGGCTCGTCGGATGGGACATGATGCTGGCCGCCGCCAACAACGAGGTTGAGCCGGAAACCCTGGCCACCGGCATGGACCAGCAGCGTTTCGGCGGGCTCATGCTGCTGTTCTTCTTCCTGTTCGCCATCGGCTCGCACGTGTTGAACCGGGTGCTGGTGTTCCACCGCATGGCGCACGCCGTGATCACGTCGCTTGCGCTGACCGGAGCCCAGGATTTCAGCCGCGTCACCCAGGCGTTGGACGAAGCGCCGAAGTTGGGCGAGGGCCTGGCGGACGCCTTCGATCTCGGTGATTTCTGACGCATGGGCGAGGACGGCAGCACGAACGGCAATCCGCCGCCGGCCGCGGCGCCGGACGGTCATGCCGGCCGTTACGCGGACGGCGAGACGGCGACGGTTTACGACGTGCGGTTGGTGCTCGGCGGCGACGGCATCCGGATATCCGGTTCCTCCGGGGAGACGTTGGCGGTCTGGGGCTATGACGATCTGCGCATCGTCGAACCGCCCATGCCCGGCCGGCCGCTCCGCCTCAAGAATCTCGCCCGCGACCTGGCGCGGCTCGAGATCGCCGACCAGGCAGTGCTCGACGAGCTGCGCCAGCTGGCGCCGGAGATCGGCAATATCGGCGCGCGCGACCCGGTGGCGCGCCGCCGCGTCGCCTTCTGGATTGCCGTCATGTTCGTGCTGTTCGGCGGCGGCTGGTTCGCGCTGTCCAACTCCGCGCCGCTGATCGCCGCCATGATGCCGATGAACATGGAGGAGCGGATGGGCCGCACCGCGGTCGAGCAGGTCACGCTGATATTCGGCGGCTGGAAGGGCTCGGCGGAGCTGACCTGCCGCGACGAGGCCGGGTTGCGCGCGCTCGAGGCGATGACGGCGCGGCTGAAGGCGGCTGACCGCTCCGAGTACGAATTCAAGGTGAGCGTCCTGGACATTCCCGTCGCCAACGCGTTCGCGGCCCCCGGCGGCTACATCGTGATCTTCGACGGCCTGCTCGAGATCGCTGAATCCCCGGACGAGGTCGCCGGTGTGCTGGCGCACGAGATCACCCATGTCACGCATCGCCACGCCACCGCCAACATGGTGCGGTCGATCGGCCTCCAGGCTTTCATCATACCGTTGCTGACCGGCGGCGCCATGACCTCGGACGTGATGGCCGGGATCGGCCAGATGGCGGTGCAGGCCTCGTATTCGCGCGATGCCGAGACCGATGCGGACCTGGGCGCGGTCGAGCTGATGAACAGGGCCGGGCTGAAGGCCGACAGCTTCACCGAGTTGTTGCGACGGATCGAGCAGAAATACCGGCTTGGCGACGATGATTCGGATGAGGACGCGGCGGCCGGTGACGACGTGTTCTCCATCCCGGACATGTTGTCGACCCACCCCTCGACACCGGATCGCGCACGTCGGGTGCGCGCGGCGGCGGCGCCGGGCGGCGAGGCCGGTCTGTCGGACGAACAGTGGCAGGCGTTGAAATCGATCTGTGCGACCACCGGAAAGTGAAACAAACCGCAGGCTTTTTTCGTTAACCAAGGGTTCACCGTAGCAGGTACCGCGTGTCGGGGGCGGCAAAGCAGGAAGAATGAAGAGCACCGAAGACCACGCACATAGGGACGAGACGGCGGATCGCACCGACCCGCAGGAAGGGAGCGGTCCGGCAAAGCCCGATCCGGTTCGCCAGGCGGCCGAGTCGCTGCTGGCCTCGCTCGACCCGCAGGCGCCGGCGGACCAGCCGGTGCGTCGCGTGCTCGAAGATGTCCTTGCCCGCATGGCCCACACCGAGGAGCGACTCGCGAGGGCCGAGGGTAGGGTCGAATGGCTGGAAAGCCGGAATTTCAGCGACGAGGTAACCGGCCTATTGAATCGTCGTGGCTTCGGTGATGCCCTGCATCGCTGCTTGGCGCGCTGCCGTCGCTACGGCGAGACCGGCGCGCTGATGCTTGTGGACTTGCCGCGCCACGAGGAAGTCATCGACGCGCATGGCGTCGACGCCGGTGATTACGTGCTCAATGCCGTCGCCAACATCCTGCACCGGCGGTTCCGCGAGGTCGACTATGTCGCCCGGCTGGACGGCGGACGGTTCGCCGTTCTCCTGGTGGCGATCAGCGACGAGGATGCACGCCGCCGCGCTGCCGCGCTCAAGGGTCACTTCGACGAGATCACCATTCCCTGGGACGGTCACGACATCGCCGTCTCCGTGTATGTCGGACTCGTCCACTACGCGCAGAACGACATGTCGGGCGACATCCTCGAGCGGGCCGAGGCGGAGCTCGAGGCGCGCGAACAACGCGCCGCCCGCCTGCGCAAGCCGGCGGCGGAGTAGCGGCCGTCCCGCGTCTCTCGCGGTTCCAGACGGACGCCGCGGACGGCAGCCAAGCTAGAGCCGCACGCCGGTCATCTCGTACAGCAGCTCGAAGGCCCCGTAGACGTCGGTATACTCGACGCCGGGGCCGCGGCGGTCGGTGATCAGCAGGCCGCAGCCGGACAGATAGGCGGGCGCTTCCGGGCGCTTGCGCGCCGGCGACAGGATGACGTAGCCGAACACCGAGCCGTCGTCGCGCAACGTGACGATATGGAACCAGGTGTCCGACTTGATGCGGCGGCACCAGGCCGACTCGCCCGCGGGGCTGCTGTCGCGCAGGAGCTGCAGCAGCAGCTGCATGGTCTCGGGATCGCCGATCCGGGCCAGCGGCGCCACCGGCGCGAGCTCGTCCTCGAAATAGAACGGAAATCCCCGATAGGGCAGGCGGTAGAGCCGCAGTTCGGCGATCTCGTCCGACCAGGCGGCGCCGTTCCGGCTCATGCCCTCGGTCGGGACGTCGCGCCAGATCGTCGGCTCGACCATCAGCATCAGCACGCCGACATAGGCCGCCACCGCCCCCAGCATGGCGAGGATGGCGAGCTTGCCGCTGGTCAGTCGTGCCGCCATGGTCGTCCCTCAGCCCCGTGCCGCCAGGAAGGCATGCATGTGGAACGCCGCCTGCGCCGCTTCGAACGCAAGCTCCCGCCCAACCGGGCAGGCGCGCCGTGCGCGGCAGCCGAGCGCCATGCAGTCGGCACCGGCGTCGCTGCGCAGATGCGCCGCGCAGACCGGCACGTCATACCCCGCCTCGCCGAATGCCGCAACCGGGCAGGTGGCTAGGCACGGACGGGTATCGCAGCTCTCGCACGGATGGCTCCGCGGCGTGCGCGGCGGCAGCGCCCGCCGGTCGGCGAAGGCGAGGGCGCCGCGGTAGCCGTGCCACAGGCCGTACTCGGGGTGGATCAGGATGCCAAGCGGCGAGCGGAACACGTCGTCGGCCCGCATTGCCCAGCGCTGGAACGGAAGATACGGCGGCCCGTCCGACGGCAGCAATACGACGGCGTCAAAGCGCTCTGCGATCCCCTCCAGCGCGGCGGCGCACCAGCTGTCCAGCGGGTCCGGCCCGGCCGGCCTTTCGGCCGAGAACGCCCGCCACATCGCGGGCCCGGCATTGCCGGCCAGCAGCAGCGTGCCGGCCCCGGCAGGGGCGCCGTCCGCCGCCTCCGGATGGAAGGCGCCGCGCGCGACCAGCCCGTATTCCGCCAGCGCGGCGGCGATGTCGTCGTACCATTGCGGCATCGATCGCATGTCCCTGCGGTTCAAGCGAACCTACAGGATCTCGAGCACCGATTCCGGCGGTCGGCCGAGCGCGACCTTCTCGCCGTTGACGACGATCGGCCGCTCGATGAGGATCGGGTTCTCGACCATCGCCGCGATCAGCGCCGCGCGGCTCAGCGACTCGTCGGCGAGGTTCAACTCCTTGTAGGGCGCTTCCTTGCGCCGCATCAGCGCGCGCGGTTCCATGGCGAGCGTGCCAAGAAACCCGTCCAGCGTCTTCGCGTCCGGCGGCGTCTTCAGATATTCGATGATCCGCGGCTCGATGCCCCGGTCGCGCAGCAGCTGCAGCGTCTGCCGCGACTTGCTGCAGCGCGGGTTGTGATAGATCGTCACGCTCATCCGGCGATGCTCCCTCTTGTCGTCCGTGCGCCGATGCATGCCCGGCGACGGCCGCCGGGTCAAGGGGGCGCGGTGATGGCGTCCTCTTCGTCCTCTTCCGGCGGCGGGAAGGCGCCGGGTTCGATCCGCTGCGGTTCCGGCGGCGCACAGTCGCCGCGCGGCCCGTAGGCCAGCCGATAGTACGCTTGCTCCAACATGTCAGAAATTCCGCCCAGGCCGGATCGCGGGCGAGCGACCGGCATCCTGCCCTGCCAGGACCGGTCGGTCTGCACGCAGCGCAGGAAAGCAAGCTCCTTTGGAGGCATCAGCAATCGCCGAATCCCGCCCATGGCAATTCCGCCGAGGATCATGGCAGACACGAAGGCGACGGACATGAAAGCCATTAACACGAACCCAAGTTCGACCTTGGAGAATGTCGTTCGGAGGAAATCCGGTCCAAGACGAGAATCGATCGCTGTAAGTATGCCCACCAAGGAACCGAAAACAGCCAGCAGTATGGCCGCCGGATAGACGAACCACGACACGAGTTCCTGCGCTCGGCGACGGCCGGTCGCTTTCGGCGGATCGTGGCGATGCCAGATCCGGGTCGGCAGGTTCATTTCACGCGCAAGGTCGAGCGGCTTGCCAAGGAACCGGACCCGCGCGACCATGCCATGGCGGCCATGCAAAACCATCCAGCCGTCACCTTCGAATATCTCCAGAATTTCAACATGCTTGCGGGTCAGTATCCTCGACTCGGGCCGCCGAAGGCCGCGTCGGATCAGTACATGGTGTTTCGTCAACGCGATCCGGTCGGGAAACGGGACCAGGGCTTCCAGGATCGCGAGTCCGAACACAGCCGGTATCATCAGACCCAGGATAATGCCGTACGTACTGCCAAGCAGGATCGGCAGCAGCAATCCGCCCAGGATTGCCAATCCAAACGGCTTCAAAACACCGCTGACGTATTCGCGCATGGTCTTGCTGCGCCAGAGGACCGGCTCGTTCGTCTCGATCACCGTGTCGGGAGTCTTCATCCCTTGCCCCTTGCCGGAAGCGGGTTCCGCTGCGTCACACCACCCGCGCTCTCCAACCTGATATTGTAACGGCCGCGCGTTAACGGACGGTGACCGCCCCGCGCCGCGCCCCCGGGCCACAAATTCTCCGTGACCTGCGCGGCATCACGCGACATCATGGGTGGTCGAACAATCTGCAAGCCGCTCCGTTGAAACCTGATCGATCCACCATCGCCGCGGGGCTCTCCGGCAATCTGCGCGGTATCGCCTGGATGGCGCTGTCGACGGTCGCGTTCTCGTCGATGCATGCGATCGTAAGGGACGTGACGCAGACGCTGCACCCGTTCGAGGTCGCCTTCTTCCGGCAGTTCCTCGGCGTCTTCGTGCTCACCCCCTGGTTCATCCGCTACGGCCTCGCGCCGCTGCGCACGCGGCGCCTCGGCCTCCATGCCGCGCGCGGCGGCGTCAACGTGGTGGCGATGTTCGCGTTCTACTACGCGCTCAGCCTGGTGCCGCTGGCCCAGGTCTCGGCGCTCGGCTTTTCGGTGCCGATCTTCACCGCGATCCTCGCCGTGCTGGTCCTGGGGGAGCGCGTCCGCCTGCGCCGCTGGGCCGCGATCCTGTTCGGCTTCGCCGGCGTGTTCGTGGCCCTGGCGCCGGACCTCCGCGAGACCGGCACCGTCACCCTCGGCTCGCTGCTCGTCGTGCTGTCCTCGGCGACCTGGGCGATCGCGCTGATCTTCATCAAGGTGCTCGGCCGCACCGAATCGACCATCACGATCACCACCTATATGGTGCTGCTGATGACGCCGATGTCGCTCGTCCCCGCGCTCGCCGTCTGGCAGTGGCCGACGCTCGAGATGTTCGGCCTGCTGGTGCTGATCGGCGTGCTGGGGACGATCGGCCAGCTGACCGTCGTGCAGGCCCTGAAAGAGGGCGAGACCCACGTCGTCATGCCCATCGACTTCACCAAGCTGGTGTGGGCGGCGATGCTCGGCTTCCTGTGGTTCGGCGAGATTCCGACCGCGTTCACCTGGCTCGGCGGCGCCATGATCTTCGCCTCGACCATGTACATCGCCTGGCGCGAGCACCAGCTGCGCCGCGCGAGGGCGGCTAAAGCCGAGGAAATTCCGACAGCCTCGCGCGCGACAGAGCTGTGAGCCATTTTACGGTGAAGCCTGGCCCGGGCGCCCGTCGTCCCGCCCGGCCCGCGCCATCGTGACGACGAGCAGCAGCGCGCCCCAGCTGTAGGCGGAGCCGATGGTTGCCTTGATCGCGGGCGCCAGCTCCGGCCAGGACAGCGGCAGGGTGCTGAAGGCCCAGAACGCCACCACCGCGGGGATCACCATGACCGCGGCGCCGACCGCGATCCCGGCATTCCAGCGCCGGCGCAGCAGCGCCGGCACCAGCAGCAGCAGGTAGTGCATCCAGGCCACCGGCGAGACGAGGATGGCAACGCCGATGCCGAGCGCGCTGGCCTGCATGGCGGACATCGGTCGCCGGCGCGCCTCGACCACGGCCCAGGCGAGGACCAGGGCGGCGAGCGCGGCGCCCAGCAGGTGCGAGCCGGCGCGCACGCCGACCGCCACCACCGTCGCGTTGGCGAAATAGCCGGAGCGGCCGGCGACGTCGCCGCGCAGCATCGCGATCCACTGCGTGTAGACCTCCGGCCCGAAGAGCAGGGCCGGCAACGCGCTGGTGAAGAGGAAGGAGAGGGCGGCGGCCCCGGCCACGCGCCGGTGCCCGGCGAAGAACAGCAGCGCCGGCCACAGCAGGAGGTTGGGCTTCAGCGCGGCGAGGCAGCCGATCGCGACGCCGGCTAGCAGCGGCCGCTCCTCCTCCAGGAGGTACCAGACGAGCGCCGCGCCGGCGAACAGCAGCACGTAGACCTGGCCGAGCCGCAGCCCGTCCCACAGCGCCGGCAAGGCGAGCGCCCAAGCCCCGACCAGCAGTCCGTCCGGCCGTCCGAGGCGGCGCAGCGTCGCGATCACGATGCCGGCATAGACGAGAAGCCCGCCCCACCACAGCGCCGTCATCGTCGCTTCGGGCGCGAGCCGCGCCAGCGGCGCGAACAGCAGCAGCGAGGCCGGCGGGTTGAGGTTGGGATGGACGTGGCCGGTCGCCGGCGAGCGGAACGTCTCCGGATACACCGCATAGGGGTCGAGCCCCGCATTCGCCGCCTTGCCGGAAGCCCAGAACGAGCCGTAGTCGTTGAGCGGCCCCGGCGGCACGCCGTAGCGGAAATAGAACAGCGCAAAGCTGCACAGCAGCGCGGCGAGGACGACGCGGATCAGTCGATCGCGATGCAGGAGGTCCGAGGCCGGCCCGGCCAGTATTCTGCCATCCATGGGGTGCTGCCGCCCGTTTGCGGAGTCCGAGGCCCGGCGGCGCCGTGCCGCCGGGCGCCGAGTGTACAGGCCGCGCCTTGACCGAGTCTTAACGGCGCCCCGCTACCAGGTCTCGCGGTACGGCCGCGCCTCGACCTCGAACGACCAGGCGGAGCGGTTCTGCTGCGTCGTCTGCCACACCGTCTCGGCGATATCGGCGGCCTTGAGGAAGAAGTCGTCCGGCTTGTCGGGCAGGCGCTTGCGGCTGCGTTCGAGGTCGATCACCCCGTCGATGATGATCAGCGAGACGTGGATGCCGGCCGGCCACAGGTGCCGCGCCATCGATTCGGCAAGGCTGCGCTGCGCCGCCTTGGCCGAGGCGAAGGCCGCCGACTTCGCACCGCCGCGGCGCGACGCGGTGGCACCGATGAAGACGATGTTGCCGTGCTCCGCCTTCTTCATCGCCGGGATCACCTTCTGGGAAGCGAGGAACGCGCCGAGCGCGTTGATCCGCCAGCCGAGCTCGAAATCCGCCGCCGAGATCTCCTCGACCGAGCCCCAGACCGCGTTGCCGGCGTTGTAGATCAACGTCTCGACCGGGCCCATGTCCTGCCGGACGGCGGAAAAGGAGCGCTCGATCGCCCCCGCGTCGGCGACGTCGCATGTGTAGGCCTTGGCGCCCGGCAGTTCGCCTGCGAGCCGGGTCGTCAGTTCCTCGCCGCGCGCCAGCAGCGCCACCGCGTGGCCGCCCTCGGCGAAGCGCCGCGCGAAGGCGGCGCCGTTGCCCGGCCCGACGCCGACCACGGCGCATACGGGTTTGCTCATGGATATCGCCTCCCGGTTATCCCGTGCACGACGAAATTTAGCACGACCGTATGGCGACGCGTCGAGCAATTCCCGAAAACTCAGTTTCGAACCACAGAGACACAGAGACACAGAGAAGTCGATTTCCGCTGCGGCCCATTGAGCAGGTGTTTGAGGGTAATTCCGGCGGCAGGGAACGCAAGCGACCACGCGACCCGTTCTGGTATCCTTTGTGTCTCTGTGGTGAATCCCTTCTTCTTGAACCGGCCCGACATCGATGTCGGCCTCGGTGCATTGCGCTGACGGATTTGCCTGCCTCTGCTATGCTCGCGATCGAGCAGGCAAGGGAGGCTGGAGGCTCCATGTTCACCGGTGCGCCGGGCACGCTGCCGCAGACGGTCGGGTTCTTCCTGGTGCCGAAATTCTCGATGATGGCGTTCGCCGCCGCGATCGAGCCGCTGCGCGCCGCCAACCGGCTGTCGAACCGGGAACTCTACCGCTGGCACATTTTTGCCGACGGCATGGATCCGGTGCCGGCCAGCAACGGCATCGCCGTGGTGCCGGAACGGTCGCTCTCCGAGGTCGAGCGGTTCCCGAACCTGATGGTCTGCGCCGGCACCGGTGTTGAAGATTTCCGCGACGTACGGCTGTTCGGCTGGCTGCGCCGGCTCGCCCGCAACGGCGCGACGATCGGCGGCGTCAGCGGCGGGCCGATCGTGCTGGCCCGGGCCGGGCTGCTCTCCGGCCGGCGCTGCACCCTGCACTGGGAGCATATCCCCGGCTTCGTCGAGGAGTTCCCCGAAATCGAGGTGACGGACGATCTGTTCGAGATCGACGGGCCGGTGTTCACCTGCGCCGGCGGCAGCGCCGCGCTCGACATGATGCTGCGCCTGATCACCGTGCAGCACGGGCACGAGCTCGCCGCCGCGGTGTCCGAGCAGTTCATCCACGACCGCATCCGCGAGCCGGGCGACCGCCAGCGCATGGCGCTGCGTATGCGCATCGGCCACAGCCACCCCAAGCTGGTCGCCGCCATTGCGCTGATGGAGGACAATCTGGAAACCCCGGTGCCGCCGCCGCTGCTGGCGCGCTCGGTCGGCCTGTCGAGTCGCCAGCTCGAGCGGCTGTTCGCCAAGTATCTCGGCCGCACGCCGGCGCGCTACTACCTCGACCTGCGTCTCCGGCGCGCCCGCGCGCTGCTGCGCCAGACCTCGATGTCGGTGCTCGACGTCGCCGTCGCCAGCGGCTTCGCCTCGGCCTCGCATTTCTCCAAGCGCTACCGCGAGGCCTTTGGCCGCGCCCCGCGCAGCGACCGCGCCGCGGCGTAAGGTGGCGGATCTGACGATCGGCTTGTCGGCGCCGGCCGCCCGGAACATACTGCCGGCCGGCAAAGGCGGGGTGTCCGATAGATGACCGAGACGCAGCGGCGGGTCGATTTCCTGTTCCTCAACCTGGGGCATTTCTTCGACCATTTCCTGATCCTGATCTACGCGACGGTGGCGATGGCGATCGCCGTCGACCGCCAGGTCAAGATCCCGGGTCTCGTCGCCGAATGGGACATGTCCTATGCCGATTTGGTGCTGTTCTCGGTCGGCGGGTTCGTTGCCTTCGGACTGTTCTCGCTGCCGGCTGGCTGGCTTGCCGACCGCTGGAGCCGCCCGGGCATGATCGCCGTGTTTTTCCTCGGCATGGGCGGAGCCGCGATGCTGACCGGCCTCGCGCAATCGCCGTGGCAGCTGGCGGCCGGGATCCTCCTGGTCGGCACGCTGGGGGCGATCTATCATCCAGTCGGCCTCGCCATGGTCGTGCAGGGGCGCCACAGGACTGGCGTGCCGCTCGCCGTCAACGGCGTGTTCGGCAATCTCGGCGTCGCCGCGGCGCCGCTGTGCACCCTGCTGCTGATCGGCGATTACGGCTGGCGCGCCGCCTTCGTGGTGCCCGGCGCGGCGGCGGTACTCACCGGGATCGCCTACGTGGTCTGGCTGCGCATCGGCCACGCAAACGACCGGCGCGCGCTCGAGGCCGGCCGCGCGCCGCGTGCCGAGCCCGCCCACGTGCCGGCGCTCGCGCTCGACCGGGCGCTGCTCATCAAGGTCTTCGCCATCATCTTTTTTACCGCCGCGGTCGGCAGCTTCATATTCCAGAGCACCACCTTCGCCCTGCCGAAGATCTTCGATGAGCGCCTTGCCGGCCTTGCGACCAGCGGCAAGGCGGTCGGCTGGTGGTCGTTCGCGGTGCTGGCCTCGGCCTCGCTGGCGCAGATCGTGGTCGGCTGGCTGGTCGACAACCACTCGGTGCGGGTCGTGTTCGCGACCATCGCCGGGATCCAGGCGGCGATGTTCTTCGCCATGCTGAATCTTAGCGGCGCCGCCGCGCTGCTGGTCGCCGTCGCCTTCATGCTGGTGGTGTTCGGCCAGGTGCCGATCAACGACGTGCTGATCGGCCGCATCGCCCACAGCGAGTGGCGCAGCCGCGCCTACGCCCTGCGCTACGTGCTGTCCTTCGCGGTCATGGCGACGACGATCCCGACCATCGCGGCGGTGCACGCGAACTGGGGCTTCTCGGCCCTGTTCCTGATCATGGCCGTCGGCGCCAGCCTGATCTTCCTCGCCGTCCTGCAGCTGCCCGGCACCCGCCTGCGTGTGGCGCCGGCGGCGGGGGAGTGAACGCCGCCTAGCCCAGCCCCGCCGCCATCACCTTGCTCATGCGGCGGGCGAAGTCGGCCGGGTCGGTGACCGGCTCGCCCTCGAGGATCCGCGCCTGGTCGAACAAGAGGTGCGCCGCGTCCTCGATCAGCGCCGCCTTGCCGTCCTCCCGCGCCGCCGCTCCGAGCGCCTTGATCAGCGCGTGCTTCGGGTTGATCTCCAGGATCCGCACCGCAGTGGTGTCGAGCTGCTTGTGGGCGCGCAGGATGCGCTCGAGATGGATGTCCATGTCACCCTCACCGGCGACCAGGCACACCGCGCTGTCGGTCAGCCGGCCGGAGGTCCGCACGTCCTTCACCTGCTCGCCCAGCGCCAGCTTCATCGCCGCCACGAGCGGCGCCAGATCGGCGTCGGATGTGTCGTCGGGCTTTTCCTCCTCCTCCCCGCCCTTGATCTTGGAGAGGTCGGCGCCGCCGCGCGTCACCGACTTGAACGGCTTGCCCTCGTACACGCCGACCATCGGCACCCAGAAATCGTCGACGGGGTCGGTCAGCAGCAGCACCTCGACGCCCCTGGCGCGGAAGCCCTCGATCTGCGGGCTCCTGGCCAGGGCAGCGGCATCGTCGCCGCTGATATAGTAGATCTCGTCCTGGCCTTCCTTCATACGCCCGACATAGTCGTCGAGCGATACCAGCCCGTCGGCGCCGGTGGAGCGGAAGCGCGCCAGCTTGACCAGCCGGTCGCGCTCGCTCGCGCCCTCGTAAATGCCCTCCTTGAGGACCGCGCCGAAATTGTTCCAGAAGGCGGCGAAGGCATCGGCGTCGTCCTTGGCCTTCTTCTCCAAATCGTCGAGCACGCGCTTGACGATGGTCGCGCGGATCTTCGCGGTCACCGGGTTGTCCTGCAGCATCTCGCGGCTGACGTTGAGCGGCAGGTCCTCCGAATCGACGATGCCGCGCAGGAAACGCAGCCAGGCCGGCACCAGCCCGGTCTCGTGATCGGTGATGAACACGCGCTTGACGTAGAGCTTGACGCGGCTCTCGCGCTCCGGCTGGAACAGGTCGAACGGCCGTGTCGACGGCACGAACAGCAGCGCCCGGTAGTCGATCACGCCCTCGGCATGGAAGTGCAGGGTCGACCACGGATCGTCCGCCATGTGCGCGACATGGTGGTAGAACTCCCTGTACTGCTCCTCCGTGATCTCCGATTTCGGGCGGGTCCACAGGGCGGCGCCGGTGTTCGCCTGCGTCGCCTCGCCGCCGGCCTCGGCCAGCGTGATCGGGAACGGAATGTGGTCGGAATAGCGCTTGACGATGCCCGACAGCCGGCCGGTGGCGAGGAAGCCGTCCTCGCCCTCGTGCAGATGGACGGTCACAGTGGTGCCGCGCCCCGCGCGCTCGGCCGGCGCGATGGTGAAGCTGCCCTTGCCGTCGGACGACCACAGCCAGGCCGCATCCTCGCCGGCGCGCCGCGTTACCACCTCGACCCGGTCGGCCACCATGAAGCTGGCGTCGAAGCCGACCCCGAACTGGCCGATCAGCGAGGTGTCCTTGCGGGCATCGCCGGTCAGGCTGTCGAGGAAGGCGGCGGTGCCGGATTTGGCGATGGTGCCGAGATTGGCGATCAGATCATCGCGGTTCATGCCGATGCCGTTGTCGGCGACCGAGATCGTGCGCGCCGCCTTGTCGACGGTCACCTCGATCCGGTAGTCGGCGTCGCCGGCCGCGAGCTCCGGCTGTGTCAGCGCCGCGTGGCGCAGCCGGTCGCAGGCGTCGGAGGCGTTGGAGATCAGCTCGCGCAGGAAGATGTCCTTCTCGCTGTAAAGCGAATGCGCAACGATATCCAGAAGGCGGCTCATCTCCGCCTGAAAAGACAGCGTCTCCGCCTTGCCCGCGGTCTTCCGGCCCTTGGGCGTCTTGCCCGCGGGTGTCTTGCCCTTCGGCGTCCTGCCGCCCTTCGCGGACTTCTTCGGTTCGGTCTTTGCGTCGGCCATGGCTGATGCTCGCTCCGTTAAGTCTCTCGTTGTGGCGCTATATGTGGAAGGGTGCGGGCGGATGCAAGACCGTCGCAGTCTCGCCTTGTGCCGCAAAATCATGCTATCGGTTGTGCAGCGATTCGCAGCCAAGGAAAGGAGCGGCCATGCGCAAGGTCCTGCTGGTGATTTCGTCCCTGGCCGGGGTGGCCCTGCTGCTGGGCCCGGCGGCGGCCCAGGATGCGATCGGCAAGGCGTTCGCGGAAACCCTCTTCCGGGAGGAGACGGTCAGCGCGACCGTGCGCGAGCACCCGGACGTCTCCGCCCTCAGCAAGGCGGAGATGAACCGCGTGCTGCAGGCGCGCGACGTGGTCAGCCTGTTCTTCCGGCGCCTTGCCGGCACCGATGGCGGGAGCCTGATGGAGCTGCTTGAGCAGCCACTGGTCGCGCAATTCAAGGACCGCAGCGGGCTGCGCCGTGACCGGTTCGGGGCGGAGAATTATCTGAGTTTCGAAATTTTCGACTTCAGGATTTCCCGCGATGGCAACGAGGTCAAGTTCCGATACTTCCTGAGCGAAAACGACAGGGGCCGTGCCATTGTACGCCAGCGCGCGGTGACTCTGACGAATGCGGGCAGCCGCTGGCTGATCGCAGAGTTTGACAATTTCGAGTTTGAGTGAAACGCGCGGGCAGCCGCCATCGAACGGCGGTTTGTGCGAGTCGCAATGAGGTCAATGCACCGGACAGCCGCAAGAAGCCGCCCGGAGCGCCGGCTTCGGTCCCCGACACGGGCCTGACGCGCGATGCAGGACGAATTTGCCGCGGCGCGTGAACGGCTTCTTGCCGAAATCGATCTCGAGGTGCGCGAGACCGCGCGCTGGCTCGGCAGCGACCGGCTCGACCCGGCCGTGCGGGCGGCGATGGCCAGCGTACCCCGGCACGAGTTCGTACCCGAATGGGAGCGCGCCTACGCCTACGACAACCGGCCGCTGTCGATCGGTCGCGGCCAGACCATCTCGCAGCCCTATATCGTCGCCGCAATGACCCACTTGCTGCACCCGCACGCGCAGATGCGGGTCCTCGAGGTCGGCACCGGCTGTGGCTACCAGGCCGCGGTGTTGGCTTCGGTGGTGGCCGAGGTGTGGTCCGTCGAGCGTATCGCCGAGCTGGCCGAGGCGGCGGCGGACCGGCTGGCCAGGCTGGAATACGCCAACGTCCACGTGAAGAACGGCGACGGCAGCCTCGGCTGGCCGGAGCAAGCGCCCTATGACGGCATCCTGGTGACCGCGGCGGCGCCGACCATGCCGCAGGCACTGGTCGACCAGCTCGCCGGCGGCGGCCGCTTGGTCGT
>JBFGQV010000009.1:0-35527 GCA_041563955.1 Alphaproteobacteria bacterium | reverse complement strand
GACTACGACAAGGAGAAGCTGCAGGAGCGGCTGGCCAAGCTGGCGGGCGGCGTTGCGGTGATCCGGGTCGGCGGCGCCACCGAGGTCGAGGTGAAGGAGCGCAAGGACCGGGTTGACGACGCGATGCACGCGACCCGTGCCGCGGTCGAGGAGGGCATTGTCGCCGGTGGCGGCGCTGCCCTGCTGTATGCGACTCGGGCCCTCGCCAACTTCAAGCCCGAAAACCACGACCAGCAGGTCGGCGTCGATATCGTGCGTCGGGCGCTGCAGTCGCCGGTCCGCCAGATCGCCGAGAACGCCGGGGCCGACGGCTCGGTGGTCGCCGGCAAGCTCATGGAGTCGAAGGATCTCAACTTCGGCTTCGATGCCCAGGAGGGCGCGTACAAGGACCTCGTCAAGGCGGGCATCATCGACCCGACGAAGGTCGTGCGCACCGCTCTGCAGGATGCGGCGTCGGTCGCGGGGCTGCTGATCACCACCGAGGCGATGGTGGCCGAGAAGCCCGAGCCGAAGCCCGCGGCCCCGGCCGGTGCACCCGGCATGGGTGGCATGGGCGACATGGGCTTCTGAGCGCAGAACCCGAAACAGAGACGATTCTCCGGCCGGGACGGGCAACCGTCCCGGCCGTTTTTCTGTGCTCCGCGGACGGGCGTTCGCCATCGACGCCGCTTATGCAATCGTTAACCGGGGCCGCTCTATGGTCTCGCAGACGCCGGCGCGCAAGGGCCGGTCGATGGCGCGGCTGAGCTGGAGTCGGCTTCTTGACATTGGAGGTCACGGAAAAACGCCTGGCGCAGGACCGGATGACGGTGCTGGCCGTCTGGCTTGCGGCGTCGGCGGCCTTCGCCGTCTACGGTGCGGTGATGGTCGCCTTTGTCGCCAGGGCGGTCGACTACGTTCCGTATCCCTTCGGCAACGACTACGGCGAGGGTCCCATCCTGTTCCAGGTGACGGCACTGGCTGCCGGCGAGTCGGTCTACCAGCCGATCGCCGAGGCGCCCTACGCGGTGGCCAACTATCCGCCCGTGTTCCATCACGCCGCGAGGCTGATGATGCATCTCGTCGATGACCCGCTGATCGCCGGGCGCCTCGTATCCCTGGTCGGCGCCCTGGCCAGCGGCCTGCTGATCTTTACCCTGGTGCAGGGAACATTGCACCGCGACCACGGCGCCCTGGCGCGCCGTCTCGGCGGGGCGCTGGCCGCGCTGTTCTTCCTGACGCATTACACGGTGATCGGATGGTCGACGACCATGCGAGTGGACACGCTGGCCCTGGCACTCGGTCTTCTCGGCATGCAGCTGTTCGTGTTTTCGATCCGGCGGCCATCCCTGGTATGGGTTTACGGGCTGGCTTTCGTCGTCGCTGCCTTCACCAAACCCAACATGATCGCCGCGGCGCTGGCGACATTCGGGACTGCATATCTCCTTGACCGGCGGTCGACTGCCTGGGCTCTGGCGGTCTCGGCAATCGCGGGCCTGACGGTGCTCGGTCTGTTCGTTGCGGCCACAGACGGCGAATTCACCCGGCACGTCGTGACCTACAACATAAACGAATACCAACTCGACCTGCTTTTTAAGCGGTTGCGACAGAGCCTGTTCTGGCGGAGCGTCGATATCGTCCTGATGTTCGGCCTGGCGGGTTACCTGGCCGCCCGGATGGTCGCGCGCCGGCGCCTGCCGTCCGCCGGCGACCGACAGGAGAGCCCGGACGTGTCGCTGATACTGTTCGGGGGGCTGATGGCCGCAAGCCTCATCAACGTCGCCGGGTCGGGCAAGGCAGGCGCTTCGGTCAGCTACTTCCTGGAATTCGAGGCCGCGGCGTCGTTGCTCCTCGGCACCCTGGCGGTGCGCCTTGCCACGTTCCTTCGCTCCGATGAGTGGAGTCCGGCATGCCGGCGCCGTCGGCTCGCGGCGGTGATGGCTCTCCTGATCCTATGCTGGCAGGCGACGGTCGGATGGAACGTGAAATTCCGTGAGCCGGACTGGCAGGCGGTCGCATTCTCCCGACAAGTGACGGCAAGGATCGCGACCGCCACCGGTCCGGTCATCTCGGAGGAAATGGTGCTCCTGCACCGAGCTGGCCAGCCTCTCTATTTCCAGCCCTTCATCATGACCCGCCTGGCCCGGGACGGAAGATGGGATCCGGCGCCGCTCACCGAGGCCATGAGGCGTGGCGAGGTGGCATTCGTCGTGATGTACTCGGCCATCGGATCGCCCCGCTATCAGCGGCGGTTTCCAGAAGGATTTCGAGCCGCTCTCGAAACGCGCTACCGGCTCGACGCGCAGATCGGTCATCTGGGCGTCTTTGTCCCGCGCTGAATCATGTCACCTTCACCAGGTTGGCCCAGCACGGCCGAAAACAACCGCCATCCGTGCGCGACAGGTCGGGATGATCGTGGCCGCCTCAGAACGCTGGCGCCTCCGGGGCGCTTCACCAATCAATGGTCCGGTCGGGGCGGGTAGCTTTATAACAGGCACCGGACTCTCTCCTCCGTCCCGATTGGTCTTGCCGGGAACCGGTGCCTTTCAGCACGCCAACAGGATCTTGCCCTTATGGGCGGCACTCTCCATCAAGCGGTGGGCCTCGGCCGCATCGGCCAGCGGCAAGACCTGGTCGACGACGTGGGCAAGACGGCCGCCCGCAAACAACGGCCAGACCTTGTCCTCCAACTCTCGCGCGACCTTCGTCTTGAAGACATCCGGGCGACTGCGCAGGGTCGAGCCGGTATAGGTCAGTCGCTTGAGCATGACGGGCATGAGGTTCACCGTGACCTCCGCGCCCAGCGCAAAGGCCAGTTGCACGATGCGCCCGTCGTGTTTGGCCGCCTTGATGTTGCGCGCCACGTAGGGGCCGCCGACGATATCGAGGATGACATCGGCGCCGCCATACGCCTCCCGCACGACCGCAACGAAATCCTCCTCGTTGTAATCGACGACCCGGTCGGCGCCGAGTCGGCGGCAGAATTCGCAGCGTTCGGCGGGACTGTCGGTGACGACCACCGTGGCACCGAACGCCTTGCCGAGCTGGATCGCCGTGGTGCCGATCCCGCCGGCGCCCCCGTGCACCAGAAAGGTTTCGCCGGACGACAGGCGAGCGGTCATGAAGATGTTGCTCCAGATCGTAAAGTAGGTCTCCGGCAGAGAGGCAGCTTCGCGCAGGCCGAGCCCGTCGGGTATGGGCAGGCAGTGGTCGGCAAGAACGGTGCAGTATTCCGCGTAGCCGCCACCGTTGGTCAGGGCGCAGACCTGATCGCCTGGGTGCCAGCGACCAACCCCGTCGCCGACGCTTGCGACCTCGCCCGAAACCTCCAGTCCCAGCAGGTCCGAGGCACCCTTCGGCGGCGGATAGAGGCCACGGCGCTGCATGAGATCCGGTCCGTTCACACCGGCATAGGCCACGCGGACCAGGATCTCGCCGACCGCCGGCCTCGGAACCGCCCTGGTCGACGTCGCCAGGACCTCGGGACCGCCCGCGTCACGGGCTTCGACCACTTGCATGGATGCCGGAACGTCGCCCACGAACCGGCCGCCTACAGATGCCGCAACGCTTCGCGCATGGCGTGCCCGATCAGGCTGGGACTCTCGGCGATGATCGCACCGGCGTCGCGGAGCGCCTCGATCTTCTCGCGTGCGCTGCCGCCGCCCAGCAGGTCGACCGTCCCGGCATGGCCCATGCGGCGGCCGGGCGGCGCATGGACCCCGACGACGCACGCGACCACCGGCTTCTTCGGCTTGACCCGCTGCAGCAATTCCGCAGCCTCCTCTTCCTCGGTGCCGCCGATCTCGCCGATCAGCACGATGCCGTGGGTGGCATCGTCGGCCAGGAACAGCTCCAGGCATTCGGCGAACCCGATGCCATGCACCGGGTCGCCGCCGACGCCCACCGAGGTGGATTGACCGAGCCCGACCCGGGATGTCTGTTCGACCACGGCATAGGTCAGCGTCGCCGTGCGCGACGCGATGCCGATGCGCCCCGGCTTGTGCGGCCGGTCCGGCATGACGCCGATGCGGCACTGACCCGGCGATATCACGCCGAAGGAATTGGGCCCGATAAGCCGGGATCCGGAGCCGCGGAGCGCGTCCTTGACGCGGATCATGTCGAGCACCGGGATTCGTTCGGTAACGCAGACGATCAGCGGCATCTCTGCCTCGATCGCTTCGATCATCGCGTCGGCCGCGTGCAGCGGCGGCACGAAGACGGCGGTCGCGTCGGCACCGGTTTCGCGGACCGCTTCGGCGACGGTGTCGAACAAGGGGATGTTCAGATGCTGGCCGCCGCCCTTGCCGGGGCGGACGCCGGCCACGACGTCGGTGCCGCCGGCGATCGCGCGTTCGGCGGCACGGCTTGCGGTGGCGCCGGTCAGGCCCTGGAACATGACCTTCGTCGTGCTGTCGACTAGAATTGCCATCAGTCGGCTCCCGAGCCTGCGATGCGCACCGCCTCGTGCGCGGCCTCTTCCATGCTGTCGGCGAAGATGACCGGGATGCCCTGGTTGCGCAACGTCAATTCGCTGATCTCCTTGCCGGTCCCGGCAGCGTAATACACCACCGGCACCCGGGCGCCGGACTGCCTGAAGGCGGTGGCAATGCCTTCCGCGATCGTATCGCAGTGCAGGATCCCGCCGCCGATGGCCATCACGAGCACCACCCGCACCCGCTTGTCCCGCAGCAACAGGAGGATTCCCTCACAGATCTGCTCGCGCGAAGCCATCGGCCGCGTGTCCATGAAGTTCGCCGGCTCGCCGCCCTCGTCCTTGATGAGGTCGATGGCGGCGAGGCCGAGGCCGGCGCCGGTCGTCATCAGGCCGATATTCCCGTCCATGCGGGCATAGTTGTGCTCGTACCGATCGGCCTCGCGCTCCTGCGGGTCCACCTCGTCCTCGTCGCGCATCTGGGCGAGCTCCGGGTGGCGGGCCAGCGCGTTGTCGTCGAGCGTCATCTTGACGTCGAGCGCCATGATCTCCCCCGTGGTGCTGATTGCCAACGGGTTGAATTCGATCAGGCTCGCATCGGTTTCAACGAACGCGCGCCGGGCCCGTGTCATGATGTCGGCCACCGCTTCCGCCTGCTCGGCGGATAGCGCCAGCCCTTCGGCAAGCCGTGCGATGTCGGCGGGCGCGAGACCCGAGTCGCCGATCGGCAGGTCTATCACGGACTCACGCTCTGCCAGGGCCGACTCCACGCCGCTTCCGCCCTCGCGCGCAGCCACGAGGTCGATCCGCGCCTGCGCCCGGTTGACCAGGAGTGCGGCATAGATCTCCCGCGCCACGTCACAGGCCTGCTCGACGTACACCGTCTTGACCAGCAGCCCTTCACGTCCGGTCTGGCCGGTCACCATCCGGCGTCCCAAGAGGTCGCCGGCGGCGCCGGCCACTTCCTGTGCCGTCTTGACCATACGCACCCCGCCGGCGGCCTTGCGATCGCCGGCATGGACCTGAGCCTTGACGACCCACGGCCCATCGCCGAGCGTGCCGGCCTGTGCCTGCGCCTCGTCGGGCGTCGCGGCCACCGCGCCCGCCGGCAGAGGGATCGCATAGTCGCGTAGCAATGACTTGGCCTGGTATTCGTGCAAGTTCACCTGTCTCTCCTCCGACGCTTCGGGACAGCGCGTGGCGGGCAAGATTGCGGGGTACGCGACGGATGTCCAGCTTCGCCGTGCCGTCTCGAGAGAACCCCGAAAAACATGGGTTCGGTTGTTGTGTGGTATACCATATACCAAGACTGTCCCGCCGGGCAACGCCCGGCGCGCGGATTATGAGCGATTTCCTGCTTGCATGGAACCCATACGTAAATTGTGGTTACTTTGGCGGCGCGAAAGCCGTGTGCCGCGTACGGCTGATTGGTTGACTGCGCCATGAACGAAAGGGCAGAATACGCAGTGCCTAACGCTTCCGCGGTGCGGACTGGACGCCGAAAATTATATCTGGCATACCAAGTACCAGACACTTCACCGAACGCCCGGTTGGCGTAAGGGAGAAGGGGGCAGACAAGACCGCTCCGGCTCATCCAAGGGCGGAGCAACGAGTTGGAAACAACCAGTGCCGCGCGGCCAAGAGCAATAACCGAAATTGGCGCGCGCTGGGTAAAACGGGAGGAAGATGTGAGAACTCTGACAAACAAGTTGGTGGCAGTGTGTGCTGCGGCAACGCTCGGCGTTGCGTTCCTGACGATCTCGGCGGTCACCGATGACGCGAAAGCGGCTTGGGAGCCGAACAAGCCGATCGAGTTCGTCATTATGGCGGGCAAGGGCGGCGGCGCCGACAAGATGGCGCGGCTGATGCAGACCATCGTCGAGAAACACAAGATGTCGCCGATGCCGTTGCTGCCTGTGAACAAACCGGGCGGCTCCGGCGCGGAGGCGCTGGTGCATTTGAACGGCAAGTCGGGCGCCGACGCCAACCACACCATCATGGTGACGCTGAACAGCTTCTACACCACCCCTTTGCGCCAGCCGGGACTTGGCGTGAATTCGTTGCAGTTCGCACCAATCGCCCGGATGGCCGAAGATACCTTCCTGCTTTGGGTGCACAAGGAGTCCGGCATCACGGACGTCGGCGGGTTCGTCAAGGCAGCCAAGGCCAAGGGGAATGGCTGGATCATGGCCGGCACCGGCAAGGCGTCGGAAGACAACCTGCTGACCGACTTCCTCAATGCGGCGTACGGGCTCAACATCAAGTACGTGCCGTATAAGGGCGGCGGCGCCGTTGCCAAACAGCTCGCGGGCCAGCATGCGAATTCGACCGTAAACAACCCGTCAGAGGCCGAGGGCTTCTACAAGGCCGGGACGGTCGTGGCGCTTGCAGCGTTCACCGACGAGCGGCTGCCGATGTTCCCCGAGGCTCCGACCTTCAAGGAACTCGGGCAGGACTTCGAGTATTACATGCAGCGCAGCGTCGTCGGCCCGCCGAAGATGTCGGCGGAAGCCCTGGCCTATTACCAGGACCTGTTCAAGAGGGTCTTCGACTCCGCCGAGTGGCAGAAGTATCGGACCGACAAGAGCCTGCGCGGCGAGTTCATGACCGGCGATGCCATGAAGGAATACTGGAAGGTGAACAACGAGCGGCACCGCCAGATGCTGATCAAGATGGGTGCCATCAAGGGCTAACCGACACCTGGCACCGTTCGAAAGAAGCGAAGTGGCTTGAGGGGGCCTGGCCATGAGACGCGCTGAACTTGTCGCTGCCGTTCTCATGGCCGCCTTCTCAGGTTATCTGATGTGGAAAAGCGCCGAGCTGCCGATCGGATGGATCCCCGGAGAGGGGCCCGGCGGCGGGGCGTTTCCGTTCTGGCTGGCGGCGATCATGCTGGTCTCCTGCGTCTGGACCATGGTGAACTGGTACCTGCGCAAGACGCCGCCGTCCAACTCCGATGAGCCGTTCATGGACAGCTACGCCCTGCGTATGTTTCTGCTGGTCGGGGGCGGTGTCTTCGCAATGATCGCCCTGGTCCATATCGTGGGCATGTACGGTGCAATCGCCGTGTTCCTTTTTTACTATGTTCGATTTCTCGGCCGGCACCCTTGGCGAACTACACTTCCGATCGCGCTCGGCGCGCCGGTGGCCGCGTTCTTCTTCTTCGATGTGGCGCTGCGGATCGTACTCCCCAAAGGCTATCTCGAGCCGTTGTTCATACCCCTTTACCGCATCTTTCTCTGAATCTGTCCCGCTCTTGGCACGGGCCGGGTCGATCGCGCCTTTGGCCCCGCGATCCTGAGGACCTAAAGTACGATGGAAATCTTCAGTCACCTGGCGGACGGCTTCCTGGTTGCGTTTGATCCGCTCAACCTTGGCCTGGTGATTCTCGGCGTCACGGTCGGCCTGTTCATCGGCGCGATGCCGGGGCTCGGCTCGGTCAACGGGGTCGCCATCCTGCTGCCGATGACGTTCCTCGTTCCGCCCACATCGGCCATGATCTTCCTCGCCGCGATCTATTACGGGGCCATGTACGGCGGGGCGATCAGCTCGATCATGCTCGGCATTCCCGGCGCCTCGACCGCGGTCGCAACGACCTTCGACGGCCGGCCGCTGGCGCTGAGCGGGCACGCGGACAAGGCGTTGATCGTGGCTGCCGGCGCATCCTTCATCGGCGGCACGATTTCGATCGCGCTGTTCACCGGATTCGCCCCGCTCCTCGCCCATGTCGCGCTGGATTTCGGAGATCCGGAGATCTTCGCGCTGATGCTGCTGGCGTTCGCCACCTTCGTCGGGCTGAGCGGCGACGACATTCCCAAGACGATCTTCTCGATCTGCATCGGCCTGGTGTTCAGCGCCGTCGGTCTCGACATCATGAGCGGCGAGCCGCGGCTGATATTCCTGGATATTTCCGGCTTCATGCACGGCATCAATTTCCTGGTGCTGGCGATCGGCGTCTACGGCATCGGCGAGATGCTGTGGACCATCGAGATCAGCCGCGGCGAGACCCAGATGTCCAAGGCGACGATCACCTTCTTCGGCGTGATCGGCCACATCGTCAGCACGTTGCGGATCTGGAGAAGCTGGACGATCGGTTCGCTGCTCGGCTTCTTCGTCGGCATCCTGCCGGCCGCCGGCGCGACGCCGGGCTCGCTGATGGCGTACGGCATCACCAAGATGACGGCGAAGAACCCGCGCGCCTACGGAAAAGGCGAGATATCGGGGGTGGCGGCCCCCGAATCCGCGAACAACGCGGCATCCACGGGATCGATGCTGCCGATGCTGACGCTCGGTATCCCGGGATCCCCGACGACCGCGATCCTGCTCGGCGGCATGGTGATCTGGGGTCTCATCCCGGGCCCGATGCTGTTCGTCGAGCAGACGGAGTTCGTCTGGGGGCTGATCGCCAGCCTGTATGCCGCCAACCTGTTCGCCTTCGTCATCAATATCGGCTTCGTTCCGGCGTTCCTGTGGATGCTGAAGATGCCCTTCACCATCCTTGCTCCGACGATCTTCGTGTTGAGCCTGATCGGCGGTTACGCGCCGGATGAGAACATGCACGACGTGTGGCTGATGCTGATGTTCGGTGTGGGCGCCTATCTTTTGCGCAAGCTCGACTACCCGATGGCGCCGGCCGTGTTGGCGATCGTTCTCGGCCCGATCGCCGAGCCCAAACTGCGCCAGTCGCTGCTGATATCCGGTGGCGACCTGTCGATCTTCTTCACGCGGCCGATCGCGGGGCCCATCACCATCATCGCGATCGCCCTGCTGCTGCTGCCGCTTCTGCAGAAGATCTGGGGACTGGTCCGCAAATCCAGCTGATCCCGGTTGTCCTCGGCGCTGCCGAACCGTTAAGATGACGCGGTTCTCGCAATCGCGGCGTATTGCCTTGGCAGAGGCCCTGGTGTACCATATACCAGTAACCCGAACTCGTGACGTTGGAGGCAGGAGAACAAGTACCCCCGGGGGCCGCAATGACGGTATTTCCGGGGCGCGAATTCCCAGGTGATATGTTTCTTTCGGGCGGTCCGGCCGCGCCCACACAGCGATATGGCTGCGGGCGTCTGAACCGATCAGTCAAGGAATGGCAACGCGAAGCGCTGTCGCGGCAGGCACGCGGCTGCCCAACGTTCGTTTGATGCGCGACGATGCGGCGCGCACGCTGATGTGAGGAGATTCATGATGTCCGATACGGCAACCGATACCCTGGTCAAGAAAGACCGGTCCGGCGAGGTGGTGTCCGGGGGGCACCTGGCCGCCAGGGCGCTCAAGAACGAGGGCGTGGATACGATCTTCACGCTGTGCGGCGGGCACATCATCGATATCTACGATGGCTGCCTGGACGAGGGAATCCGCATCATCGACGTGCGCCATGAGCAGACCGCGGCGCATGCGGCGGACGGATATGCCAGGCAGACCGGCAAGCTCGGCTGCGTCGTGACCACGGCCGGCCCGGGCTGCACCAATGCGGTGACCGGGGTGGCCACCGCCTTCCGCTCGGAGAGCCCGATCCTGCACATCGGCGGGCAGAGCTCGCTGACCCAGCACAAGATGGGGTCGCTGCAGGACCTGCCGCATGTCGAGATGATGACGCCGATCACCAAGTTCGCGGCCGGGGTGATGTCGACCGAGCGCGTCGCCGACATGATCTCGATGGCCGCGCGCGAGTGTTTCGCAGGCGCCTACGGCCCCAGCTATCTGGAGATTCCGCGCGACATCCTCGACCGCGAGATCCCGCTCGACAAGGCGGTCATCCCGGAGCCCGGCCATTACCGGGCATCGGTGCGGTCGATCGGCGATCCGGCAGATATCGAGAACCTGGCCGACCTTTTGGTCAAGGCCAAGAGGCCGGCGATGCTGGTCGGCTCGCAGGTCTACATGTCGCGCGGCCATCAGGCGGCGATCGACCTTGCCCGGGCGCTGAATGTTCCGCTGTACATGAACGGCGCCAGCCGGGGCATCCTGCCGCCGGGTGATCCGCACTACTTCAACCGCACCCGCAGCGCCGCTTTCGGCAAGGCTGACGTCATCGTCATCGTCGGCACACCGTTCGATTTCCGCATGGGTTACGGCAAGCGCATCAGCAAGGAAGCGACGCTGGTGCAGATCGACCAGGATTACCGCACCGTCGGCAAGAACCGCGACATCGCCCTAGGGCTCGCTGGCGACCCCGGAGCGATCCTCAAGGCGGTGCACGATGCCACGACCGGCCGCGCGGACAACGGCGCCAAGGGCCGCAAGGGATGGCTGGAGGAGCTGCGGGCCGAGGAGGTGGCGCGCACCGACAAGCTGATGCCCCTGTTCATGTCGGATCAGGACCCGATCCATCCCTACCGCCTGGCCTGGGAGATCAACGAGTTCCTGACCGAGGACACGATCTATATCGGCGACGGCGGCGATATCGTTACCATCTCGGCCCAGGCCGTGCAGCCGCGCACGCCGGGCCACTGGATGGATCCCGGGGCGCTGGGCTCGTTGGGCGTCGGCACCGGCTTCGCCATGGCGGCCAAGCTGGCGCATCCCAAGAAGGAGGTGGTCTGCCTCTACGGCGACGGCAGCTTCGGCATGACCGCCTTCGACATGGAGACCGCAAATCGCTTCGGCGCGCCCTACATCGCCATCGTCGGCAACAACTCGCACATGAACCAGATCCGCTATGGCCAGATCGCCAAGTACGGCGAGCAGCGCGGCAATGTCGGCAACAAGCTGGGCGACGTGCCGTTCGGCACGTTCGCCGAGATGCTGGGCGGCTACGGCGAGGAGGTGCGCGACCCGAACGAGATCGGGCCGGCCCTGCTGCGGGCCCGCGAGCAGGTGCGGTCGACGGGCAAGTCGGCGGTCATCAACGTCTGGGTCGATCCCAACGAATACGCGCCGGGCACCAAGGCCCAGACCATGTACAAGTAGCCGCCGTCGACGACGCTCCGGCGAAGACGCACGACAATCCAAGAGGGGGCAGAATTCATGACCAAGGCCTTGGAGGGTGTCCGAATCCTCGATATGACGCATGTCCAGTCGGGGCCGACCTGCACGCAGTTGCTCGCCTGGTTCGGCGCCGAAGTCATCAAGGTGGAGCGGCCCGGCGTCGGCGATGCGACGCGCGGGCAGCTGCGCGACATTCCCGACGTCGACAGCCTCTATTTTACGATGCTGAACCATAACAAGCGCAGCGTGACGCTCAATCCGAAGACGGAAAAGGGCAAGGCGATCTTCACGAAGCTGATCGAGGAATGCGACGTGATGGTCGAGAACTTCGCGCCCGGCGCGATCGACCGCATGGGCTTTCCCTGGGAGCGCATCCAGGAGATCAACCCGCGCATGATCTACGCCTCGGTCAAGGGCTTCGGGCCCGGCCCGTACGAGGACTGCAAGGTCTATGAGAACGTCGCGCAATGCACCGGCGGCGCGGCCTCGACGACCGGCGAGCTTGACGGCTTTCCGATGGTGACTGGGGCCCAGATCGGCGATTCCGGTACCGGCCTGAATCTCGCGCTCGGCATCGTGACCGCGCTGTTCCACCGCGAGAAATCCGGCAGGGGACAGCGCGTCACCTGCGCGATGCAGGACGGCGTCCTCAATCTCTGCCGCGTCAAGCTGCGCGACCAGCAGCGCCTGGCGCACGGTCCGCTGAAGGAGTACCCGCAATATCCGAACGGCACCTTCGGCGAAGCGGTGCCGCGTGCCGGCAACGCCTCTGGCGGCGGCCAGCCGGGCTGGATCGTCCGCTGCAAAGGCTGGGAGCAGGATCCGGACTCCTATATCTACGTAATCACCCAGGCCGCCGCCTTTTCCGGCCTCGCCAAGGCCGTCGGCCATGAGGAGTGGCTCGACGAGAACCATGAATGGTCAACGCCGGAGGGGCGCCTGCCGCATCTGGATCAGGTGTTCGCGGAAATCGAGAAATGGACCATGACCAAAAACAAGTTCGAGGTCATGGAGATCCTCAATCCGTTGAACGTGCCGTGCGGGCCGATCCTCAGCATGAAGGAGCTGGCGGAGGAGCCGAGCCTGCGCGCGACCGGCACCGTCGTTGAGGTTGACCACCCCGAGCGCGGCAAATATCTGACCGTCGGCAATCCCATCAAGCTGTCGGATTCACCGAGCGAGGTCGTCCGGTCGCCGCTGCTCGGCGAGCACACCGACGAGATCCTCAGCGAGGTGTGCGGCATGTCCGCCGAGGAGATCGCCGCGGCGAAGGCCGACGGCGCCGTCTAGGACAGAAGGAAAGAGGGCATCATGCGGATCATCGTCAACGGACAGCAGGCGTTCGGCAAGGCCTGCCTCGAGGCCATCCTCGACAAGGGCCAGGACGAGGTGGTGGCGGTCTATACGGCACCCGACAAGGAAGGCCGTCCGGTCGACCCGATCAAGGAAGCCGCCCTGGAGCGCGGCGTGCCGGTCTACCAGCCGGCGAATTACAAGGACAAGGAAATCCTCGACGAGATGAGGGCCCTGAACGCGGACCTGATGGTCATGGCCTACATGATCATCTTCGTGCCCGAGGAAGCCCGCAATATCCCGACCCACGGCTCGATCTGCTTCCACCCGTCGCTGCTGCCGCTGCATCGTGGGCCGAGTTCGATCAACTGGCCCATCATGTGGGGGGCCACAAAGACCGGCCTGTCGATCTTCTGGCCGGACGACGGGCTGGACGAGGGTGAAATTCTGCTGCAGAAGGAAGTCGAAATCGGCCCCGACGATACGCTGGGCGACGTCTATTTCAAGAAGATCTTCGCGCTCGGCGTGGACAGCGTGCTCGAAGCGATCGAACTGGTGCGGTCCGGCAGCCCGCCGCGCATCAAGCAGGACGATTCCAAAGCGACCTACGAGAGTTGGTGCAAGAAGGAACACGCCGAGATCGACTGGAACCGGTCGGTCGGCGAGGTCTACAACCAGATTCGCGCCACCAATCCCGCGCCCGGCGCCTGGACGACCTACATGGGCAAGACCCTGCAGATTTTCGACAGCGCGAAAGTCGAGGCGGCGGGCCGGCCGGGCCAGGTCGTCGCGGTATCCGACGAAGGCTTCACGGTGGTGGCGGGTCTCGGCGGCATCCTGGTCAAACGGGTCCGGTTCGGCGATGGTGGAAAGGTCGCTGCCGCCGAGTTCGCCTCGGCCGAGGGGCTCGCGGTGGGGACGCGCCTCGGCACCTGACCGACAGCGAAGAGAACCCCGGCGGCCCAGCGCCTCCGGCCAATCCGCAACCTCGACCCCTGGCACTCCGAAAGGGCGAAAGACATGAGCAAGAGCGACATCGAAATCGCCCGCGAGGCGACCCTGCTACCCATCACCGAGATCGGCGCGAAGCTGGACATTCCGGCCGACGCGCTGCTCCAGTACGGCCCCCACAAGGCCAAGCTGTCCTTCGATCATATCCGATCGCTCGAGGATCGCCCGGACGGCAAGCTGATCCTGGTTACGGCGATCACGCCGACGCCCGCCGGCGAGGGCAAGACGACCACCTCGGTCGGCCTCAACGACGGGCTGAACCGGATCGGCAAGAAGGCCATGGTCTGCCTGCGCGAGCCGTCGCTCGGCCCGTGCTTCGGCATGAAGGGCGGCGCTGCCGGCGGCGGCTACGCCCAAGTCGTGCCGATGGAGGATATCAATCTCCATTTCACCGGCGATTTCCACGCCATCGGAACCGCCCACAACCTGCTCTCGGCCCTCGTCGACAATCACGTTTACTGGGGCAACGAGCTGGCCATCGATCCGCGCCGCATCGGCTGGCGGCGTGTCGTCGACATGAACGACAGGGCGCTGCGCGCCATCGTCAATTCGCTCGGCGGCATCGCCAACGGGTTTCCGCGCGAGGACGGGTTCGATATCACCGTCGCCTCGGAGGTCATGGCGGTGTTCTGTCTTGCCGGCGACCTGCAGGATCTCACGGAGCGGCTCGGCAACATCGTCGTCGCCCAGACGCGTGACCGCAAGCCGGTCTACGCGCGCGAGCTCAAGGCGGCCGGCCCGATGTCGGTGCTGCTGAAGGACGCCATCGCGCCCAATTTGGTGCAGACGCTGGAAAACAATCCCGCGTTCATCCACGGCGGGCCGTTCGCGAACATCGCCCATGGTTGCAATTCGGTGATCGCCACGCGGACCGCCCTCAAGCTGGCCGACTATGTGGTGACGGAGGCCGGGTTCGGCGCCGATCTCGGGGCCGAGAAGTTCTTCGACATCAAGTGCCGCAAAGCCGGCCTGCAGCCGCGCGCCGCGGTCATCGTGGCGACGGTGCGGGCGCTGAAGATGCACGGCGGCGTCGCCCGGGACAAGCTGGGCGAGGAGAACGTCGAGGCGGTGCGCGACGGCTGCTCGAATCTCGAGCGCCACATCGTCAACGTGAAGAAGTTCGGCGTGCCGCCGATCGTGGCAATCAACCAGTTCATCACCGACACCGAGGGCGAGCTCGAGGCGGTACGCGAAACGGCTGAATCGATGGGCGCCAGGGCCATCCTGTGCAGCCACTGGTCCAACGGCGGCGCCGGCACCGAGGATCTGGCCCGCCATGTCGTGGAAGTCGTCGACAACGGCGAGTCCGGCTTCAAGCCGTTGTATCCGGACGACATGTCGCTGTGGGACAAGATCCGCACGATCGCGACCAGCCTCTACGGGGCGGACGATATCACGGCCGACAAGAAGGTTCGCGATCAGATCGCGGACCTGCAGAAGTCCTACGGCGATTTTCCCGTCTGCATGGCGAAGACCCAGTACTCTTTCTCCACCGACCCGAACCTCAAGGGCGCACCGTCGGGGCACGCCGTGCCGATTCGCGAGGTCCGGCTGTCCGCCGGCGCCGGGTTTATCGTTGCGATCTGCGGTGAAATCATGACAATGCCCGGACTTCCGCGCGTTCCGGCGGCAAACGCGATCCATCTGAATGCGTCCGGGCAGATCGAAGGCCTGTTCTGACGCCGCCGGCAGGCGGGCATCGGACAAGACGAAAACGACGGGGATCATGCCGATCAAATACATCATCGCGCCGGTTCGCGGCGACGGCAAAGGCGAGAGCGTCCTCGGGCTGGCCATGGCCGTCGGCCGAAAGTTCGGGTCCCACATCGACGTGCTCCATGTCCATGCCAAGCCGGAGGACATGATCCCGTTCGGCGTCCCGGTGCCGCGGATGTTTCGTCAGACGATCATGGATGCCGCCGGCAACATCGCGCATCAGGAGGAAGAACGCCTGCGCGGCATCTTCGATGAATACTGCGCGCGACACGACGCGGAAATCGTGCCCGTGGAGACACCCGAATACCCGGCAGACCGGTTGTCGATCTCCTGGCGCGAGGAAGCTGGCAAGCAGGTGTCGGTGATCCGAGACCTCGGACCGATGACCGATCTGATCGTGCTGGCGCGGCCCGACGCGGAGTCCGATCTCGGCATGAACTCGCTGATGTGTGCCTTGTTCGACGTGCGCAAGCTTACCGCGGTGGCGCCGCCGCAGGTATCGGAGGAGGTCGGCGAACATGTCGCGATCGCCTGGAACGGCAGCGGCGAGGCGGCCCGGTCCGTGACCTGGGCGCTGCCGCTGCTCGCCAAGGCACGGAACGTGACGGTACTGATAGCCCCCGACGAAAACAACCCCGCGAAGACGGACGAAGCACTGCGCCGTTACCTGCGCTTGCACGGCATCCTCGCGGAAAGCCGGGCATTCAAGATCGGGCGCCGCGATATCGGCGGCCCGTTGCTGGAAGCCGCGGGGAAGGCCGGCGCCGACATGCTTGTCATGGGTGCGTTCGGCGCGGAGAAGCGGCACGAGCTGGTCCTCGGGGGCGTGACCCAATACGTCATCGAGCACTCGGATCTGCCCCTGATCATGGCGCATTGACGCGCAGGATTCCGGATGATCGCCCCCTCCTTTCGGGTAGGTGACGTCCGCCCGTCGGGGTGATCACAAGCAACTGATTCCCGGGCATTATCGGACACAGGACCATGCCGTCAGGGCAGGCAACGGGCATCCTTGCGCGGGCGCTCGCGTGCCGTTGCCGGCGCGGATCGCCGGCCGGCCGTCGTCTGCGGCCGTCGGTCCGTCATTCTTGGATGCCGCGAAGGAGGTATGCGGAACATGAAGATCTGTGTCTACGGAGCCGGGGCCATCGGCGGTTACATGGCCGTGGAACTGGCGCGGGTGCCGGGAATCGAGGTGTCCGTGATCGCACGCGGGGCGCATCTCGCGGCGATCCGCAGGAACGGTCTGGCCCTGCGCATCGACGGCACCACCCGCACGGCGAGGATGGCGGCCACCGACGACCCGGCCGATCTCGGTCCGCAGGACGTCGTGATCGTCGCGCTCAAGGCCCATCAGGCCTGGGAGGTCGCGGACCAGATGGCGCCGCTGCTCGGCCCGCACACCTCGGTGCTGACCTGCCAGAACGGTGTTCCGTGGTGGTATTTCTACGGTCTGGAGGGCCCGTTCGAGGATCTGCGGCTCGCCTCGGTCGATCCCGATAACCGGCAATGGGCGGCGATCGGGCCGGAGCGCGCGATCGGATGTGTCGTCTATCCGGCCACGGAGATCGCCGAACCGGGGGTCATCGTGCACAAATACGGCAACAAGTTCTCGATCGGCGAGCCCTCGGGCGAGGACTCCGAACGCTGCCGTCGCCTCGGCGAAATCCTCGAGGCCGGCGGCCTGAAGGCGCCGGTTCTGCCCAACATCCGCGACGAGATCTGGCTCAAGCTGTGGGGCAACCTCTGCTTCAATCCGATCAGCGCGCTGACCCGTGCGACGCTCGATATCGTGGCGACGGATCCGGCGACGCGTGCGCTCTCGGCGGCGATGATGCGCGAGGCCCAGGACATCGCCACGAAGATCGGCGCGCGCTTCCGCGTCGACATGGAGCGGCGGATCAACGGCGCGGCAAAGGTCGGCCCGCACCGGACGTCCATGCTGCAGGATCTCGAGGCCGGCCGGATGATGGAAATCGATGCGCTGGTCACCGCGGTGCAGGAGATCGGCCGCCTTGTCGGGGTTGAAACGCCGTATCTCGATACCGTGCTCGGCCTGGTGCAGCAACTGGGCCGGAGCAGCGGGCTCTATCCCACCTTTCCCCAGTTCGAGGAGACCGGAGGCGACACCGCCAGGGCGCTCGTCTACGCGTAGTTGTCGCGAAACCGGCCGGGCTCCGCAGGCTCGCGGGCGTCAGCGGCAACGCAACTGCCCGGGCCGGCAGTCGCTTGCGCGCAAAGCGGGAATCGGCCGGCGGGCGAAGTTGCCACGCCGACGATAACTGGATAGTTTAGTCGGAAAAGGGAGATGTACGCCGCATGGATTCACCAGAGCTGTCGATCCCGCCGCTCGAGGCGAGTTTGAGTCTCAAGGACAGGACATATCAGGCCCTGAAGGACGCCATCTGCCGGATGAATATCTACGCGCCGGATGCGCAACTCAGGCTCGACGAGCGGCAGCTGAGCCTGCAGCTCGGTATCAGCCGGACGCCGCTGCGCGAGGCCCTCGCCCGCCTCGAGCAGGAGGGCATGGTCAATATCATCCCGCGCCGCGGCGTGCAGATCGTCCGCAAGACCAAGAAGGAGATCGTCGAGCTCATCGTCGTCTGGGCGGCGCTCGAGAGCATGGCCGCACGGCTGGCCACGCAGAACGCGTCGGATGAGGATATCGGCTCGTTGCGCAACATGTTCGCGGGCTTCGAAAACGGCGCCGCCGGCGCGCGCATCGACGAGTACTCCGAGCGCAACATCGAGTTCCACCAAGCGATTCTCAAGATGAGCGGCTGCGATCTCCTGCTCGAGACCGCCGACAAGCTGTTCCTGCATGTCCGCGGCATCCGGGCCCAGACGATCGGGGAAGCCGACCGGGCCAGCCGGTCGGTGATCGACCACATGCAGATCATCGAGGCGATCGAGGCGCGCGACACCGAACTGGCCGAACGGCTGGTGCGCGAGCACGCGCTGAACCTCGCCAGTCACATCGACCGGAACGTCACCTACCTCGACTGAGCCGGCGGTGATTCGAGCCGAATCGCCTGCCGCCTAGACGATCGCGATCTCGATCTCGGCGACGCCGTCGACGCCGCCGGTCATGGTCTCGCCCTTCCTGACCGGGCCGACACCCTCGGGCGTGCCGCTGAAGATCAGATCGCCCGGCTGCAGCTCCCACAGGCCCGACAGGTGTTCGATGGTCTCGGGGATCGACCAGATCAGCTTGTTGATGTCGGAGTCCTGGCGGATGCTGCCGTCGACGGCGAGCCAGATCCGTCCCGTCGCGGGATGGCCGATCTCCGCCGCCGGGCGAATTGCCGTGCACGGCGCGGCGTTGTCGAACCCCTTTCCGGAGTCCCAGGGCCGGCCCATCTTCTTCGCCTCGCCCTGCAGGTCGCGGCGCGTCAGGTCGATGCCGACCGCATAGCCGTATACAAGGTCCAGCGCATCGGCGGCTTTGATATGCGTGCCGCCCTTGCCCAAAGCGACGACCAACTCGATCTCGAAATGCAGGTTATCGGTCGCCAGCGGATAGGGGATCTTTGAACCGCTGGGCACGATGGCGTCGGCCGGCTTGCAGAAGAAGAAGGGGGGCTCGCGGTCCGGGTCATGGCCCATTTCCCGCGCGTGCTCGGCATAGTTCCGCCCGACGCAGTAAACGCGGCGCACGGGATACCGGTCGCTGGTGCCGGTGACCTCCAGGGTCGTCTGCGGTGCGGCTGGCACGACAAAATTCATTGGTGAGCTCCATCAAGATCTTCGGTTAAATCGGAGACGGGTTCGTCGGCTGTGGATTAACCGCGGCGCCCGCCAGAATGCATCGGGGCCCACAGCAGGTCTGAGAAGATCAGGCGTCGGCGCCCGGGCCGTCGCCCGACACGACGCTTATCTGGCCCGCTGCCGTCGCGTCGCTGTCGGCGAACGCGGTCGCGGGAACGAGCACCACCGCGGCCCGCGCAATGATCTTCTTCATGATGGTCCTCCCATGGGTTGCCGGTCTTGTTGCGGATCAACCAATTGTGACCAGCCGACAATAATGGTTTCCTGTGGGACTACGTTTACAGCATATGGTTCTTTGGTTATCAAGGACTCATGTACAACCAATTTGGTGATTGATCGTCATGGCCGAGCATCAGGAACAGCGCGCCCTTTCGCGGATGCGGGCAATGATCGAGGCGGGGGATTATCCGCTCAACAGCCGCCTGCCGCCGGAGCGCGCGCTGTGCGAATCGATGGGCATAACCCGGGCCGCACTGCGCAAGGCGCTGGCGACGCTGGAGGCCGAGGGGCATATCTGGCGACATGTCGGCAAAGGCACGTTCGTCGGTAGCCCGCCGGTCAACTCGCTGCAGGATCTGTCGGCGGTTACCAGCCGGACCAACCCGGCCGAGGTCATGCAGGCGCGTCTGATGCTGGAGCCGGAAATGGCCCGGCTCGCCGCGCTCAACGCGACGGCGGCCGAGGTCGAGGAGATGCGCCGCTGCATCGGCAAGACCAAGTCGGCGAAGGAATGGCGGGCCTATGAAATGTGGGACAACCGGCTGCACCGGGTGATCGCCAGGGCCGGCGGCAACAGCTGCCTGTTGGCGCTGTTCGACATGCTGAACGGCATCCGCCGGGCCGTGACCTGGGGCCGGCTGCGGTCGTACGAGCTCGGTTCGGGCCGCGTCCATCACAGCTTCGCCGAGCACGACGCGCTGGTCGATGCGATCGAGCACCGCGACACCGGGCTCGCGGCGAGCCTGATGCGCGATCACTTGCGCGCCGTGCGGCGCGACCTGATGCAGTCGATGCCGGACCGCGACTAGCGCCGCCTCCTCCTGCGACCGCGCGGCGCGCCGCCGCCGCGATCAGACGTGATAGGGCTGCGGGCCGGTATCGGGCAGCGCCGCGATGTCGGCGCCGCGAAGAATCTCCAGGACGCCGTCCCAGCCATTGGCGCGGCAGGCGGAGATAGCGCCCTCCAGTCCCAGGCTGTCGACCAGCGCCATCGCCAGCTTTGCCTGTTCCAGTCGCCTGCTCTTCATCGACACTTGCTTGTCTTGCTCACTCGTCACGTTCCGAATTCCCACCAAAACCGTTGTTGCGGCCGGCGTGCGGCCAGGTTGTCATGACCGCAGCAAATTTCATGCCTGCGCACCGAACCGTGCAGGCAGGCGAGCGAAATACGCGGTCATGCCGGCTGGGTTACGCCTCCGCACAGGGCGTCGATCTCGGCCCTGGCCCACTGCAGCCGTCCCTTGATGATCTCGGCCAGGCTGACGACGCCGCACGGGCCGCTGTCGCCGACGACGGCGATGTGGCTGAGGCCACGGGCCGTCATCCGCGCCATCACGCGGCGAAAGCTCTCGTCGGGGCGGCAGGTGGCGACGTCCGGCCGCATGATGTTGGCGACGGTCTTCGGCATCAGCGGATCGACGCCGTGCGATTTGAGCGCACGGATCAGATCATGGCCGCTGACCAGGCCGAGGATGTCGCTCCCGTTGTCGGTCACGATCAGGGCGCCGGCACCGGCCTGCCGCAGGCTCCAGATCGCGTCCCCGACGGTCGCGTTGCTCTTGATGGTAACGACCCCCCGTCCGTCCTTCTTCAGAAGTGTTGCGATTGCCATGGGGTCCTCCATATGTCGGGTCTCCGGCGCCGAATCGCCGACTGACCCGAATCGCAGAATCACGGCGGAAGCGGGCGGAATATCGACCCGGTCATGGAGAATCGGGGGCGTTTTGATGCCGGATGTGCGGCGGTCGCCACAATTCCGCCGCCCCTGTGGAGCGGGTTGGCGGACGGCGCGGGGACGGGCCGGCCGAAGACCGTTATCGTGAGAGGATCAATGCCTCGCGGGCGACGCTGGTTTCCAGTTCCGCATCTTCCAGCCGCTGCACCACGACGTCGCCGATGCTGACCATGCCGCATAGGCCTTCGTCATCGACCACCGGCATATGACGGAACCGCCGGTTGGTCATGGTCGACATGATCCGCTTCAGGTCGTCGTCCGGCGCGCACGCCTCGACCCGCGTGGTCATGATGTCGCGCACCGACATCTCCAGCAGCCCGGCGCCATGGGACGCCAGAGCGTGGAGGACGTCGCGCTCCGATATGATGCCCTGGATGCCGCGTCCGTCGTCGCTGACGACCAGGGCGCCGACCCGCTCGCGTTTCATACGGTCAACCGCGTCGGCGACGGCGGTCGCCTGCGGGATGGTCAGGACCTTGCGGCCCTTTCGCTTCAGGATTCTCTCGACACTCATATCCCTCTCCCTGTTGTCCGACGATAGTATAACGAAAAATGAATGTGTCGGGAAACCACACCCTCAACCCGCCATTGCGGCGGCCGATTGACCCGGATCAAGGACAAGATCGTGCAGGGGGGGTATGCCGGTTCCACCATGAGGCAACCGGCGCTTTCTTGCAGCTACGTGCACGGTGGGCGCCCCAATCCCCTGTTGGGACGGACGGTCGGCGGCGTCCTCGATGAGGCTGTGCGTCGCTGGCCCGAGGGCGAGGCACTGGTCGTCCCGCACCAGGACATCCGCTGGACCTGGCGTGATCTGCGCCGCGAGGCGCGGGCGCTCGGTGCCGGTCTCGTCGCCCTCGGCCTTTCGCCGGGCGAGCGGGTGGGCATCCTCGCACCGAACCGCGCGGAATGGGTGGCGGTCCAGTTCGGCACCGCCTATGCCGGGCTGATCCTGGTCAACATCAACCCGGCCTACCGCCTGCCCGAGCTCGAATACGCACTCAACAAGGTCGGCTGTCGCGCGCTGATCGCCGAGACGCGGTTCAAGAGCAGCGACTACATCGCCATGCTGCGCGAGCTCGCGCCGGAGATCGATACGGCGGCGCCGGGCCGGCTCGCCGCCGCCCGGCTGCCGGAACTGCGCCACGTGATCCGGCTGGACGGCGAGACGGCGGCGGGATTTGCCAATTACGAAGATGTCTGCAGCCGGGCGACGGATGCGGATTACGAACGGCTCGATGCGATCGCGGCGGGCCTTGACTTCGACGACCCGATCAACATCCAGTTCACGAGCGGCACCACGGGCGCGCCGAAGGCGGCGGCCCTGACCCATCACAACATCGTCAACAATGGCAACCTGTCGGCGGAGATCATGAAGTTCACTTCGCGCGACCGGCTGTGCATCCCGGTGCCCATGTACCACTGCTTCGGCATGGTGCTCGGCACGCTGTTGTGCGCCACCCATGGCGCGACCATGGTCTTTCCGTCCGCGGGTTTCGACGCCGCCGCCGTGCTGGACGCCGTCGAGGGCGAACGCTGCACCGCGCTGCACGGCGTGCCGACGATGTTCATCGCCGTGCTCGACGAGCCCGGATTCGCCGATCGTGACGTGACCAGCCTGCGCACCGGCATCATGGCCGGCGCGCCCTGCCCGGTGGAGCTGATGCGCCGCGTCATGGCGGACCTGCACCTGCCCGAAATCACCATCGGTTACGGCATGACCGAGACGGGCCCCCTGTCGACCCAGACCGCGGTCGACGATCCGGTGGCGATGCGCGTCGGAACGGTCGGGCGCGTGCTGCCCCACACCGAGATCAAGATCATCGATGCGGACGGCCGGATCCTGCCGCCTGGAGAGCCGGGCGAGCTGTGCACGCGCGGCTATTGCGTGATGCGCGGCTACTGGGCCGACCCGGAGCGCACGGCGAAGGAGATCGACGAAGCGCACTGGATCCGCAGCGGCGATATCGCGACCATCGACGCGGCGGGCTACGTCCGCATCGTCGGCCGCATCAAAGATATGGTGATCCGCGGCGGTGAGAACATTTACCCGCGCGAGATCGAGGAATTTCTTTACACCAATCCGAAGATCGAAGAGGTTGAGGTGTTCGGTGTGCCCGACCCGAAATACGGTGAGGAGGTCGCCGCCTGGGTCAAGCTGCATGCGGGAAAGACGGCGAGCGCCGGGGAGATTAGGGATTTCTGCGACGGCAGGCTCGCCCATTTCAAGATTCCGCGCTACATAAAATTCGTGGACGAATTTCCGATGACCGTGACCGGCAAGGTGCAGAAGTTCGTGATGCGGCAGCGCATGACCGAGGAACTCGGGCTCGCCGAAAAGGAATCGGCATGAGCACGGTGGCGACGTTCGAGATCCGCCACGACCGCTTCCTCGGCCCCGACGGCACGTTGGCCGAAAAGTCACCGCCCTTCGCGCGCGACCGCGAGAAACTCGTCGCCCTCTATCGCTGGATGGTGCTGACCCGGGCCTTCGACGCCAAGGCTGTGGCCCTGCAGCGCACCGGCCGGCTCGGCACCTTCGCCTCCTCGATCGGTCAGGAGGCGGTGAATATCGGCGTCGCCGACGCCATGGCGCCGGAGGACGTGCTGCTGCCGAGCTTCCGGGAACACGGGGCGCAGCTGGTGCGCGGGGTGACGATGCGCGAGCTGCTGCTGTATTGGGGCGGTGACGAGCGCGGCAGCGATTTCGCCGGTCCGCGCGAGGATTTCCCGGTATGCATCCCGGTCGGTACCCATGCGCCGCACGCCGCCGGCGCGGCGCTGGCCTTCAAACTGCGTGGCGAGGCCCGGGCCGCGGTCTGCATCTTCGGCGACGGCGCCACCTCGCGCGGGGATGTCTACGAGGCGATGAACGTGGCCGGCGTCTGGGCGCTGCCGGTGGTCTTCATCTCCAACAACAACCAGTGGGCGATTTCCGTGCCCCGCAAGGCGCAGACGGCGGCCGAGACCCTGGCCCAGAAGGCGATCGCCGCCGGCTTCGAAGGGCGCCAGGTCGACGGCAACGACATCGTTGCGGTGCGTCAGGCGACCGCAGAGGCGCTGGAAGCCGCGCGGTCGGGGGGCGGACCGACGCTGATCGAGGCGCTGACCTATCGCCTCGGCGATCACACCACGGTCGACGACGCCTCGCGCTACCGCGACGACGAGGAGGTCGGGCGGCGCTGGAAGGAGGAGCCGATCGCGCGGCTGCGCACGCATCTCGCGGCGGCGCACGGCTGGGGCAAGGCGGAGGAGGAGGCGCTGATCGCGGCCTGCGCCGCCGAGGTGGAGGAGGCGGTTGACGGCTATCTTGCGACCGAGCCGGAGCCGCCGGAGGCGATGTTCGATCATCTCTATGAATCGCTGCCGGCGGAGCTTGTCCGCCAGCGCGCCGCCCTGCTCGGGGAGGAGTGACCGGTTGGCCAAGCGACGCGCCAAAAGCGAGACCTCGGCCGGGGCCGGCGAGCTGACCCTGGTGGAGGCCGTCCAACGGGCCCTGGCCCGCGCCCTGGACGAGGATGAGACGGTCATTATGCTGGGCGAGGATATCGGGGTGGACGGCGGGGTGTTCCGCGCCACCGACGGCCTGATCGACCGCTTCGGCGCCGAGCGCGTGCGCGACACGCCGCTGGCCGAAGCGTTGATCGGCGGCCTGCCGGTGGGTCTCGCGGCCATGGGCTTCCGGCCAGTGGCCGAGATCCAGTTCATGGGCTTCATCTATCCGGTGCTCGACCAGGTCGTGAACCACGCCGCACGGCTGCGCAACCGCACCCGTGGCCGGCTGACCTGCCCGATGGTGCTGCGCGCGCCCTATGGCGGCGGCATCCATGCGCCGGAGCACCACTCGGAGAGCATGGAGGCGATGTTCGCACATATCCCGGGCCTGCGCGTCGTGATTCCGTCCTCGCCGAGCAAGGCCTACGGCCTGCTGCTGGCGGCGATCCGCGATCCGGATCCGGTGATTTTTCTCGAGCCCAAGCGGGTCTATCGGGCCACGCGCGAGGCGGTCGCCGACGACGGCACCGCCCTGCCGCTCGACCGCTGTTTTACGGCGCGCGACGGGGCCGACGTGACGCTGGTCAGCTGGGGTGCGATGCTCAAGGAAACGCTGGAGGCGGCGGCGCTGCTGAGCGGGGACGGCGTCGAGTCCGAGGTGCTGGACGTCGCCACGCTCAAGCCCCTGGACATGGAGACGATTCTCGAGTCGGTCCGCAAGACCGGGCGCTGCGTTATCGTCCACGAGGCGCCGTTGACCGGCGGCTTCGGGGCCGAGATCGCCGCCCGCCTCGCCGGCGAGGGGCTGATGCATCTGGTGGCGCCGGTCGAGCGCGTGGCGGGCTGGGACACCGTGATGCCCCTGCTGCGGCTGGAGGGCCGATACATGCCGTCGCCGCAGCGCATCGTCGCCGCGGCGCGCCGCATCCTCGAATATGCGTGAGGTCCACGATGGCTGAAGTCTTCAAGCTGCCCGATCTCGGCGAAGGCCTGCAGGAGGCGGAGATCGTCACCTGGCATGTCGGCGTCGGCGACCATGTGGTGACCGACCAGCCGCTGGTCTCGGTCGAGACCGACAAGGCGGTGGTCGAGGTGCCGGCACCGCATTCCGGCCGCATCGCGGCGCTGCACGGGGAGCCGGGCGACGTCCTCGCCGTCGGTGCGCCGCTCGTCGAGTTTGCGTCCGGTGCCGCGGCCGATGCCGGGGCGATCGTCGGCAAGGTCGCGCCGGCCAGGGAGGACAAGAAGGCCCCGCCCAAGGACAAGGCGAAGGCCAAGGCCAAGGCGGCGCCAGCGGTGCGGCGGCTGGCGGCGCAGCTCGGCGTCGAGCTGGCGGCGGTTACCGCGACCGGACCCGGTGGCACCGTCACCAAGGGCGATGTGGAACGGGCGGCCGGCGAGGTCGCCGTGGCGGAGCCGCTGCGCGGCGTGCGGCGGGCGATGTTCCACAACATGACCCGGGCCGGCCGCGACATCGTGCCGGCGACCGTCACCGACGAGGCGGACATCGAATCCTGGCCCGACAAGACCGACGTGACAATCCGGCTGATGCGCGCCATCGCCGCCGCCTGCAAGGCGTCGCCCGCGCTCAACGCGTGGTTCGATGCAGAGACCATGACCCGCCGCGTGCACGAGCGGATCGAGCTCGGCATCGCTGTGGAGACCGAGGACGGGCTGTTCGCACCGGTTATGCACGATATCGGCAACCGCGATGCCGACGATTTGCGCCGCGGCGTCGAGGCGATGAAGAAGGACATCGCTGCGCGCTCGATTCCGCCGGAGCAGCTGGTCGGCCAGACCATCACGCTGTCGAATTTCGGCATGTTCGGCGGCCGCTTCGCCGACCTCGTGGTGGTGCCGCCGCAGGTCGCGATCCTTGGCGCCGGCCGGGCCGAGACGCGCATCGTCGCGGTGGACGGCGCGCCGGCCGCGCACAAGCTGTTGCCGCTGTCGCTCAGCTTCGACCACCGCGTGGTTACCGGCGTCGAGGCGGCGCGGTTCCTCAACGCCGTGATCGAGGATCTCGAGAAACCCGACTGACGAGGACCGCACGATGAGCGAACCCGGATTCCGTTTCTGCGACGAGCTGGGCCCGAAGTCGATTCTGCACTGCCATGAGCCGGCGCTCGGGCTGCAAGCGATCCTCGTGGTCGACAACGTCGCCGCCGGCCCGGCGATCGGCGGCGTGCGCATGGCCGCCGACGCGACGCTGGAGGAGTGTTTCCGGCTCGCCCGCGCCATGACCTTCAAGAACGCCGCCGCGGGTCTCGCCCATGGCGGCGGCAAGTCGGTGATCATCGCCGACCCGGCCATGGAGCCCGCACGCAAGGAGACGCTGATCCGTGCCTTCGCCTGCGCGATCGGCCCGATCCACGACTACATCCCCGGCCCCGACATGGGCACCGACGAGGTCGCCATGGCCTGGGTCAAGGACGAGATCGGCCGCGCGGTCGGCCTGCCGCGCGAGTTCGGCGGCATCCCGCTCGACGAGATCGGCGCCACCGGCTTCGGGGTTGTCGCGTCGGCCGAGGTTGCGGCGGAACACGCCGACATCGGCATGGCCGGGGCCCGGGTCGCGGTGCAGGGGTTCGGCGCGGTTGGCAAGCACGCAGCGCGGTTCTTCGCCGACAAGGGCGCCGTGCTGGTCGCGGCGTCGGATTCCCGCGGTACCGTGCATGACCCCGCCGGGCTCGACGTCGATGCGCTGGTCACCATCAAGGAGGAGGGCGGCCATGTCGCCGACCTGCCGGAGGGCGAAAAGCTGGTCGGCGAGGCCATCGTCGGCGTCGATTGCGACATCTGGATCCCGGCGGCGCGGCCGGACGTCATCCGCGCGGACAACGCCGGCGAGGTAAAGGCGCAACTGATCGTCCAGGGCGCCAATATCGGCGTCACCGAGGAGGCCGAGGCGCTGCTTGCCGAGCGCGGCGTCGTCTGCGTGCCCGACTTCATCTCCAACGCCGGCGGCGTGATCTGCGCCGCCGTCGAGTATCACGGCGGTACCCAGACCCAGGCCTTCGAGACCATCGACGAGAAGATCCGCGCCAACACCGCCGAGGTGCTCGAGCGCGCGAAAACCGCCGGCATCCTGCCGCGCGCCGCGGCCATCGCGATGGCGGGCGAGCGGGTGCGCACGGCGATGGGCTTCCGGCGGTGGAGCTGATGCGCGGGGCGATGCCGGGCGTCGTCACGGGAACCGCGCGGTGAGCTTCGATCCACTGACGTCCGCCCATCCGGGGGCCGGCCTCGCGCATCCCGAGTCGTACTGGGCCGCGACCGCGGGGCCCGCGCCGCCCGGGGACGGGCCCGTCGCCGGCGACCTCGAGACGGAGATCGCCATCGTCGGAGGCGGTTACACCGGGCTGTCCTGCGCGTATCATCTGGCCCGCAATTTCGGCGTGCAGCCGCTGCTGCTGGAGGCCAACCGCATCGGCTGGGGCTGCAGCGGCCGCAACGGCAGCTTCGTGCGCCCCGGCATCGGCCGCCGCAAATACCACCAGTGGGTCGAACGCTGGGGCACAGACGGCGCCCGCGCCTTGTTCGCCGAGGCGCTGGCCGCCGTCGCCACCGTGCGCGGACTGATCCGCGACGGCGCCATCGACTGCGACGTGCAGCCCGACGGCTGGCTGAAGATCGCCCACCGGCGCAGCCGCGTCGCCGAGCTCGAGCGCGACCGCAGGAGCCTGAGCGAGCTGTTCGGCTTCGCCGCCGCGCTGCTGGACCCCGAAGCCATCGCCGCCGGCCACTTTCGCGGCGAGGAGGCGTTCGGCGCCCTGCGCGCCGGCGACTCGGTCGGCATGCACCCGCTGAAGCTCGCCAACGGGATCGCCCGCATGGCCCGCGCGGCCGGTGCGGCGCTCCACGAGGACAGCCCGGTGACCGCGTTCGCGCGGGACGGGGACGGACATGTGCTGACGACGCCCGGCGGGCGCGTGCGGGCGCGCATCGTCGTCGTCGCGGTCAACGGCTACGGGCCGGAGCTGCACAAGGCGACGCGCGGGCGGGTGCTGCCGGTGCTGTCCAACATCGTGGTGACGCGGCCGATGACCGCGGCGGAGAAGGCGGAGTCGAATTTCGTGACCAGCGACGTGATGTTCGACACCCGCACCCTGCTCAACTATTTCCGCCGCCTGCCCGACGACCGGATTCTGCTGGGCAACCGCGGTCCGCTGCGCGATGTACCGGCGATGCAGGCCCGGCACCGCGAGGAACTGCTCGCCACGATCCGCCGCAAGTTCCCCGCGCTGCGCGACATCACCGTCGACTATTTCTGGGGCGGCTGGGTCGCAGTGTCGCTCGACTCGATGCCACATGTGACCACCGCGGAGGACGACCCGATGCTGTTCTACGCCATGGGCTATTGCGGCACCGGCGTGTCGGCGGCGGTCCAGGCAGGGCGCCGCCTCGCCGAGCGCATCGCCGGCGGCAAGGCGCTGCTGCCGGTGCTCGACACCGCGCTGCCGCGCATGCCGCTCGCCGCCTTCCGACGGCTCGGCCAGGCCGCGGCGTTCCGCTGGTACCGCTGGCGCGACGAGCGGGGGTGAGGGGGCGCTGCGACCGCATCACGATTGCGGCATCCATGCCCGGCGGGCGTTCCGCACGTCGCCGGCATTGCGTAGGATGACCAGCGGCGGGTATCGGCCTGTCGCTGACGAGTGAGGATCCTGGTGATGTGGCGCGCGATCGCGATCTTTCTGTTCGGCGGCGTCCTCGGCACCGCGTTCGGGGTCGCGGTCGGCTTCTTTGCCTTTCCGTTCGTCTTTGCGCCGCCGGAGGCGATGGAGACGCTGGCACCGGAGGAGGCGACGGACCCCGTCGCGCGCGGCACCTTCATTCACGCCAACCCGTCCGATCCGATCCACTACGGGGCGGGGGCGGTCACGGTCCACCAGTCCGTCGTCTTTCTCGGCCCCGATTTCGAGGTGGGGCCGGGGCCCGCCTTTCATGTCTATCTCGTGCCCAAGGCGCGGATCCGCGAGTCCGCCGACGTCAAGGGCACGATGTTCGTCGACCTCGGCCGGCTGCGCGCCTTCAAAGGTAGCCAGAAATACGCCATCCCGGCGGGCGTCAACCTGCCGGAATATCCCAGCGTCGTCATCTGGTGCGCCGAATTCGGCGTGTTGATCTCGCCGGCCGATCTCGAGTTTGCCTCGTAGGCCGGCCAGGCCGGCACACAGAACGCCGCAGCGCCGACCATTTCGCGATGGTTGCATCCCGGGCGCGATGCTTCGATCACTTCTGCCTGTGCACGACAATTGAAATCTTGCCGGTGGCAGGTCCCGGTGTTACATTTTGTCGCAGGGAGCGCCCGGGCATTCCGATAACACAACCTTACTCTCCGGCAGAGTCGAGCTTGACTGCCGGATCGGGCGTCAAAGGGAGGATTAGAGATGGACGACTACGGTCCGTACGACCCGACTCTGGACTATGGCAGCGAGCCCGCCATCAAGGAAATCGGCCCTGACGGCTTGAATATCTCACTCTGGAAGCCGCTGAACCTGACGCGCCGCGATTTCATTCGCGGCGTTGTTTGTTCCGGCGTGGTGATCGCCGGCGCGGCCTACATCTTCCCGGGCGTGCCGAAGGCGCGGGCCGATACCCGTGCGGTGGAGCGACTGGTGTCCCTCACCGTCAACGGCCGCAAGCGCCAGGTCGAGGTGCCGCCGAACGAAACGCTGGCCCACACGCTGCGCTACCGCTTCGGCCTCACCGGCACGAAGATCGGCTGCAACCGGGCCGAGTGCGGCGCCTGCACGGTCATGGCCGATGGCACGGCGATCTATGCGTGCTCGACCCTGACCCATCGCGTGCGGGGCAAGGACATCGTCACCGTCGAAGGGGTCGCGGCTGCGGACGGCACGCTGCATCCCGTCCAGCAGGCCTTCATCGACGAGATCGGACCGCAATGCGGATTCTGCACACCGGGACAGGTCGTCGCCGCGGTGGCACTGCTGAACAAGAACCCCAATCCCACGGTCGACGAGGCGCGCCTGGCCATGTCGGGCAATCTGTGCCGGTGCGGCGCCTATGACCATTATCTGCGCGGCGTAATGAAAGCGGCAGGGAGGGCCTGACCATGGCATACAAGCTTATCGGTAAGAATTTCACGCCGCCGGATCTGGAAGCCAAGGTGACGGGCGCGGCGCGCTTCGCCGAAGACTTCCGCGCCGACGGCATGGCGTTCATTCGCATTCTGGCGTCGCCCATGCCGCACGCGACGGTCAAGAAGATCGATCTTGGACGGGCCCAGAAGGTCCCCGGCTTCCTCGCCGCGCTGACGCCGGATGACGTCAAGCAGCCGAAGCCGCCGGGCCAACCGATCCTGTCCGCCGAGCCCGCCTATGCCGGCCAGCCGATCGTCGCGATCGCCGCGGAGACGGAGCAGGCGGCCGAGGACGCGGTGGCGGCGATCGAGATCGAGCTGGAGCCGTTGCCCTTCTGCGTGGACCCGCTGGAGAGCCTGCGCCCCGGTGGCCCCAATGCTCACACCGGCGGCAATGTTGCCGGGCGCCGGATCGATCTTCAGCAGGTCAAATGGACCGGCAAGGACTTCGCCCTCGCCGGCGAGGAGGCGCTACCGAAGGGAAAACCGGTCGTCGAGTGGGCGTTCGGCGACGTCGACAAGGCCTTCGCGGAAGCTGAAGCCGTGGTCGAGGAAAACATAGTCCACGCGTCCAAGGCACACCATGCCATGGAGCCACGCTCGGCGGCCGCCTACTGGGAGAACGGCAAGTGCCACGTCTGGGGGTCGACCCAATCGACGGCGTTCGCCCAGCCGGCGCTGGCCCGGCTGATCGGCATCGAGCTGTCGGATCTGGTGTTCGTGGCCGAGTATTGCGGCGGCGGCTTCGGCGGCAAGGCCACGTCCTACCCGCTTATGGCGTTGCCTGCGCTGATGTCCAAGAAGCTCGGCGGGCGTCCGTGCCTGGTGCGGGTGAGCCGCGCCGAGGAGTATTACAACGGCTATGCGCGCGCCGGGTTCCAGGCCTGGGCGAAGTTCGGCTTCCGCAAGGACGGGCGGCTGATCGCGGCCGATATCTATGTCGTCCAGGACCTCGGCTCGACATCGGGATTTCCCGATGCCAACAATGTCGCTAACGCCTTGAGCATCGTCTATCAGCCCGTGAACATGCGCTTCCGCGCCGTTCCGGTCCTCACCAACACGGTGCCCAAGGGGGCGCAGCGCGGGCCGGGCGAGAACCAGGCGGCCAACATGTTCGAACCCCTGTTCGACAAGGCGGCGCAGAAGCTCGGCATCGACCGCCTGGCAATCCGCGTTGTGAACGCGCCGGGCGGCGGCGGCAAGGACGCGAAATACGGCGCCGAACAGGGGCCCGTGACCAGCGCCTATCTGCGTGAGGCCCTGGAGAAGGGCGCCGAGCGGTTCAACTGGGCGGAGCGGGTGAAGACCTCCGGCCAGCGGAACGGCTCCAAGGTGCGCGCCGTCGCCATTGGCCAGGCGTATCACAGCGCCGGACGGAACGGTTTCGACGGGCTGGTGCGCATCACGCCGGACGGGATCCTCCATATCCACACCGGCGTCGGCAATCTCGGCACCTTCTCCTACGCTTCGACCTCGCGTGTCGCGGCGGAGGTGCTGGGCTACGACTGGTCGCGCTGCGTCATCGAGCGGGGCGGCACCGCTCGCAGCCTGCCGTGGAATCTCGGTCAGTTCGGCTCCAACACCAGCTTCACCATGAGCCGGACCAACTTCGTCGCGGCGACCGACGCCAAGGAAAAGCTCCTCAAGCTCGCATCGATGGATCTCGGCGGGTCGCCGGAGGACTACGATCTGCGCGACGAACACGTCGTGCACAAATCGGACGCGGCCCGGCGCGTCTCGTTCGCCGAATGCGCCAAGCGTGCGGTCAAGCTCGGCGGGGCATTCAGCGGGCAGGAGACGCCCGGGGACATCAATCCCATGACCCAGGCCGCGGTCGCGGCGATCGCCGGCACCGGCCTGATCGGCGTCGCCAAGGACAATCTCGCCAAGCAGGGCGTGGTCCCGGCGCTGTCGGTCGGCTTCATCGAGATCGAGCTCGATCTCGAGACCGGCAAGTACGAGATCCTCGACTATGTCGGCGTGGCCGATTGCGGCACCGTGATGCATCCCCAGGGGCTGGCGGCGCAGGTGCGCGGCGGCGCCGTCATGGGCTTCGGCCTGGCGACGACGGAGCGGCACATCTACGACCCGGCCTACGGTAGGCCGGGCGCCCGCGGCCTGCATCAGGCTAAACCCAAGACCTATCTCGACGTGCCCGTCGGGATGGGCTGGGCTGCGGTCGACGAGGCGGATCCGCAGAACCCGATCGGTGCCAAGGGAGTCGGCGAACCGCTGGAAGGGGCGGCCTCGGCGGCGCTGATCTGTGCCATTTCGGAGGCGCTGGGCGGGCACTTCTTCAACCGGACTCCGGTCGTCACCGACATGATCATCAATGCGGCGGCGGGTCGGCCACAATCCCACAAGCCGCTGCAGACCAACTGCGAGTGAGCCGGGAAACTGGGAGACGAGACCATGTCTGACGTCATGCACGAATTCGAACTCTACCAGCCCGACTCCGTCGCCGATGCGCTGGAATTGCTGGACGAGCACGGGAAGGATGCCTGGATCATCGCGGGCGGTAAGGACAGCCTGGACTGGTTCAAGGACCGGGTGAAGAAACCGCCGGTGCTAGTCGACATTTCCGGTATCGCAGAGCTTCACGGAATCCGCGAGGAAAGCGACGGCGGCCTCTATATCGGCGCCATGACCACGCTGACCGAGGTCAACGAGAGCACGGCCGTTCGCGCCAGATTTCCGGTCCTGGCAGAGGCCGCAGGCCATGTCGCCAGCCCGCAGATCCGCAATGCCGGCACGTTGGGCGGCAACATCTCTCAGGATACCCGCTGCTTCTATTATCGCGACGGGTTCCCGTGCTATCGCGCGGGCGGCAACACCTGCTACGCCAACACGCCGACGGCGATGAACCGCGAGCACACGCTGTTCGAGGCGCGCCGATGCGTCGCGGTCACGGTGTCCGACACCGCGCCGGCCACGGTGGTGCTGGAGGCCGAAATGGTGATCCGCAATCGCAAGGGAGAGCGGACCGTCAGGGCGGAGGACTTCTTCGTCGGCCCGGAGATCGACATCACCCGCATGACGGTGCTCCAGCCCGGCGATATCCTTCTCGGCGTGCGGGTCCCCGGCAAGTGGGCCGGGTCGCGCCAGTATTTCGAGAAGGTCGCGGACCGCAACGTGTGGGACTTCGCGCTGCTCAACATGGCCATGGCGGCGAAGATTGACGGCGGCCGGGTTGCCGACGTGCGGTTGGCCTGCGGTGCGGTGCAGTGCACGCCGCGACGCATGACCAGCGTGGAGGACCTGATCAAGGGCGAGGCTCCCGGCGAGGAGCTGGAAACGCTGGTCGCGCGGGTCGCAGCGCGGGGCGCTAAGCCGCTCAACTACAACCACTTCAAGATTCCGTTGCTCGAGAACCTCGCCAAGCGTGCCGCGCGGTCGCTGGCGGCCTGACGCGATGGAGATCCTCCGCTACACGACGGACATCTACGGTCGAAAACTGCTCGTGGGGGTGTCCTGGGACCTGCTGTGGGTCCCGGTGGCCCTCGCGGGCATCGCCATCATCGTCCATCAGATCATGCGGGCGCGCCGCCGCGCGCGCTGATCCTTCCATATATCGGACGACGCCCGGCCGTCCTGGCCGAAGGGAGGCTTGCGAATGCACGCGCAGATCGGGGAGACCGGGACGCGCCACCAATGGCCCGACAGGGTCTTCCACTGGACTATGGCGCTCAGCGTGATCGTGCTGAGCGCCACCGCGTTCCTGCCGATCATGGGCCTGCGCTTCGACTGGGTCCCGGCGCACTGGATCGCCGGGTTCGTACTGGTTGCCGCCATCCTGTTTCACTGGCTGCGAGTCGCTCTGGTCCACGGTCTCGGCGAAATGACGCCGGGATCGGACGATCTGCGCGAGGTCCTGCACGACGTGCGGGGACAAGCCGGCGCGCTTGCGGCGGCCAAGTACGATGCCTACCAGAAGGGCTACCACTGGGTCTCCGGCCTGGTCATCCTGGTGGTCACGGCGACCGGGCTGCTGATGATGGCCAAAATCGACACGCCGTGGTGGCGCCGCGACCCGTCGATCCTGTCCGACGCGCAGTGGGGAATCGTGTATGCCGCGCACGGCTTCGCCTCGCTGGCGATCATTTTCCTCGTGATCCTGCACGTGTATTTTGCTTTCCTTCCGGAGAACCGGGGGACGCTGAAATCGATGATCGGGGGAAGCGGGCCGGTGCTGACGCGAGGCGCAGAGCATGAACCAGAGCGCTGAACACCGCCACGCCGTGGCCATGCGCGATGCCATCGATGTGGTCGAGGAATCTTATGAGTTCATGTTGGCCTACGCCGCGCAGGGCCGAAAGCGCGAGGCGCAGGACGAGGGCGTCTCCCAGATCCGGGACTATCTGAACCGCTTCGCCTCCGCCCTCGACGAGATGGAGGCGGCGGCGCCGCACGCCCTCGCCGGCGCGACCGCAGCGCCGTTCCGCGACCGGTTCCTGTTGGACCTTGCGGTCATGCGCTCGGTGATCGCGGTACTGCTGGACAAGGCCTCGATCAGCTCCGACATGGTCGACAACACCAACGGGCTGATCGCCGTGCGGTCGTTCCTGACCGACCTGTTCTTCATCGACCAGGCGATGCTGCCGCCGCGCTGAGGCGCCGAGCGCATCGGCGGCGACGCGGCGCTGCTGCCGGTGCTCGACACCGCGTTGCCGCGCATGCCGCTCGCCGCCTCCGCCAGGCCGCGGCGTTCCGCTGGTACCGCTGGCGCGACGCGCGGAAGTGAGAAGCGTATCCGAGCTTCGGGCCGGGTGGCCCGTGGTAGTGTACGCTGATTGCCGGTTGAGGTTTGCACATGTTTCTTGTTCTGAAGGACGACGACGGCCTGTCCTAT
>JBFGQV010000008.1:0-39730 GCA_041563955.1 Alphaproteobacteria bacterium | reverse complement strand
TCAGCGCGTTGTCCTCGATGTTGCGCACGCCCTGCGACTTCAGCGGTTCGATGAAGTCGGGGCCGATCTCGGGATCGGCGGCCAGGTCCTTGCCGATCTGCTTGACCAGCTTCTTCACCAGCTTGAGATCGGTCTCGAACGGCACGCGGAACTCCAGCTTCATGATCACCCAGTCGCGGCTGAAATTGGTCAGGTGCTGGATCTCGCCATAGGGCACGGTGTGCAGCATGCCGAGATGATGACGCAGCACCAGCGAGCGCATGTTGATCTTCTCCACCGTGCCCTTGATGCCGCCGAGATCGACATACTCGCCGCGCCGGAAGGCATCGTCGATCAGGAAGAACAGGCCGGAGACGAGATCGCGCACCAGCGTCTGCGCCCCGAAGCCGATGGCGATGCCGATGACGCCGGCGCCGGCCAGCAGCGGGCCGATATTCACGCCCAGCGCCGAGAGGGCGACCATGACGACGATCACGGCGATGGCGATCTGGGCGAAGCGCATGAACAGCGGCAGCACCGTGCCGGCCCTCGTGGTGGCGGCGCCGCCGCCCTCGTCGCCGCCGGTCTCGGCATCGGCCTGCGCCGGCATATGACGGACGAGCGCCGCGTTGAGGAGCCCCCAGGCGACATAGCCGACGAAGCCGGTCAGCGCGATGTCGAGCAGCGCGCGGACGGCGCGGCCGCCGATCCCGGCCTCGGCGAGATCGAAGATATCGGCCCGCCAGATGGCGGCGAGGACACCGATGCCGAGCACGACGACCAGGATATGCATCGCCCGGCGCAGGATCCGGCGCGAGGCGTCGGCCGCATCGGATGCCGAACCGAGGAACCGGTCCATGGCGGCACAGAGCAGGCGGTCGGCCAGCGGCAGGATCGCAATCATGAGGATGCTCAACAGCCCGGGATAGGTCCCCGAGACTTGACCCGAGAAGCCATTGAAGACTGCCATCGCGTAGATCACGACCAGGTAGAGCATCACCGGCACATGCCACAGGCCGACGATCGCCTGAAGGGCGCCGGATCCCGATTCGCCGCCGGTGCCCGCAGGCAAGATCGCGGCGGCAATGCCGTGGCGCACGCGCCAGATGCCGACAAGAACCGAAAGCGTGAACAGGGTCCCGACGACGAAGGTCATCAGCCTGTGCGGATCGTCGCCCAGGCCGTACATGCGCAGCAGATCGCAGCCGAGAAAGCCGAAGGCGCCGATGACGCCGGATGCGACGACGTGGCGATGCGCGGTGCGGGCACTGGCCGGATCGACGGGCATCAGCCGCAGCGACCCGTCTGCGTCCCCGAAGACCGCCCGCGAGACCGCGACGACGAACCGTAGCAGAACCGTTGCCGACAGGACCGTGAGCACGAACAGCCGCGTCGGCTCGTGCCCCTCATAGACGAGCAGGAAGAGGATCACGGCCGCAACGAGGAAGATCGCCAGCCCCAGCAGGTCGACGATCAGCAGACCCGAGATCCGCCCGAAACGCTCCAGGAAATCGGCGTCCGCCTGCACGGCCGCAAGGCGCGTCCTGAGCGCCGCCAGCATGCGCCGGAACAGTCGCTCGACCGCATAGGCGAGGCCCAGAATGACGGCGAGGAAGAGCAGCAGGTAAAGAGGACGAAGGGGATCGCGCCCCGCGGTCAGAAGGTCGTAGACCATGGCGGGCACCCGCGTCAGCTCCGGCGCGGATTTCAGCACCGCGGCGAAATTCTCGCGGAACCGCTCGCTCTGCGCCTCCAGCTGCTCGATCGCGGGATCGGCCTCGTCGGCCGCCTCTCCGGCGCCGGCCTTCAGATAGTCCAGCAACAGCGCACGAGCCTGCTCGTCGGACAACCGGGACAACAGCTCCGCCCGTTCCTGCGCCGAGAGACTGGCCAGCGTTTCCAAATTCGCCGCGACCGGCGGCGTGGTATCATCGGCTACCTGCTGGGCCATCGCAGTCGACGGAACCGACAGAAGGAGCATCGCAAGAATGGCGCCGACAATGTTCCGCATTTCGTCGATCCTCTCGAGGGCGGTTTGCCTCGCTCCCGATACTACTTAGCTTTACTTTCGTGACGTGGCCAGCGGGTTGTCGGGGATGCGGTGGATGACGATCATCGAATTGCCGGTAACGCCTAGCCCGGTGCGGAGGTGGAACATGCGGATCGCCAAGATCATCGCCTATGTGCTGGCCGGCGCAGTGCTTGTGCTGATCCTTCTTGCGGTCGGCGCCGTGGTGGCGCTCAGCTATATCGACTTCAACCGGTACAAGCCGCTGATCGCCGATGCGATGCGAGAGGCAACGGGCCGCGAACTCACCATATCAGGGGATTTGCGCCTCGACATCTCGCTTGCGCCCGGCATCGTCCTCGACGGCGTAACCTTGTCCAACGCCGAATGGGGGTCCCGGCCGGAAATGGTGTCGGTCCGACAGCTGGAAGGAGAGATTGCGCTGGCCTCCGCCATCTTCGGCGTCGTGGAGTTCAGCCGCATCCAGCTCACCGGCGCGGATATTCTTCTGGAGGTCGATGCGCAGGGCCGCGCCAATTTCGATTTTTCACAGCCGGGCCCTGAAGCGGAGGTGCCGGAGAAGCCGGTGGAAGGCGACGCGGTCGTCGACCTGGTTCCGCTCACTTCGGAATTGCGGGTTCTCGACTCCAGGCTGCTCTACACCAACGCAGCCACCGGCGCGACATTCACGGCCGACGTCGACTCCCTTGCGCTCCGCGATGGGGGACCGGTGACGCCGCTCACGCTCGCGTATGAGGGCAGCATCAACGCGGCGCCGATCCGTGTCAGCGCGAAACTCCGTGGACCCGCCGGCCTGATCCAGCCCGGCAGGCCCTGGCCCGTGGAATTGTATGTCGATGGCGCCGCCAACCTGGCGGTGAAAGGTTCCGCCACCGACCCGTTTGTGGGTGGGGGGCTTGATCTGGCGGTTTCCGTCACGGGGGATCGGACGGGCGCGTTATCGGAACTCGCAGGCATGGCAATCCCGGAACTCGGCGCATTTTCGCTGTCGGGGCGCGTAACCGGCGATGTCATATCAAAGGTCCATGTGGCGGGGTTGCAGGCGCAGGTTGGCAAGAGCGATCTTGCGGGGGATGCCACGCTCGATCTTGCCGGTCGCCCGCGAGCCGTCGCTGCAACTCTGGTATCCCGCCGGCTCGAACTCGACGGGTTGGGCATTGGGATGAGCGCGACGCTGCGGGATACGGCGACGTCGCTTATCTTGAACGGGGGAATGCTTGCCGTGGACAGGTTCGAGACGAACCTGTCCGGCGCGCGCATCTCGGCATCCGGAACGGTCGCGGATGTCGTCAAGTTCGCGGGTCTGGACCTGGCGGTCTCGGCACAAGGCGACCGCGTGGCCGACCTGTCCGAACTCGCGGGCCGGACTTTGCCGCCGCTGGGTCGTTATTCGCTGGCCGCACAAGTGAGCGGCGATATCGCTGCCACGATCGACATAACGGAACTGGGGGCGCAACTGGGTGCCAGTGACGTTACCGGCGGCATCAAGATATCGCTGTCCGGCGAACATCCGGTCTTCGACGCTAGACTGCGGTCCCGAGCAATCGATCTTACGGCGTTCAGCCCGCTCAGGGCGCCGCTGCGCGACGCTTCGGCAGTCCTCTCGCTAAAGGACAAGCGGCTGTCGATCGAATCCTTCAGGGCCAAGCTGTCCGGCGCCGCGGTCACGGCCGAAGGCAGCATTGCCGAGCCCGCCACGGGCGCCGGTCTCGATCTGTCAGTCGGCGCAAAGGGCGCCCAACTGGCTGAGCTTTCCGCGCTGGCTGGGACCGAACTGCCGGAACTCGGCGCGTACAGCGTGACGGGCCGGGTTAATGGAAATCTGCGCGGAACGTTCCGTGTCACGCATATCGACGCCCGGGTCGGCGAGAGCGATCTGAAGGGGGATGTTGCGGTCACGTTGACGGGCGATCGCCCCCTGATCGATGCCGACCTGTCTTCGGGCCGCATCGATCTGGTCGGCCTCGGGGCTCTCGAGCCCACGGCCAAGGACGCCGCGGCGGACAAACCCGAGCCGAAGCCGGAGCGGCTGTTTCCCGACGATCCGCTACCGCTCGAATGGCTCAAGGCAGCCGATGTGACGATCCGACACGATGCCGCGACGGTTGTCGGGCGGCAGCCTCTGATGACCGATGCCGCCGTCGCCCTGTCGCTCAACGGCGGCCGTCTCGAGGTCCAGTCGGTCAAGGCGGTCCTGCAGAACGGTATCCTTGACGGCGCCGCGCGCATCGACGGGCGCAAGGAGCCGACCGACGTCACCGCCAGGATGGCGCTGCGCAAGGTCGACCTCGCCGTCCTGCTGGCGCAGACGGCGCAGGCCGGCAACATTCAGGGGCAGGTCAATCTCGAGTTCGACCTCACCGGCCGGGGAAATTCGGTGCGGGAGATCATGGCCGGCCTCGACGGCCAGCTGCTGCTGGCGATGGGCAAGGGGCAGATCAGATCGCGGACGCTGCAGACATGGGTCGGCGGGCCGACCCGGATCCTCAGCAACGTGCTGAGCCTGAACGTGCGCGGCAATACAAGGGTGAACTGCGCGCTGGCGTCCTTCCGTATCAAGCGGGGGCTGGCCACCAGCGACGGATTGCTCCTCGATACGGATGTCGCTGCCTTCGTCGGCAAGGGCACCGTCAACCTGAAGACCGAGGCCGTGGATGTGATCATCGATCCGAAGGTCAAGCGACTGACGCTGAGCGCCGCAGTGCCGGTGCACATCCGCGGCACGCTCATGCGGCCGGCCTACAGCCTCGACGAAAAGGCGGTCGCCTTGCGCGTCGGCGGGTTGCTGGGCGGTCTCGTCTATCCGCCGGCGCTGATCATCGGGCTTGGCGAGCTGGGAACGTTCACGGACGGCGACTGCGTTGGCATGAAAGCGCCGCCCGGCGATGAAGGCATGGTCGAACAAACGGCGCCGACGACGGAGCCGGAGTCGCGGCGTCTTCCGGGAAGGATCCTCCAGGGGACGGGCGATTCGATCACAAGGGGGCTTCAGAGGCTGTTTGGGCAATAGGACAACACGCCCGGGCTGTCGCACGCTATAGTCCCTGGCGGTGTCCGTCCGGTCCGCCTGCACAGGTGCCTTCCCTCGGCGTGCGCCCCTGGCGCAGAGCGACGCCGGGAAAACCCGCAGCCGCACACGCGCCTAGGGCGTGAAGATCTTCCACTCGCCGTCACCGCTCCGGCAACGGTCGACGATAAACCGATAAGGGTCGCGGACCCGCCTGAGTTCAATATCATGCTGCAGTCGCCGACATGGCAGACCCTGCTGTTCGTGTATCGCTATCAGGGTGACCGTGCCGCGGTTGCCGGTTTCGGGATTGTCCCAGTGCACGATGGTGCCGACTGTGGCGATCTCGGTCAGGTACAGAGACTGGGCAGCCGCCTCGAGCATTGCCGCATCGCCTTCGTCCAGCTGAAAGCCGGACCCCCGGAACGGATTGGCGGCCTGCGCCAGCGGTGCGGCAACGCCGAAGAGGGCCAGCAACAGCCCCGTCATCAGACTCGCTCTGAAACCCGTCATCTGGTGCCTCCGATCCGCGCCGCCGTCTCCGTGTCGACCACATGAGTGCCGCAGCGCCAACCCTAACGAAATCCGGCCTGCATGGGTAGCCGGTCCCCACTGCGTGCGGCTGCCATCGGTTTGCGCGGAATCGGCGCCCCGGATATCGGGCCTCAGTGAGTTGACAGGCCGCGCTGCGGCTTGCTTGATAGCGTGCCCGGCACCGCAGATAAAGACGCCGGGAGTACAATGGGCGGCGGTACGATGACCAGTCAGCACGATCAGGAAGATGCACTCGCCGCCGCGTTGCGGGCGCGATTCGGCGACCGAAGCGCGCGGATCGGCATCATCGGACTCGGTTATGTCGGGTTGCCGCTGACCATCGCATTCGGGGAGGCCGGCTTCGGAGTCGTGGGGGTCGATATCGACCCCGGCAAGGTCGAGCGTCTGAACCGGGGCGAGAGCTACATCCGGCATGTCCCGTCGGACAGGATCGCCGGCGTCGTCGATGCCGGACGGTTCCGCGCGACCGCCGACTTCACGGAGGTGGGCGAGGTCGATGCCGTACTCGTCTGCGTGCCGACGCCGTTGACGCCGCAGCGGGAACCCGATCTGCGGTTCGTGACGACAACCGCGTCTACGATCGCGCCGCATCTGCGGCCCGGCCAGCTTGTCGTGTTGGAGTCGACGACCTGGCCGGGCACCACCGACGAGGAGCTGCGGCCGATTCTCGAGGCGGGCGGCCTGAAGTCGGGAGTCGACCTGTTTCTTGCCTACTCGCCCGAACGCGAAGATCCGGGCAACCGGGACCATCCCACCGCGACGATCCCGAAGGTCGTGGGCGGCGACGGCCAGGTCGCGGCCGGGCTCGCGGCCGCCCTCTACGGCGAGATCGTCGATGAGATCGTCGCGGTTTCCTCGACCGCGACGGCGGAGGCCGTGAAGTTGACGGAAAACATCTTTCGCGCCGTCAACATCGCGCTCGTCAACGAGCTGAAGCTGGTCTACGAGCGCATGGGCATCGACGTCTGGGAGGTGATCGAGGCCGCGAAATCCAAGCCGTTCGGGTACATGCCGTTCTATCCGGGGCCCGGCCTCGGCGGCCACTGCATCCCGATCGATCCGTTCTACCTGACATGGAAGGCGCGCGCGTACGGCCTGTCGACACGGTTCGTGGAGCTTGCCGGGGAGATCAATACCGAGATGCCGCGCCATGTGGTCGGGCGTTTGGCGGAGGCCCTCGATGCACGCACCGGCAAGGGCCTCAACGGCGCTCGGATCCTCGTCCTTGGCGTCGCCTACAAGAAGAACGTCGACGACACCAGGGGCAGCCCGGCCTTCGTCATCATCGAGCTGCTCGAGGCGCGCGGCGCCACGGTGGCGTTCCATGACCCGTACGTGACCGAGATCCCGCCGACGCGCGATCATGCCCGCCTTGCGGGACGCCGGTCGGTCGATTTCAGCGCCAAGAGCCTTTCGCAGTTCGACGCGGTGCTGATCGTCACCGATCATGACGACGTCGATTACGATGCGCTTGTGGCGCACAGTCGCCTCGTTGTGGACACCCGCAACGTCACGCGGGGCGTCGCCGCCCATCGCGACCGCATCGTCAAGGCCTAGGAGCCGCCGATCAGCTGCGCCAGCCGCACCGCGTTCCGGAAGGCGTAGCCGGCCTCGTCGTTGTCGAAATAGCAGTACACGTCGATCCCGTTGTCGCGGCACCGCCCGATGCGCTCGGCCCAGCGCGCCAGGGCATGATCACCGTAGTTTCCCCGGTACGCGGCGCCCGGGCCGTGCAGCCGTATATAGGTGAAATCGGCGGTGACCAGCTCCGGCGAGCGGGCACCGGCCAGCTCGAACATGCAGAACGCCGCATTGCGCCCTTCGAGAAGCGCGGCGATATCGTCAACGTGCCAGCTCGGGTCGCGGAATTCGAAGGCATGGCGGTGGGCCGGTGACAGCGCATCGAGAAATGCCGCGAGGCGATCCGGATTGCAGCGCCAGCGCGGCGGCAGCTGGAAGAGGATCGGTCCCAGCCGCGGGCCGAGCGGCCGTATCGCGTCGAGAAAATTCGAGAGCCCCGCCTCCGGGTCCTTCAGCTTCTTCATGTGGGTGAGATAGCGGCTGGCCTTGACCGCGAAGACGAACCCGGGCGGCGTGGCCGCCAGCCATGACTCGATGCTCGCCTTCGCCGGCACGCCATAGAACGTGCTGTTCACCTCGACGGTGCGCAGGTGGCCGGCGTAGTGGTGAAGCCAATCGTCGCGGCGCATGTCCCCCGGATAGACCGTGTCCTTCCAGTGGTCGTAACTCCAGCCGGAGGTTCCGATGAAACTGTGCCCGCGCCGGCTCATCCGGCGACATTAGGATGCCCGACTCGTGTTGTGCAACGCTGCCCTCGGTCCGCCATGATGCCAGAGCCGGCGCAGGCTCGCGAACTGGAGCATTTGGAGCCCGGGAATCTGCAGTCCTTGCCGGCCCGTCAGCTCAGCCGCGCCCACATGAAATAAGGCCAACCGGTCCCCGCAGCGTCCGGCGGCGGCGGCAGCTCCTGCCACGATTCGCCTGCCAAGGGCAGTGGGCGGTCGCTCAGGAGGAGACCTTGTCGCCGCACCAGGCCGTCGATCAGGGGACCGATCTCGCGCGCTAGTCCGGCGTCACGCGCGCGGTCTTCGCTGCCGATATCCGCGTGGACCATGGCGACGATCTGTCCGAGCCGCTCCGAAGCGGCCCGCAGCGTGTCGCGGAAATCCCCGAGATAGAGTTTGTCCGAGGGGGGCCGGAGTGCCGGAGGGCAATGAACGTCGCGATCAAAGACGAAAATCTCCCGATCCGGCAGGAGTCGGCGGATTCGATCGTAGGTACGGCCCTTGCCCAAACCCAGCTCCAGAACAGGCCCCGGGAGGTCCGCGATTCGTTCCGCCGCGAAACCGATATACGCCGCCTGCGTCGCAAGGCGGGCCAGCATGCGATCGAGCGCATCTTCGGGGACGCTGCCCGCTGCGGCGTCAGTTGTCTGTCGGGCGGACATCCGACGATGTCTACGAAGCCTTTGGAGTGGCGTCAATCCGTGTTCCGCAAGGCGGCGCCCCAAGATCAGTCACCGGCACGATACAGGTAATAGCGGCCCGCGGCCACGCCGTCCGGCGTGTCGACTTCGCGCCAATTATCGGGCCGCGGTAATCTCTGGTCGCTGAGAATCAGGCCTGCGGGCCGTACGAGGGCGGCGAGCAGCGGGGCGATCTCCGCTGCCAGACGGGCGTTGCGACGGGCGTCGCCGGTGCCAATGTCGTCGTGTACCAGCGCGACGGTTCGGCCGAACCGTTCGGCCGCCTGTGGCAGCGTTGCCTTAATATCCCCAAGGATGAGGTGATCCGCGTCCGGGATGCAGTCGGCATGGGCGTTGACCTGGCGTTCGAAGACGAAGATCTCGCGATCGGGAAGTCGCTCGCGCAGATGATCATAGGTGCGTCCGTTGCCCAGCCCGAGCTCGAGAACCGGTCCCGACAGGCCCGCGATTTCCGCTGCCGCCCAGTCGATACACGCCCGCTGCGCCTCGAGGCGCCGGATCATGCTGTCGAGCCGGCTCACCGCGCGATGTTCCCGAACCGCGGGCCCGTTGCGTCGAGGCGGCTCGCGGTGCTCATTTGTCGTCGGCCTTGTCCATCGCCTTCGCCATCTCGCGCAGCCGCGCATTGGTGTGCACAAGGCGATCGGCGAGTTCACGCATGATCTCCTTCGCGATCTCGGGGAATTCGCCGATCAGCCTCAAAAACAGGTCCTTCTTGATGCGCAGCGTCACAAGGTCCGATCTGGCGGTGACCGTCGCGGTCCGCGGCACGTCGCACAGGATTGCGATCTCGCCGACGAAATCGTGGTCGCCCAGCCTCGCGACCATCAGCGGGCCGGTTTCCGTTTCGATGGTGACATCGGCTTCGCCCCTGATGATCAGGAACGCGGCGTCGCCGGGCTCGCCCTGACGGAACAGGATATCGCCGTTCGAATAGCACAGACGCTCGCTGGTGAATGCCAGCAACTTCAACTTCGCGGGCTCAATATTCGCGAACATCGGGATCTTGCGAAGCAGCTCGAATTCCTGTTGCAGGCTCATAATCGCTTCCTTCTTGCTCACCCCAGGCTGCTAATGGCCGTGAAGGAGGCTGTGGAGGGCGCCGCCCTCCGCCGCAGCCAACTCGTCCGGCGCGCCGTCTTCGATGACACGGCCATCAGACATAACGAGTACGCGGGCGAATTTATTCGCCATTGCAGCATTGTTGAGCACCCAGACCACCGTTCTGTCCTCGCTCTGTTCCAGCACACGATCGACCACGATGTTCTGCATGCGCGCATCGAAACCGGCGGCGGCCTCGTTGATCAGCAGGATGTCGGGGCGCTTCAGCAGACATCGCGCGATTCCGATCTTCTGGCGCTGCACCGGCGACAGCCGCGAACCGCCCGACCCGGTCTGGCTGCGCAGGCCGGCCGACAACACGACGTCACGCAAGCCCATCTCGCCCAGGACCTCTGCCAGCAGCGCTCCGACACGCTGAGCCGCGTTGGCCTGGCCGAAATCGATCTTGCCGAAGAGGATGTTGTCCTGGATCGTGGCACCCGCATTGTAAGCCTTCGGATCGAAGAACGCGATCTTACCGGCGAGGTCCGGCGGCAGGTCTGCGGCGAAAGCCCGTCGCGCCTCCAGCAGACGGGTCTGCAAACCCTCGTCGATCAGCTCGAGGCGGTGTCGTGCCGGAATGAGCTTGAACGGGAGTGCGATGAGGCGGTTGCGGTCGGCCTCGGTGAGTTTGTCCAAGCCGCGCGATGCGCGTCCGAGTATGGGCTGGAATTCTGGCAGATCCTCTGCCGAGATGAAGCTGAACCGTTCGAAGAATTCGTGACCGGGCGGCAAGTCGGCGAAAAGTTCGACCATGGTCTGGGCCGCCTGCACGCCGATCTTCAGGAACTCGTCGGTCAGGGCGACGCGCTCCAGCGTGCGCCGCATGTACGCGTTTTGCGCGATGTTCTCCTCGCTCAGCGAGTCGTCCAGCGGAACACCGAACATCACGTTTTCCGCGACCGACGCGTTGAGGTTATAGCGCGTCGCGTCGAACGGCTCGACGAGCTTCGCGACCTCGGGATCGGCGATTCGCTGGCGGACCGCGGCGCGCGCCTCGAGAATCTTTTCGGCAACGTCGGGCCTGGTGGCCGGATCGAAGGTCCCGCGCAGGCCGCGGGCATAGACATCCTCGTCGAGATCCACGGCGCGCAGGATGTCGAGCATGCGTTGTTCCAGCTCGGCGGGGCCGCTGACGCCGGCGGCCGCATAGTCGATCCAGTCGGCGTCGAAATCCAGTGTCGTATTGCCCGCCTGCGCTGCCTCGTGGATCTCCTGCTGCCGGCGCCGGGCCGCATCCCCCTCGTACTCCGTCTCGGCAACCGGCAGGTGCTTGAGACCGTAGACCAGCGCATCGGCAACCGTCCCGCCCTGGATATGGACGCCCGGTCCGACATACGCTATCCGCCGGCCGGTCACGGCGCGCGGCAACGTCTTGATGTCATGCTCGCCCAGCGTGACCGATCCGCTGGTCGGTGTCAGCAGGCCGGCGATCGCCATGACCAACTCGCCCCTGCCACTGTTGCCCGCGCCGACCACGGCGACGCGGCTGCCAGCCGGTATTTCCACCGTCGCGCCGTCGAGCGCGCGGATGCCGTCCTCATCGATCAGGCCGACGTTTTGCAGCGCGATTGTCGCGTTCGCCGGAATCTCCTGCTCCTCGCCCGGCTCGGCCAGCAGCCGTTCCTCCTCGAGAATGTTCGGCGGGTCGAATTGCTCAATCACCTGGCCGTATTTGATCCGGACATCCTCTTTCTGCTGGTACCAGGTCAGCATTTCCTTCCAGGGCGCCGCCAGGTCCTTGTAAGCGGCAAGCACGGCCACCAGCGCGCCAAAGCTGAGCCCACCTTCGATGACGAGCCATCCGCCGATCGAAAAGAAAAAGAACGGCGTCAGCTTGTCGATGAAGTTGTTGAGAAACTTCATAAAGAACTTCTTGCGGTAGATGTCGTAACGAATCCAGTAGATGGTGCCCAGTCGCGCGGCGAACCGCGAGAGCTCGTAACGCGCGGTGTCGTGGGCATGCACCTCGGCAATCCCCGATACCGATTCGCCGACATGGTCGGACAGCCAGCGCACGTTCTGCACGCGCTGCTTGCCCAACTCGTTGATCCGCCTTTGCAGCTTCGGGATGACATAGATCTGGAACGGGTACAGGGCGATCGCCGCGGTCCCAAGGATCGGATCCTGCACCATGATGAAGGCAAGGATGATCAACAGTTGCCCGCCTTGGAAAAGGGGGTCGCCGAAGGCCGTGCCGATGAAGCCGCCCAGGGGTTCCACCTCGGCGGTGATCATGGGGATCAGTTCGCCCTGGCTGACCTTGCGGAAATGTGGCAGCGGGAAGCGCAGAATCCGCTGGTAGAGGTCGTAACGCAGCCGGCGCAACAGGCGCTCGCCCAACTGGCCTTTGAAGACATTGATGTAATATTTCAGGGCCCCGTTGATCATGACGAGGAACAGGTAGGCCAAGCTCAGCCCGATCAGGAATTCGATCTGGCCGGCATCCACGCTGAGGATCGGTGTGCCGAACAGCGGCACCTCGTAAGGCGGGCCCGACGTGGCGCCGATCGCCCGGTTGACGATCAGCTTGGGCATCTCCAGCGAGAGGTACAGGAAGGGATAGGAAACGACGATCAGGGCGAGAAGCCAGACCTGTTGCGCCTTGCTGTATCTCAGTATGAACCTGAAGATGGTCGGTTCCACCGTCTGCGCGCACCCCCTGATTCACCCCGAGACCCGCCGGTCGGGCGGGCAAACCTTATCGCAGCTTTTGCGAGGGCCAAAACGTTCGTTGGAAAAAAAGTGAACGAGAGTGCTTCCGGGAACTGCCCGGCCCGTGCCATAGTCTCCGCGCAAAACAGGAAGCCGCCGCATCGCAACGGCGGCGGGAGTATTTTTGGCCATGGGAAGACATGACAGAGATGCGCGCGTCCTGATTTACAGCCATGATACGTTCGGGCTGGGCCACCTCAGACGCTGCCGCGCGATCGCCCATTCCATGGTGGGCGAGCGGCGCGCCATGTCGGTCCTGATCCTGTCGGGATCGCCGATCATCGGCAATTTCGATTATCGCGCCCGGGTTGATTTCGTCCGCGTGCCTGGCGTCATCAAGCTTCGCAATGGCGACTACACGTCCCTGGCGCTCCATATAGACATCGAGGAAACCCTGGCGATCCGGGCGTCCATCGTCCGTCATACCGCCGAGGCGTTCGACCCGGACCTGTTCATCGTCGACAAGGAGCCGTTGGGCCTGCGGGGCGAGGTGGCCGATACGCTGGACCTGCTCAAGGGCCGGGGCGTGCCTTTGGTGCTGGGCTTGCGCGACGTGCTGGACGACCCGATGCACCTGCGCCATGAGTGGGAGCGCAAGAAGGTGGTCCCTGCCCTGAGGGACTATTACGACGAGATCTGGGTGTACGGCATGCCGGAGATCTGCAATCCGCTGGCCGGGATCTCGCTGCCCGCGCGAATCCGTAAGAAGGTCCGTTTTACCGGCTATCTGCGGCGCGAGCTTCCGACCGCTTTGACTGCGCATTCGCCGGTGTCGAAGATCACGCCGCCTTATGTTCTGGTCACCCCCGGTGGCGGCGGCGACGGCCAGCAAATGGTCGACTGGGTGTTGCGGGCCTATGAATCGAATTTGTACCTGCCACACCCGGCGCTGATCGTGTTCGGCCCATTCATGGCGTCCGACAATCAGGCCGAGTTCCTGGCCCGCTGCGACCTGCTGCCGAATGTCGAGGCGATCACCTTCGATGCGCATATGGAAAGCCTTCTCGACCAGGCCGTCGGTGTGGTGGCGATGGGCGGATACAACACGTTCTGCGAGATCCTGTCCTTCGACAAGCGGGCGCTGATCGTGCCCCGCACGGTTCCGCGCATGGAGCAGTACATCCGCGCCAGCCGCGCCCGCGACCTCGGCCTGGCCCGCATGCTTTCGAACGACGGGGTGCGCGATGCGGCGGACATGGCGGCGGCGCTTGCCCAACTTGGCGAGCAACCGCCTCCCTCCGAACACATGCCACCGGGGATGCTGGCCGGTCTCGATAACGTAAATGCGCTGGCCGATCGCCTGTTGCATCGCAACGGCCGGCGACCGGGCGCCATCGCTCTGTCGTCACCGCTGGCCGCCGCGGGGGCGGAGCAATAGCGCCGTGCCGGCGGTCGCCGTCATTCTCAAAGGGTATCCCCGTCTGTCCGAGACCTTCATCGCGCAGGAGATCCGGGAGCTGGAACGACTGGGGCTGGATATCCGCATCGTCTCGCTGCGGCATCCCACCGACCGGTCCCGCCATCCGGTGCACCGCGAGATCGTCGCGCCGGTCCGCTACCTGCCGGAATACCTGCACCGTGAGCCGTTGCGCGTCTTGCGGGGACTAGCCGCCGCCCGGAAGCGACCCGGCTTCACGCGCGCCCGGTCCGCCTGGCTCCGCGATTTGCGGCGCGATCCGACCCGCAACCGGGTTCGCCGGTTCGGCCAGGCCTGCGTTCTCGCCGCCGAGCTGGAGCCGGACATAACCCGCCTGCATGCCCACTTCCTGCATACACCGGCCTCGGTTGCGCGCTATGCCGCTTTGATGCTCGGGCTGCCGTGGAGCTGCTCGGCGCACGCAAAGGATATCTGGACGACCGCGGACTGGGAGATCGCGGAGAAGCTGGCGGAGCTCGAGTGGGCGGTGACCTGCACCGCTGCGGGGCGCGACCGCCTGCGGGCGTTGGCGCCGGCGCCGGATCGCGTCGGGCTGGTCTATCACGGGCTCGACCTGGCGCGCTTTCCGCCACCGCGGGAAGCACGGCCGCCACGGGACGGCAGCCGAGAATCCGATCCGGTCATCGTCCTTTCTGTGGGACGCGCGGTCGAGAAGAAGGGCTATGACGACATGCTCGATGCCCTGGCCGGATTGGCGCCCGGCCTCTCATGGCGTTTGCGCCATATCGGCGGCGGCGGGCTGACCGCGCGCCTGAAGGCGCGGGCCGCGCGGCTGGGAATCGCCGACCGGATCGACTGGCTCGGCGCCCAGCCGCAGGAGACGGTGCTGCGGGAACTGCGGCATGCCGATCTGTTCGTCCTCGCGAGCAAGGTTGCGGCGGATGGCGACCGCGATGGCTTGCCGAACGTCCTGATGGAGGCCCAGAGCCAGGGGTTGGCCGTCGTCGCAACGCGCGTCTCGGCAATCCCGGAGCTGATTGACGACTGCCGGACCGGCCTCCTCGTGTCGCCGGGTGATCCGCAGGCGCTGGCCGGCGCGCTGACCCGCCTTATTCTCGATCCGGCCCTGCGCGTGCGTCTCGGGCAGGCCGGCATGGCGCGGTTACGGAACGCGTTCGCGCTTGCCGCCAATATCGAGGGAGTCGCAAGGCGGTTCGGTGTCGCGATCGAAACGCCACGGGCCGTCGCATGCGAATAGCATTCCATGCGCCGCTGAAAGCGCCGGACCATCCGGTGCCCTCCGGCGACCGGCGCGCGGCGCAGCTGTTCGTGGAGGCGTTGCGGCAGGCCGGCCACGAGGTGTCGCTTGCCTCGCGGTTTCGCAGCTATGACGGTGCCGGGGACGCGACACGGCAGGCGCGGCTGTGTGGCCTTGGCGCCCGATTGGCCGGCCGCTATGCCGAGCGGTGCCGTCACGCGCCGCCCGACCTGTGGTTCACCTATCACCTTTATCACAAGGCGCCGGACTGGCTCGGGCCGGCGGTCGCGCGCCGGCTTGACATCCCCTATGTCTTGGCCGAGGCCAGCTTCGCGCCCAAGCAGCAGGACGGGCCGTGGGCCGCCGGGCACGACGCGGTGGCCGATGCCGTCCGCCAGGCCGCCCGCGTGATCTGCGTCAATCCGGACGATGCGGAATGCCTGCGGCCGCTGCTGACGGCACCGCGACGGCTGGTGTCGATGGCGCCGTTCCTCGACCCGCAGCCGGCGGCCCGTGCGAGGGATGACCGGACCGGCCTCCGCCAGGCGCTTGCGGCGCAACTCGCACTCGACCCCGCGATTCCATGGATCGCCGTGGTCGCTATGATGCGCCCGGGCGACAAGCTCGCCTCCTACCGTTTGCTCGGCGACGCCTTGCGCCGGGTGGCAGACCGTCCGTGGGCGCTGCTCGTCGCCGGCGACGGCGCGGCGCGGCGGCAGGTTGAACACGAACTGGACTTCGGCGACCGCGTGCGGTTCCTCGGACGACTGGAGTCGGAGGCGATCGACCGGCTCAACGCGGCGGCCGATCTCGGCGCCTGGCCGGCGATAAACGAGGCTTACGGCATGGCCGTCCTGGAGGCGCAGGCCGCTGGTCTGCCCCTGGTGGTCGGCGACCGCGCCGGGATTCGCCAGATCGTCGAGGCGGAGAAGACGGCGCTGTTGGTCCGGCCGGCAGATGCCACCGCGTTCGCCACCGCTCTGGCAAAGCTGCTCGCGGCCCCGGAGCGGCGTGCCGCGATGGCCGAGGAAGCGGTCGCGCGCGTGCAGCGCGAGCATGGCATTGCCGCCGCGTCCCGGCGGCTCGACGCGGTGGTGACCGGCGCGGCGGCGGAGCGGTGGCAGATGGCGGCGCCATGACGGTGCTGGCCGTCGTTCGCCACGGCCCGACCGAGTGGAACGCCATCGGCCGCGTCCAGGGCCGCACGGACGTCCCCCTGAATCGGTCCGGAATCGAGGAAGTCCGCCGCTGGACCCTGCCGCCGGAAATCAATGGGTTTGCCTGGGTGGCCAGTCCTCTCGCTCGTGCCTGCGAGACCGCCCGGATCCTGCGGGGCGGCGAGGTCCGGTCCGACGTGCGGCTGGTCGAGATGGACTGGGCGGAATGGGAAGGGGCGACGCTGACCGCCCTGCGCGCCGAGCTGGGCGACCTGATGCAGGCGTGGGAGGCCAAGGGCCTGGACTTCCGCGCCCCCGGGGGCGAGAGCCCGCGCGACGTGCAGGCCCGGATCATGCCGTTTCTGGCCGAGGTCGCGCAGCGCGGCGAAGCCACCATCGCCGTCACCCACAAGGGCGTCATAAGGGCCCTCTACGCGCTGGCCTCTGGCTGGGACATGACGGGCAAGCCACCCCAAAAGCTGCTCGATTCCTGTGTGCACCTGTTCCGGCTGGCAGCGGACGGGACGCCCGAAGCGGAACGCCTGAACATACCGCTGGTACATACGGGGACGCGATGAGCGGCGGAACCGTCATGGTCTACGTCCAGCACCTGCTGGGAATCGGGCACCAGATGCGCGCCGCAGCGATCATCCGCGCGATGCGGGCGCACGGCCTTGAGGTGACCTGCGTGTCGGGCGGCGCGCCCGGCGGCATGCCCGATCTCGGCGGCGCCCGACTGGTCCAGCTGCCGTCTCTGCGGGCCGCCGATGCGAACTTCCGGCACCTCGTGGACGAGGCGGGACGAAAGCTCGACGAGGCCGGACGCGAGCGCCGCCGGACGGCCTTGCTTGCGGCCTTCGCCGACGTCCGGCCGACGGTCCTGGTGATCGAGACGTTCCCGTTCGGTCGCTGGCTGTTCCGCTTCGAACTGTTGCCGTTGCTGCAGGCTGCCCGCGCTGCCGGCATCCGCGTTGCGAGTTCGGTCCGCGATATCCTTGTGGAGAAGAACGATCCGGACCGGCTGGACGCGATCGTTAAGCTGCTGCGTCGATCGTTCGATGCGGTGCTGGTCCATGGCGATCCCAATCTTGTGTCGTTCGGCGAGACGTTCGGCGCCGCAGACCGGATCGCCGACCTGATCCGCTACACCGGTTACGTGGCGCCGGCAGTGCCGGTCTGTGCGGAGGACGGGCCCGGCAGGGGCGAAGTGGTGGTGGCGGCGGGCGGTGGCGCCGTCGGGGGCGCATTGCTTCGGGCCGCCTTGGCCGCACGACCGCTCAGCGCACTCGCCGAGGCGCCATGGCGCCTCATCACCGGGCCAAACCTGCCGCCGGAGGAGCGGGAAGGGCTCATCGCGCCGGCCGGCGTGACCGTCGAGACCCTGCGCCCCGATTACCGGGAGATCCTCAGTCGCGCCGCCGTGTCGGTCAGCCAGGCGGGGTACAATACGGTCATGGATATCCTGGTCGCCGGCGTGCGCGCGGTTCTGGTGCCGTTCAGCACCAGCACGGAGACCGAACAGACCCGTCGGGCAAACCTGCTGGGGGCGCACGGGCGCGTCCAGATCGTCCCGGAGGTCGCTCTTTCGCCGTTGGCGCTGGCGCGCGCCATCGACGCCGCCGCGGCGATGCCGGTGCCCCGCGGGCCGGCCTTCGACCTCGACGGCGCTGCGGCGACGGCGCGGATCGTCGCCGGGCTCGTCGGGCCCGGACGGCCCTAACGGTCTCTATGCGTTTCCGCCCAACTGTGGCTATACTTGGCCCATGGCGGGTAGGACGCAGGCAGAGGACATGATGGCCGGGGTGGATGTCGTCTCTCCCATGTCATCGCAGACGGGGCCCTGGTTGGCCCTGTCCGTCGAACTCGCCGCCTGGGCGGCGGCCGGGCGCACCGCTACGTTCTGGTGGCGCGATGACGACGCCACCCGCCGAACCGGGCGCCTGTCCCGGCTGCTTGAAATCGCCGGCAGGACACCTCTGATGCTTGCAGTCATTCCGGCAGCGGCGCGGGACGACCTCGTCTCTGCCGTCGAAGATCACTGCGCGGCAGGTGGACGCGCGCTCGTCGCGCAGCACGGCTATGCCCACGCCAACCACGCGCCGCCGAGGGAAAAGTCCGCCGAATACGGACCGCACCGGCCGGCCGAGGTCATGTTGGCCGAGCTGGCGACGGGTCGCGAACGCCTCGAGGCGATGTTCGGTGACCGGTTCCGGCCGATCCTGACGCCACCATGGAACCGGATCGATCCGGCCCTTCTGCCCCGGTTGGCGGAAGCGGGACTGCGGGGACTGTCGACCTTCGGCGCCCGGCCGCTCGCGGTGGGGCCGGCGACCGTCAACGTCCACATCGATATCATCGACTGGCGGGGGACGCGCGGGTTCGCGGGCGACGAGGCGGTGCTGGGGGCCGCCGTCGCACATCTCTTCGCGCGTCGCACGGGCGCGGCCGAGGTCGACGAGCCAACCGGACTGCTGACGCATCATCTGGACCACGACGCAGCCTGTTGGCGGTTCATCGATCGTTTCATCGCAGCCGTCGGCAGCCATCCGGCCGTCCGCTGGTCGGCCGTGCCGGCGACGGCGATGGGATCGTAAAAATGGAACGATACCGCTATTCCGGCGCCGCGCTGTTCAAGGACTACCTGCGCGCCGGGGTGGGGCTGGCCGCCACGGCGGGGCCAATTCTGTGGCTCGAGCCGGCGACTGCCGTGGTTGCGGTGTTGATCGGTCTTGCCGCGTTGTTCGGCGGGTTCGCGGTGCGGACCGGCCTGCGCCAATTCACTGTCATCGAGGTCACCGCCGACGGCATTGCCGCGCGGGGCCCGGTGGGCTGCTTCATTCCCTGGCACGGGGTCAAGCGTTTGCGCCTGGACTATTTCGCCATCCGCCGTGAGCCGCGGCGCGGCTGGCTGCAGCTCAAGATCAGCGGCCGGTATCGCCGCATCCGGATCGACTCGACGCTCGACGATTTCGCGCGGCTCGCGGCAGCCGTCGCCATCCGGGCGCGCGAGCATGCGATACCGCTGAGCGATACGGCGGTCGCGAATTTCCAAGCGCTCGGCATCGTAGTCGATGGCGGCCAACGGGAGATCGCGGCATGAGGGACGACCTGCTGACCGTACGCGACCTCAGGGTCTGCTTCGACCTTGCCGAAGGTCGGATAGAGGCGGTGCGCGGCGTATCGTTCTCGGTGCGACCGGGTTCGACGGTTGCCCTCGTCGGCGAATCCGGGTCGGGGAAGACCGTCGTATCGCAAGCGATCATGGGCATCCTTCCAAAAGCGGCCCGCATCACCTCCGGGTCGATGATGTTTCGCGACCCGCAGCGGCCCGGGCCGGTGGACATCGCCGCGCTCGACCCCAACGGGCGCGAGATGAGGTCGATCCGCGGCGGGCGAATCTCGATCATCTTTCAGGAGCCGATGACCTCCCTCTCGCCGCTGCACACGATCGGCGACCAGGTGTCGGAGGCTTTGCACCTGCACCGTAACTGCAGCCGCGTGGAGGGTCGCGACGTCACCCGGGAGATGCTGAGTCTGGTGGGATTTCCGGAGCCCGAGCGGGCGCTGCACACCTATCCCTTCGAATTGTCGGGCGGGCTGCGGCAGAGGGCGATGATCGCCATGGCCCTGATCTGCCGCCCGGCGCTGCTGATCGCCGACGAGCCGACGACCGCGCTCGATGTGACCATCCAGGCGCAGATCCTCAAACAGATCATCGACCTGCAGCAGGAACTGGGAATGGCCGTGTTGATCATCACGCACGATCTCGGCGTGGTGGCCAACGTCGCCGAGGACGTCATCGTGATGTATCACGGCGAAGTCATGGAATCCGGCAGCGTGGAGGATATCTTCCGCGCCCCTGGCCATCCGTATCTCAAGGCCCTCCTGAAGGCGGTGCCCCGGTTCAGCATGAAGCGCGGCGAGCGTCTCGTCCCGATCCGCGAGATCGCGCCGCCGTCCGACGTCATGATGCGGCACGCGGTGCCGGCGCCCGCATCGGAGGGCGCGGCCGGGTCAGGCCCGATACTCTCGGTTCGCGACATCCGCAAGACCTTCACGATCCGCAAGGACTCCTGGATCGGTAGTTCGGAGGCCGCCCGCATCGAGGCCGTTGCCGGTGTCAGCTTCGATATAAGGCGCGGCGAATGCCTCGGGCTCGTCGGCGAGAGCGGGTGCGGCAAGACCACCCTGAGCAAGATCATCATGCGCGCGCTGACCCCGGATTCCGGCGAGATCACCTACGCCGGGGCGGACGGTCCGGTAGACGTACTGGCACTGGCCGGCGACGATCTGACGGCGTTTCGCCGCAAGATCCAGTTCATCTTCCAGGACCCCTTCGGGTCGCTCAACCCGCGCATGCGCGTTGCCGACATCATCAGCGAGCCGCTCGTTGTGCATGGCATCGGCGACCCGGGGCAGCGTGCAGAGCTGGTTGAGGAGCTGCTGCGTCTGGTCGGCCTCGACATCCGCCACGCCCGGCGGTATCCGCACAGCTTCTCGGGCGGACAACGCCAGCGCATCGGCATCGCGCGAGCGCTGGCGCTCCACCCAAACCTGCTCATTTGCGACGAGCCCGTCTCGGCGCTCGACGTTTCGATCCAGGCCCAGATTCTGAATCTCCTCAAGGAACTCCAGTCGGCACTGGGACTGACATACCTGTTCATCTCGCATAACCTTGCGGTGGTCGACTACATCGCCGACCGCATCGCCGTCATGTGCCGCGGCAGGCTGGTCGAGGTGGCGCCGCGCGATGTCCTGTTCCGCAACCCGGTCCATCCCTACACCCAGGGCCTGCTGACGGCGGTGCCGGAGCCGAACCTGGACCAGCCGCTGCATTTCGAGCGCCTGATGGAGGAACGTGCGTCCGATCCCGCAACATGGCCGGCGCCGTTCACGGAGAGCGCCGCGGCGGCGCCCGTCCTCAGGGCCCTTGGCAGCGATCATTTCGTCCGCGCCGACGCGCGGGCCGACCTGCCGGGCGTTTGAGCGGAGGCCGCCGGATGCGATTGGTGCTGTTCTGCCTTGCGGTGATGGTCGCCGGTCCGGCGACGGCAGGCATTCCCGTCGAACCGCCGTATTTCGCCGCCGACGTCGCGGCGGGGAGGCTGCCGCCGGTGGCCCAGCGTCTGCCGGAGCGGCCGCTGGTCGTCGAGATGGACGGAGGACGCACGATCGGCCGCTACGGCGGCACGCTCAACCTGCTGATGGCACGTTCGAAGGATGTCCGGCAGATGGTCGTGTACGGTTATGCCCGGCTGGTCCGGTACGGGCGCGCCTATGATATAACGCCGGATATCCTCGAAAAGGTGGACATCGAGGGCGGCCGGATCTTCACCCTGCACCTGCGACGCGGCCACAGGTGGTCGGACGGCGCGCCGTTCACGACCGAGGATTTCCGCTACTGGTGGGAGGACGTCGCCAACAACCCGAAGCTCGCGCCGGCGGGCCCGCGGGTCGAACTGCGCATCGACGGCGAGTTGCCGACGGTCGACATCATCGACGAGACCACGATCCGCTTCAGCTGGTCGAAACCCAATCCAAAATTCCTGCCTGCGCTGGCGTCGGCGAGTCCGCTCTATATCTATCGGCCGGCCCATTACCTGAAGCAGTTTCACCCGCGCTACACCGATCCGGAAACGCTCAAGCGACTGGCCAGCGACATGGGGCAGCGCAACTGGGCCGCACTCCACAACCGGATGGACAATCTCTACAAGAACGACAATATCGAGATGCCCAGCCTGCAGCCGTGGGTGAACACGACGCGAATGCCGGCGGAGCGATTCACCTTCGTACGCAACCCGTATTTCCATCGGGTCGACCCGGAGGGGCGACAACTCCCGTACATCGACCGGGTGGCCATGCAGATCGCCAACGCGAAGATCATCCCGGCGAAGGCCGGCACAGGCGAGACCGACTTGCAGGCGCGCTATCTGCGGTTCGACAATTTCACGTTCCTCAAGCAGAACGAGGAGCGTCACGGGTTTCGCACCCTCCTGTGGCGCGACGGCAAGGGTTCGCATATGACCCTGTACCCGAACCTGAACGCGCGCGATCCAGTTTGGCGGGCGATGCTGCGCGACGTCCGCTTCCGGCGGGCCCTGTCGCTTGCCATCAATCGCTACGAGATCAACCAGGTCATCTATTACGGGCTCGCCTACGGCGGCCAGAACACGGTTCTGCCCCAGAGCCCGCTGTTCCGGGAGAACTACCGGCAGGCCTGGACCGAATTCGATCTCGACCAGGCCAACCGGCTGCTCGACGAGATCGGGCTGACGCGACGCGGGGGCGACGGACTCCGGCTTCTGCCCGACGGACGCGCCGCCGAGATCATCGTCGAAACTGCCGGCGAGAGCACCGAGCAGACCGATGTGCTGTCGCTCGTGCACGACAGCTGGCGGAAGATCGGCATCAAACTGCACAGCAAGCCGTCGCAGCGCGACGTCATTCGCAATCGTATCTATGCCGGCGCGACCGTGATGTCGATCTGGGAAGGACTGGAAAACGGCCTTGCCACCGCCGACACGATCCCCGAGGAACTCGCGCCGACCCGCCAGATCCAGTACCAGTGGCCGATGTGGGGCCAGTTCCTCGAGACCGGCGGGATCAGTGGGGAGCCGGTCGACATCGCGGCGGCGAAGCAGCTGCTCGACCTCCACGAGGCCTGGTACCGGGCCGATTCCCCGAAACGTCGCGAGGAGATCTGGCATCGCATGCTCGCCATCTGGACCGACCAGCTGTTCACGATCGGCATCATCAGCGGCGCGCTGCAGCCGGTCGTCGTCAACGCCGGACTGCGCAACGTTCCGGAAAGCGGGATATACACGTGGGACCCGGGCGCGCATTTCGGCATCTACGAGCCCGATACGTTCTGGTTCGACCGCTAGACCGCGGGTGGTGATCGGGATCCAGGGGCATGCTTCGCTACACCGTACACAGGGTTCTGGTCATGGTGCCGACGCTGCTCGCGGTCAGCGTCATGGTGTTCATCATCATCCAGCTGCCGCCCGGCGACTATTTTACGACCTATATCAACGAGCTGCAGAGTCAGGGCGAGTCCGTGAGCGCCGAGCGGATCGAATTCCTGCGCCAGCAGTACGGCTTCGACAAATCGCCGGTGGAGCAGTATTTCGTATGGCTTGCGGGAATCCTGCGCGGTGATTTCGGCTATTCGTTCGAATACAGCATGCCGGTCTCGGACGTCGTCGGCGACCGCATCCTGCTGACGTTCGTCGTCTCGTTCGCAACGATCGTCTTCACCTGGATTGTCTCCTTCATCATCGGAACCTACTCTGCAGTGTACCAGTACAGCTTCGGCGACTACGCGCTGTCGTTCGTCGGTTTCATTGGCCTCGCAACGCCGAACTTCCTGCTTGCCCTGGTGCTGCTGTGGATCGCGAACGTGTATTTCGGGACCTCGATCGGCGGTCTGATGGAGCCGGAATACCTCGACCAGCCGTGGAGCTGGGGCAAGGCCATGTCGGTGGCGGAGCATCTGTGGATACCGGTCATCGTCATCGGCACATCCGGGACCGCCGGGATGATCCGCCGACTGCGCGCGAACCTGCTCGACGAGCTGCACAAACAGTACGTCGTGACGGCGCGTGCCAAGGGCCTCCACCCGTTCCGCATCCTCGTCAAGTATCCGCTACGCATGGCACTCAATCCGTTCATCGCGGACATCGGCAATCTTCTGCCGCAGGTGATCTCCGGCGCGGCGATCGTTTCGGTCGTCCTGTCGCTGCCGACGACCGGACCGATGCTGCTGGGCGCGCTGCAGAGCCAGGACATGTACCTGGCCGGCTCGTTCCTGATGGTGCTGGCGCTGCTGACGGTGATCGGAACGCTGGTGTCGGATCTCGCGCTGGCCGCGCTCGACCCGCGCATCCGTCTATCGGGGGGAACGCAGAAATGACGGAACGGGCGGAGATTACCCACTACGTCAATCCGGCGCCGTTCGATCCGCACACGGTAACGGAGCTGACGGCGGAACAGGAAAGGTACTATACGGCCTCCCAGTGGAAGCTGATGTGGTGGCGCTTCCGGCGGCACCGCATCGCCGTCGTCAGCGGCGCGTTTCTCCTGCTCATTTACCTCTCGATCGCGATCAGCGAGTTCATCGCGCCCTACGAACTGCACCACCGGCACACGGATTTCCTCTATGCCCCGCCGCAGCGGGTTCATCTCTTCCACGACGGCGCGCTGGTCGGCCCGTTCGTCCACCCTTACGAGAAGTCGCTCGACATGGCGCGCATGCGCTGGACCTACACGGTCGATACAACCCGTATCGAGCGCCTGCGGTTCTTCTGCATCGGCGACTACGCCGGCGCCAACTACCGGTTCTGGGGACTGGTCGAGGGCAGCTTCCATCTCGTCTGCGCCGCCGAGGGCAGCAGGTTCTTCCTGCTCGGCACCGATCGCCTCGGCCGCGACATGTTCTCGCGGATCGTCTACGGTGCGCGCATATCGCTCACCGTCGGCCTGATCGGCATCAGCCTCAGTTTCCTCATGGGGCTCGTAATCGGCGGGATCGCCGGTTATTACGGCGGTTTCATCGACAGCGCCGTGCAGCGGATCATCGAGGTCATCCGGTCGTTCCCCGAGCTGCCGCTGTGGATGGCGCTGTCGGCGGCGCTCCCCGTTACCTGGAGCCCGATGCTCGTCTATCTCGGTATCACCGTGATCCTCGCCCTGCTCGATTGGCCCGGTCTCGCGCGCGCGGTGCGGTCCAAGTTCCTCGCCCTGCGCGAGGAGGATTTCTGCACCGCGGCGCAGCTGATGGGGGCGGGTCCGGGCCGCGTCATCTTCCGGCACCTGATGCCGAGCTTCATGAGCCACCTGATCGCGTCCGCGACGCTGTCGATTCCGTCGATGATCCTGGCCGAGACGGCGCTGAGCTTCCTCGGGCTCGGGCTGCGTCCACCCATCACGAGCTGGGGTGTGCTGTTGAACGAGGCCCAGAACATCAATGTCGTCGCCATCTATCCGTGGCTGATGCTGCCGGTGGTTCCGGTGATTCTGGTCGTCCTCGCCTTCCAGTTCCTCGGCGACGGCCTGCGCGATGCCGCCGACCCGTACAAGTAACGCCGAGCCGGCGGCTACCGCGCCAGGACAACGATCTCGAGCGGCGTCTCGACGCCGTGGACGTGCAGCGGGCCGACGCGCTCGACCGCGCCGGCCGGCACGAATCCCTGGGCAACCGCGAGCTCGAACGCGTCCGCGGAGGCCAGCGCCCGGGTCTCGCCAACCTTGTTGTGCTTCTCAAGCTTGGCGGCGAGGTTCACCGCATCGCCGATGACCGTGAATTCGAGCCTTGTCTCATCGCCGACGGCGCCGAACACGACGCGGCCGGCGGCGACCGCCGCGCCGATCCGGAGCGCTTCTAGGCCCGATTGCGCGCGCGCCCGGTTCCAGTCGTCAGCGGCCGACACGATGCCCTCGAGCGCCCGCAAGGCATCGGCCGCATGTGTCTCGCTCGGCGCCGCCGCGCCGAACGTCGCGAGGATACCGTCGCCGAGGAACTTGTCGATGCAGCCGCCGTGCGCCTGGATGACCCGGACCATGCGCGACTCATACTCCACGAGGAGGGCGATCAGTTGCGACGGCGGCACCGAGTTGGCCAGCCGGGTGAAGCCGCGGATGTCGATGGTCAGGATCGACGCCTCGCGCGCCTCGGCGTAGCCGGGCCGGATCTGGCGCTCGGCGCCGACGATGCGGGCGGCGATCTCGGGCGCGAAGAAGCGCGACAAGTCGCGGGCCGCGGCCTCCTCGACGATGGCGCGGACCAGCAGCCGACGTGCGCGGACGAGGGCGACCGCGAGGACCGCGGTGACCAGCAGGATAGCGATGATCTTGTCCAGCTCGGCGCCGATCAGGATCGAGTTCGACGTCAGGTAGCGGACGTAGTCGCGCGTGACGACGGCGCCGGAGGGGTCGGCGAGGATCGCATAGGCCGCCATGGCCAGCCAGCCGGTCGCTGCGGTGGCACCGGCCAGGATGACGTACCGGGCCTCGAAGCGGAGCGCCCGCAGGGCGATGAAGATGAAGATATAGAGCAGGGTCGGCGCCTTCAGGTAGAAGGCGGGCGGCTGCTCGTACTGGATATGGAAGCTCCAGATCAACAGCAGCAGGAGCACGAACTCGGTGACCACGGAGGCCGCCACGAACCAGCCGGCGACGCGGCCCCTGTGCACCACCGCAAGGCGCACGACGCCGGCCAGAAAGAACGCGGCAAGGGCGAACGTCACCGGCGGAAACATCCAGTCTCCCGTATACGTCTTCCGCGCCAGCGAATAGAGCGCGGCGAAGAAGATGACGATGCCGAGTTGCACCCAGGCCGCAAGGCGCTCGCTGTCGTCCTGCTGCTGTTTGATCGCTGCGTTGACCCGCAGCGGGATGTCGCCGGATTCGGCGCGGGATCCGGTAGGCGGTGTCATGTCCGTGTCCATAACCATGCGCTTCATTCCTTGCCGGGGGCTCAGCAATCCGTCGCCTCCCAGATAGTCGATTGCAGGAGCCCGGCGACAATCAAGATTCGCGCGCTGCCCTTCACCCTTTCTTGAGCCACAGGCTCGACTCCCGCGCGCCCGCCATCAGCGGCAGGCGCCCGATGACACCGTCGCCCAGGCGCTCGGACATGCGGGTGACGACGTAGTGGCTGGCGAACTCGACGCGCCAGGCGCCGCCGGCGATCAGCTGCGCGACGGCGAGCTGCTCGTTATAGCCGCGCCATTCCCAGTCAGGCGGATAGTCGTCCGGCAGGAAGATGTCGTGAATATGGACGAGGACGCCGGCCGGCAGGGAGACGAGCACCCGGTTCAAGAGCATGTCGACATCGGTGCCGGGCATCAGGATGTGGCTTGAGTCGATGGCCAGGATATCGCCCGCCTCCAGACTGCGAAACGTCGCCTCGCCAATGTCCTGTACCGTCATGCGTCGCAGTTCGACGCGCTCGAGGCGCTCGAGGTCTGCGCGCGGCACCGGGTCGATGGCGACGATGCGAGCCGAAAGGCCGGCGTCGGCCACGGCCCGTGCGAAGAAACGCGTCGAGTGCCCGCAACCGACCTCGATGATGCGCGCTGGCCGCGTCTCGCGCGTGATCGTGTAGGCTGCCGCGGCGTCGAGGCGGGGGAACCAGTCCTGCGTCCAGCGCGGCTCCGGGGGATCCAGCGTGCCGATCGACTCCAGCTCCGCCGCGCAGTGCTCGATAGCTTCAAGCCATCTCCCGAATGCGGTCCGGCGCCGATCGAGGATCGCTGCGAGCGCTTCGTATGAGGGTCGGTGCCGCCGTGCCGGAAGGTCGCCCGCATACCGGTAGGGAATGAAGAAGCCGCGCCGCGCCATGCCGAGCACCGTGGGGACGCCGAGCCGCAGATGCCGCCACCACGCCCGCAACGCGGTCATCGCGGGTCAAGCGGGCGTGCCGGGCGCTGGCGCCCCCGGCGATAGCACCATGCCCTCGCTTGCAACGACGGTGCCCGGCCGCGCGGCCGCGGCCTCCGCCGCCACGGCGTCCATGAAGGCGTCGTCATGCGACGGATCGTGGTGGAAGATGACCAAGGTGTCGACGCCGGCGGCATCGGCGACGCGCACGCCTTCCTGCCAGGTCGAGTGTCCGAAATGGCTGTAATGCGGGAACTCCTCGTCTGTGAACGTCGCATCGTAGATCATCATCTGCGCGCCGGAGACGAAATCGACCAGCGACGCGTCGCGCCGTCCCACGACGTGACCCGTATCGGTGATATAGCACAGCGACCGCCCGTCATATTCAATGCGGTAGCCGGTTGCCCGGTCGGGGTGGTCGAGCGGTGCGGTCCTGATCGCGATGTCGGAAGCGGGCCGCAGGGTCTCTCCAGCCGAGAAATCACGGTATTCGATGTCGGCGGCGAAGATCTCCGGCGGCACCGGAAACAACGGCGCCATCATCATCTGGCAGATGACGGTCTTGAGCTTCTGGTCCGGGATGAGGTGGCCCGCCCAGATCCGGAACCGGTTACCCACGACGAAGAACGGCTGGAAGAACGGCAGGCCGCACACGTGGTCGAAATGGGTGTGGGTAAGGAAGATATCCTGCTCCACGGGACCGCCGCCCGCGGCTATCGCATTGCCGAGCGATCGCAGGCCGGTACCGGCGTCGAAGATGAGGCGACGGTCTCCACACGCCACCTCGAGGCACGACGTATTCCCGCCGTAGCGAACGGTCTGAGGCCCCGGGCAGGCGATGCTGCCACGCACGCCCCAGAACCGGACGGTGAATGAATTAGTCTTGCCCAACGGTCAAGAGCTCCCCTCAACCCGCAAGGCCGGGCGCCCCGCCCTGTTGCCGGCCGACGCGCCCGTGACCAGCTCCATCGCATTCCCCGACGTGCCTTCACCCACGGACTCTCTCGACACTCCTCGTTTCCCCGAGCCCCGGCCTGCCGGCCCAAGGCGTCGACCCCCGATCAGTCTATCATGGCGAACGACCGTGGATAGCGCAATCCCGCCGGCCGCGTCCGCCATGGTACCGACCCTGCTGCAGCAGCGCGGCGATCCCGCGAATGCTTGCGGGAGCGCGCGGGCGGCTGCGGTTGACACTCTAATATTACCGTATTACGATTCTCCGCAACGTTGCGGGATGTGGCGACACAAGATCCGATGCGAGGCGAAAACAACAGGTCTGGGGCCCTCAGGATGACGGGGCTTTGTGCTCGCAATCAGCCCCATCCGAAGATTTCTGCTCGGCACCGCTCCTCCGAACGTGCCAGCCGCTCAACAACGGGTCCCGCGTCGCGACCGGCATCCACGGGCCTGCCGCACAGGCGGGAGGCAGGGTGGTGAGGAACGACTGGCACGGGATCGATACGGACCTGCTGGTCATCGGCGGCGGCGTCGCCGGCAGCCTTGCGGCGCTTCCGGCGCTGGAAGCCGGGCTCAAGGTGGTGATCTGCGAAAAGGGGCGCCTGCTGGACCATTGCGGCAGCGTCGGTTGCGGCGTCGACCATTACCTTACGATCATGGACAGCGGCCCCGAATGGGACACGCCGGAATTCCTGATCAAGCATGTGCCCGGCCTGACCGACGGCATCGTCGACATGGCGGTGACCAGCAAGGTCATCCACCAGATGCCGCGGATTCTGAAGAAGATCGAATCCTTCGGCGTCGACTTCAAGGACCCGCGCATCGGCGATTACTACCGCCTGCGCTCGTTCGGCCTGCCGGGCACCTACCACATCAATTTCGACGGCACCGACTTCAAGAAGCTGATCGGCCAGCAGGTGCGCCGCGGCAGGGCGACGGTGCTGATGCGCACGATGGGCGTGCAGCTGCTGATCGACGAGAACCGCGCCTATGGCGCTCTTGCGTTCAATTTCAGGACCGGCGAGTGGTACGCCATCCGGGCGAAGGCGGTGATGCTCGCCGCCGGCGAGGTCAACCGCCTGTCCAGGAACGCCTCGGGCCTCGCCTTCGACAGCTGGCACTTCCCGTACAATACGGGGGACGCCCATGCGATGGGCTACCGGGCCGGGGCGAAGCTCGCCAACATGGAGTTCATCGAATCGACGCTGACGCCGAAGGGCTTCTCGGCCCAGGGCCTCAACGCGCTGGTCAGTCTCGGCGCCTACTTCGTCAACAGGAGCGGCGAGCGCTTCATGTTCAAATACGACGAGAAGGGCGAGAACGCCCGCCGCGCCGTGCTCGCCGATGCGGTGGTCAACGAGTTCCTGCTCGGCAATGGGCCGATCTATGTCGATTTGCGTCACCTGCCGGAGGACGAACTCGACCATATGGAGGCGACGCTGCAGGTCGACCGCTATACGATGCCGGCGTTCTACGAGCAGAAGGCGCTGAACTTCCGCGAGGACCTGGTCGAGATCTCGGTCTCCGAGTTCAGTATCCGGCGCAGCGGCGTCTATTTTCGCGGCAGCGGCCTCGCCGTCGACACCAACGGCGAGACCTCGGTCGAGGGGCTGTTCGCGGCCGGCGACTGCGCCACGGTCAGCGGCGGCATCGCCGGCGCGGCGGTGCTCGGCCATATCGCCGGGGAGGGCGCGGTGCAGCGGATCAGGGCGGCGCCGCGGAATCTGCCGGACATCGACACCGAGTCGGCGAACGCGATCCGGGCCGACGCGATGGCCTGCCTGCGCCGTCCCGACGGCATGCCGTGGCGGGAGATGGAGGACCGGACGCGCCAGACGGTCACCGATTACGTCGGCGTGCGGCGCAACGACAAGGGACTGCGGCTGGCGCTCCAGACGCTGCAGGCCCTGGCCGCGAAGGAACCGACGCTCCAGGCCGACGACCTGCACGGATTGATGCGGGTGCACGAATCCAAAAGCATCCGCCTGTGCGCCGAACTGATGGCGACGACGTCGCTGACGCGCAAGGAAACGCGCACCCGGTCGGCGCACCGCCGGCTCGACTACCCGGAGACCGACGACCGCAACTGGCGGAAGTTCATCATCGTCGAACGCGGCGCAGACGGCCCCGCGGTCAGCACGCTTTCGGCCGACCGCCCGCTGGCGGATGCCTTCGGACGCGCGCCGGAACAGGACCAGGCCGATGTCGGCACCTGACGCCAAGGTCCACAACCCCATCCGGATCGATCCGCAGAAATGCGTCCGGTGCGACTTCTGCGACTGGATCTGTCCGGGCGACCTGATCTTTCACGAGGACGGCAACAAGGAGAAACTGCCGGTCGTCATGTATCCCGACGAGTGCTGGTATTGCGGGCTGTGCCAGTCGATCTGCCCGACCGATGCCATCACCATCATCTTCCCCGAGCAGATGATCCACAACGAGACGGATGTGGTCAGCCTGCTGGGCAAGGTCTTAAAGTAGCGGCGCGCCGTCACCGCGTGCAGAGGGAGGACAGTCGCAACCGGACCCGCCGGGGCGACTGACGATAAGAACGATGGGAGGCTGCGGGAATGCTTGAGGCGATCGTTGGCGGTCTGAATATGCTGCTGACGCCGCAGGCTGTGCTGTTCATGTTCATCGGCGTGGTCTATGGCCTGATGGTCGGCATCCTGCCGGGCCTCGGCGGGATCGTCGCCATGGCCCTGCTGCTGCCCTTCGCCTACGGGTACGAGACCGCGGCCATGCTGGCGCTGCTGCTCGGCGCCCATATCGCCACGATCTGGGGTAGCTCGGTCACCGGCATCCTGTTCAAGGTCCCCGGCGCCGCCAAGAGCCTCGCGCTCATCTTCGACGGCTATCCGCTGACCCAGCAAGGCCACGCCAGCCGCGCGCTCGGCGCCTCGGCCACCGCGGCCCTGCTGGGTGGCATCCTCGGCGCCATCTTCCTCGCCATCAGCATCCCGATCGTGCGACCGGTCATGCTGTTTCTCGGCCCGCCGGAATATCTGATGATGGCGCTATGGGGCCTGACGATCATCGCGACCTTCAGCGAGGGCTCGCTGCTGAAAGGGCTCGTCGCCGCCTGTATCGGCGTGCTGATCGCCTTCATCGGCATGGACCCGGTGACCGCGACGCCGCGCTTCACGTTCGGCAGCATCTTCCTGCTCGACGGCATCTCCTTCCCGGTCGCCATGATCGGCCTGTTCGCGGTCGCCGAGATGATGAAGCTCTATGTGAAGGGGGGCACGATCCTCGACCGCGACGTGACCGAGGAGCGCAGCACCGTCCTCGACGGCGTGCGCGACGCGTTCCGGCACTGGTGGCTGGTGGCGCGCTCCAGCCTCCTCGGCGTGTGGATCGGCGTCCTCCCCGGGATCGGCGCCAGCGTCGGCGGCATCGCCGCCTATGCCCAGGCGGTGCAGACCTCCAAGACGCCTGAGCGGTTCGGCCACGGCGCGATCGAGGGCGTGATTGCGCCCGACGCTACGGTGGGCGCCAACGAGGGCGGCGGGCTGATGCCGACGCTCGCGTTCGGCATTCCCGGCGGCGAGAGTATGGCGATCCTGCTGATCGCGTTCGTGACGATGGGAGTCACGCCGGGCCCGCAGATGATGACCAACCATCTCGATCTCGTGTTCGCGATGATGTGGATCATCGTCCTGGCCAACGGCATGACCACGCTGATCGGCCTCGGGATTTCGCCCTACCTCGCGCGATTGCCGGCGATGAACGCGAACATCATGGTGCCGCTGGTGCTTTCCATCTGCTTCATCGGCGCGTTCGCGACCCGCGGCGATATCGAGGACGTCGTCGTCGCCGCCATCTTCGGCGCCATCGGCTACGTCATGGAGAAATACAATTACTCGCGGGCCAATCTGGTGATCGGCATGGTGCTGGCCGAGATGATCGAGCGGAACCTCCATATCTCGCTGACCCTGCATGGCGACTGGTTCCTCTTCACCCGGCCGATAACCCTGACCATGTTCATCTTCGTCATCTTCACCACGGCGCTGCCCTTCTACCGCAACTGGCGGCGGGCCCGCGCCGCGGCGGCGACGGCAGGAGACGGCCAATGAGTCGGCGCACCCAGGAAAACATCCTCGCCGTCCTGCTGATGGCGTTCTTCGTCGGGGTCCTGGTGCTGAGCCTCGGTTACAGCCCTCGGGCGCGCCTCGTACCGGTGCCGATCTCGGTGCTCGGCATCCTGCTGCTGGGCGCGCAGTTGGTCTGGCAAAATCTGCGCTCGCCCGACGAATTGCATGTCGACATGCTGGAATTCCTGACCAGGCGGGGCGGGGCCCCGGCGCGGAATGGCGGAAGCGAGGGCGACAAGGCCGCACAGCGGGCCGAGGCCGCGGCCCAGCCGTCGCTGTTCGGGCGGGAGGTCTTCGCCTTTGCCAAGGTGGCGGGGTTCGTTGCGATGTTTCTGGCGCTCGGGCCGTTCCCCTCCGTCTTCATTTTCACCTTCGCCTATTTATCGCTGACCCGCCATTATCACTGGGCGAAGGCCATCATCGTGACGACCGTCTTCGTTGCGATCACCTATGGGCTGTTCGTGGAGGTCCTCGACATACAGCTCTACCACGGACTGCTGGAGCCGTTGGTGAACAGCCTGTAACCTGCGGCGGGAGAAAACCAATTCGTTGGCCCATTTCGCCTCGGTAAGAACAAGACTCAAAGCAAACACAGTGGAGGAAAGCACGATGAAGACAACATGGAAGACGGCACTGGTTGGCGCGTTGGCGCTGGTCCTGTCGGCGGTGATGGTGCCGTTCGGCGGCTCTGCGGTGGCGGGCATGTATGACGGCAAGGTCATCACGCTGATCGTGCCGAACAGCCCGAGCGGGCGGATGACCCGTTATGCGCGCCTGTACGCGCCCTACATCGCAAAATACTCCGGCGCGAAGGAGGTGCGTGTCGTCAACAAGAAGGGCGGCGGCGGCGTCAAGGGTACGAATTTCCTATGGGTCCAGGACCCCGATGGCATGACCATCGCCTTTACCAGCGTACCCACATTGATTCTGGCACAGCTTTCCGGCAGCGAGGCAGTCCAGTTCGATGCGACCAAGTTCGTCTATCTTGGACGTGCGGCGACGGAGCCGCGGGTGATGGTCGTCGGCGGCACCAACGAGATCAAGTCGATCCAGGACGTCATGAATCTGAACCGCCCCTTCATTAATCCGTCGCAGGGCACCGACGAGGATTTCTACACGCTGGCGATCCTGGCCGACGCGCTCGGCTTCGACCTCAAGATCGTAACCGGCTATGAAGGTCAGGCGGACACCGGGGTTGCCATCATCAAGGGCGACGGCGATGGCCTGCTGACGTCCTGGGCGTATACCATTCCGATGGTTCAGGCTGGCGAAATGCGCCCGATCCTGACGATCTGGGAGGAGCGCCATAAGGATTATCCCGACGTGCCGACCGCGTTGGAAGTGGTCAAGGGCGAAAAGAAGGAAGCGGTCGAAGCGATCCTCAACATGCTGGCGATGCATCGCGGTTTCTTCGGGCCGCCCAACATGGACCCGACTGCGACCGCCGAATTGCGCAAGGCGATCTCGATGGCGTCGGCGGATCCCGAATTGCAGGCCGAGGGCGCGAAGCAGGGCCTGATTTTGCTGCCGTCGGACGGTGAAATAGAGCAGAAGCGCATCGTCCAGATCACTCAGGCCAGCCAGGGCCTCAAGCCGATTCTCAAAGCCGCGCTCGATTCCATCAAGTAACGGGCAGGTTGCAGCCGGCGACAGGGCCGTCCGCCGGCATCTCCGGCGGGCGGCTCTCGCTTTAACGAAGCAGGTGAGGGCATTGCTTTGGCGGCGCGATCGCCGCCGCAGCCGAGCCGGGGGTCAGCGCGCGGGTCCGGTGCCGAGCAGGCGGAGCACCTCGTGCGCCGCCCCGCCGGCTTCCTCGCGAGTGATGCGCTCCGCGGCGTCGGGGTCGCGATTCTTGATCGCCTCGACCATGGCGCGCAGGTTCCGGACGCTTTCCCGCGAGCGGTCGCCGGACCGCTTCGGGTGCGTAAGACCCACCGCCCGCCACCGCCAGATCCGTGCGTGCAGCGACATCAGGATCGAGGTGAGGGTTTCGCTCATGACCCCCTGGTACAGGATATCGTAGAAACTGTTCTTGCGGTTCATGACCTCGGGAATGTCGCCTTTCTCATACGCGGCGACCACCGCATCGAGGGCCGCTTCGAGCCGTGCGATCATCTCATCGTCGGCGTTCTCCACGAACAGCCGCGCCGCAAGTCCTTCCAGCAGGCTGCGGATATGGTAGACGTCCTGAGCCTCGGCCGGGCTGAGCTCGCGGACGACCGGACCCTTGTTCGGAATCAGCGTCACCAGCCCCTCGGTCTCGAGCTGCCGCAGCGCCTCACGGATGACCGTGCGCGAGACGCTCAGCATTGCCGTCAATTCGCGCTCGATCAGCCGCTGGCCCGGGGCGATCCGACCGGTGATGATGGCCTCGCGCAAATGATCGAGAACCTGCTGGCGCAGCGGGGCGGCCGTTCTCCTGATTTCGGGCGTCGTGGCGTCCTCCATTGTCTGAACGGGCCGCAATATTACTATATTATCTTAACGATGGCGGGGTCTGGCGGCAATGTTGCTTGGCCCAACCGTACTTCGGGAATGGAATGCCCGGTTGTAGCCGCATGGTGACGCGAGGGTGCGGTGGTTGATTCTCGCATAATACCGTAATATCATTTCGTTGCTTCCATTCAAGAACTTTCCAGAGGGGGACACGCCCGATGGCATCGAAGCCGGTGAAGCTTGGCATTGTCGGTCTTGGCCGCTGGGCCAAGGTGCTGACGCGGGCCGCACAGAAGTCGGAGAGGCTCGAAATCGTTGCCGGATACAGCCGGTCGGAGGAGAAGCGCCAGGCCTATGCGGCCGAATTCGGGATCGCCGCCGCGCCTGATATGGAAACTCTCCTCGGCGACCGGGAGATCGGGGGCGTGATCCTGACCGTCCCCAACGAACAGCACCTGCCGGTGGCCGAAGCGGTGGCCAAGGCGGGAAAGCACGTCTACACGGAAAAGCCCATCGCCAACACGCTCGAGAACGGGCTGAAGCTTGCTGCGCTGTCGGAGCGACACGGTGTCCAGGTGATGGTCGGCCACAGCGCGCGGCTGCTCAGGGGCACGCGCCGCATGAAGCAGGCGATCGACAGCGGCGAAATCGGCCGGCTGTCGTTCATCGAGGCCAATTTCTCCAACGAGCGCGCGCTCGAGCTCACGCCGGACACTTGGCGCTGGTACCGCGCCAAAGCGCCGGGCGGGCCGCTGTCGCAGCTCGCGATCCATCAGTTCGATGCTCTGCATTACCTTGGCGGCGAGATTGCGGAAGTCTCCTCGATGGCCTCCAAGCTCTCGCCGGTCGGCGCCGAGGTGGACGATCAGTCGATGACGCTACTGCGCTTCGCCGACGGCACGGTCGGCTATGTCGGATCCTGCTGGACGTCGCCCGGCATCTATCAGATCCGCGTCTTCGGGCAGAAGGGGCTGATCCACTACGAGCTGGATTTCGGGACCTGGGACAATCCGGACGATCTGCACAAGACGTCGCTGCTGTACATCCAGCGCGGCAAGGACGCCTACGGCAAGCGGGAGGTGCTCGAGCTTGAGCCCGGCAACATGTTCGTGGACGAGCTGGAGATCTTCGCCGAGGCCTGCGCCAGCGGGCAGCTTGCCGAATTGACCGCCCATGACGGTGTAATCGCGCTGGCCGTCGTCAATGCCGCGCTGCGCTCGATCGAGCGCAAGGGCCAGGCGGTCGAGCTGAGCGAAATCCTCGCGGAATCGCACCGCAACATCGCCGCGGAAGGCCAGCACGCGGCGGAATGACGGCGCCGAACGGACGCAAAGGACGCCATCGCCATGTCGCATGAGTTATCCACGCGTTACTTCGCGGACCTGACCCAGCCGGAGATTGCCGCGCAGCTTGCCCGGAATCCGCTGGTCCTGCTGCCGGCCGGCAGCGTCGAGCAGCATGGTCCGCACCTGCCGGCGGGCACCGACATCTTCGCCGCCAACGTGATTTCCCACGCCGTTGCCGAGCGCATGGACGGTCTCGTCCTGCCGGCGAGTCCGCTGGGCGTCACGCCCATGCATATGCCGTTCGAGAGCACGATTACGCTGACGCCCGACACCTATATGCGGGTGGTCAAGGAGACCTGCGTGTCGACCGCGCAGCACGGGGCCAGGTATCTGTTGATTCTGAACTGGCACGAGGGGAACATCCCGTCGCTGGCGATCGCCGCGGAATCGCTGCACCGCGACCACGGCATGACGGTGCTGACCGTGCAGGCCTGCTATGTTGCGGCCGAGCTCTACGGCCACGAATGCAACGGCCTCACGCACGGCGGCGAGATCGAGGCGCTCGCCGTACTGGCCCATCGCCCGGATCTGGTGCATCTCGACCGCATCGACTATTCGTCGGATCACGAACTCGGGCGTTCGATGGACCGGCTGCGTCGCACGCGCTCGTACCAGCCGGTGCTGACCGACATCCGCTCGATCGCCCCGACCGGGTGGTACGGCAGCCCCGAGCATGCCACCGTCGCGAAGGGCGAGCGCATGCTGAACGATATCGCCGACGCGATCGCCAGCGAGGCGACGGAGATCTTCCGCCAGCTCGACTCCGTCCAGGGCGGCGTCGCCGAGGTCAAGGAGCTGCGGGAAGCGGCCGGCCGGCCGTGACCGGCGCGGACCGGACCGGCAGGTTGCGCGGCGATGGCGCGGGTCGTCAGAAAAGGTGAGGCAAGGAGCCTCGGGCTGCCCGGTCGGATCTCGCGGGAGCTGTTTTCAGGCGCAACGGGCGCCGGCGGCGTGACGCTGCGCCTGGTCGAGATCCCGGTTCCGGAACCGGGCGAGATGCAACGCGCGCCGCATCGTCACAGCGGCTTCGAGGAGTGCATCTACGTCATCTCCGGCCAGGGCGTGACCCACGCCGACAGCGGCGAGCACCCGCTGGCGGCCGGCGACGCGATCCTCATCCCGCCCGGCGAGCGGCACGTCACCCGCAACACCGGCAGCGAGCCCCTCGTCCTGCTGTGTTTCTTCCCGGTCGCCGACGTCGCCGCCGGCACCGCGGAACCGGGCGCGGCCGGATCATGAGCTACGATGTCGTCTGCCTCAGACCCGAGGCCGATTTCCTCAAGGTGCAGGTGACGCCACCGCCGGCGCTGTCGATCGCCTACCGCGCGCCCGGCGACGCGCAGCTGGCCACTGTCATTCGCGACGCCCGCGCAGTCGTCATTTCCGCGGTCGGCCCCGCACTGCCCGCCGACCTGTTCGCGGGCAGCGCGGTGAAGCTGGTGCAGGTCACCGGCGCCGGGGTCGACCGGCTCGACGCCATCGCGATGAAGGAGCTCGGCATTCCGGTCTGCAACGTCGTCGGTGGCTCCAACGATGCGGTCGCGGAGTACGCCGTGGCCAGCGCTCTCATCCTGCTGCGCCGCTTCGCCTGGGCCGACCAGGCGATCCGCGCCGGCAATTACGCCGCGTTCCGGGCGCGCATGATCGATGACAGCCTGCGCGGCATCGACGGGCTTACGGTCGGGATCGTCGGCTTCGGGACCATCGGTCAGTCCGTGGCCGGCGCGTTCCACCGCATGGGCGCGCGCATCGCCTACCACGATCCGGCGCCGCCCGATCCGGAGGCCGCAGCCGGGCTCGGGCCGCGGGCGCTGCCGCTGGCCGACCTCTTGGCCGGCGCCGATGTGGTGACGCTGCATGTGCCGCTGCTGCCCGAGACAAGGGGCCTGATCGGCGCGCCGGAGCTGGCGCGGATGAAGCCCGACGCGATCCTTATCAACGCGGCGCGAGGCGGCGTGGTCGATGAGGAAGCGTTGGCCGACGCGCTGGCCGCGGGCCGGCTGGGCGGAGCGGCGGTGGACGTCTATGAAAGCGAACCGCCGCCGGATTCGAGCCCGCTGCTCGCGCTGACGGGGGAGGCGGCCCACCGGGTCCTGTTCACGCCCCATATCGCCGGCGTGTCGCGGCAGTCCTGGGCGCGGCTGTTCCGCGAGGCCTGGGACAATGTCGCGCGCGTCGTGCTGGGCGGGCAGGCCCCGCGCTATCGGGTCTACTGACCCCGTCCCCCGGACGTCGCCCACTCATCCGGTAAGATAGCCGGAGAACAGCAGGAACAGGACGATCGCAAGAAGGACGAGGAAGATGGCGAGCCCATGCTTCCTTGCGGCGGTCCAGCGGTTCCGATCTGCCATGGCGCGGGATCCCGTTGCTGCGGCTACGCGGCCGTGTCGGCGCGGCGCGCCGCGTCCATCATGGCGCTGACCGCGTCGTCGGCGACCTGGGGGAAGTCCGCATAGAACATGCTGATCGCCCAGAACGCCGAGGGTGTCGCCAGGCAGATGACCTCGTCGGCGTCCTCGCGCAGCTCCTCGACCGTATCCGGCGGGGCGACCGGCGCCGCCAGCACGAGGCGCGCCGGCGCCGCCCGCCGCACCGCGCGCAGGGCCGCCCGCACCGTGGCGCCGGTGGCGATCCCGTCATCGACGATCAGCGCGGTCCGGCCCTTGACCGGAACGCGGGGCCGGTCTCCTAGCCACAGCGTTCGTCGCCGCTTGATCTCGTCGAGTTGGCGCGCTTCCTCGCGCGCGATGTAGCCGTCGCTGACGTGCAGCATCGCCCGCACGTCCTCGTTGATGACGAGTTCGGGGCGCGCGCCGTCGACGACCGCGCCGAGCGCCAGTTCCGGCTGCCCGGGGGCGCCGATCTTTCGCACGAGGATGAGGTCGAGGGGCGCCTCCAGCGCCGCCGCAACCTCGCGCCCGATGGGCACGCCGCCGCGCGGCAGCGCCAGCACCACCGGGTCCTTCGACTTGAACCGGGTCAGCTTCTCGGCCAGCTGCCGGCCGGCGTCCTGCCGGTCGGCGAACATCGCAGGGCTCATCTCGGGTCTCCCGTTGCGGACGGCAGGTGCGCGACGAACCAGTCTCGCGCCAGTTCGATCACCGTGTCCAGGGTACCGGGCTCCTCGAACAGGTGCGTTGCGCCCGGCACCACCGAAAGCCGCGCGGTGCAGCGCAGCCGCGCCAGGGCCAGCCGGTTGAGGTCGAGCACCGCGTGGTCGGCGCCGCCGACGATCAGCAGCGTCGGCGCGCGCACGCTGGCCAGGGCGGCGCCCGCGAGGTCCGGCCGGCCGCCGCGCGAGACCACGGCGGCGATGTCGCGCTCGCTCTCCG
>JBFGQV010000007.1:0-42319 GCA_041563955.1 Alphaproteobacteria bacterium | reverse complement strand
GCACCGATACCTTCATCAGCAAGACCGGCGAGGATGCTGCGACCCGCACGGCGACCGCCGAGGAGGCGGACGGCTGGTATGCCGGCATCACCGCCGACATCTTCGGCTGACCGCGCCTCGATAGCGGCCGCAGCACGGCGACGGGGGACAGCCGGACGGCTGTCCCCCGATCTTTCGCTGGATCATGCAGATGCGCGGACTGCCAGTTTTGCGCAGGCTCGTGGCTACTCTGCACCGCCTCGGCCGATTCCGAAGACCCGCCAGTCCCAGTCTTCCTTGGGCCAAGGGTTCAGGCGATCGGGCAGGCAATAGGCGGCCCAGATCGCGGGCAATACGAGCAGGGCGGAAACGGCGATCGCTGCAACATGCAGGAGCACCCCACCTGCCGCGACGGGATAAAGCACGACCAGCATCAACGCCCCGCCCGCGAGCCCCACCGTTGCGAGCAACGATTCCGCGACGACGATGGCAGCCAGGATGGCCCATTGCGCGCGGCTTGCCGGTCGCGCCGCGGTGCCCGCCGCGACGATGGTCAGACCCATGGCAAAGTATCCGAGGGACCAGTCGGCCTCGGCCGGAAGGCCGATCAGCGCGCCGAACTGCGCCCGAAGCATCAGGTAAAGCACCAGGGCTTGCAGCCCTGCGGAGATTGCGCCCACCAGCAGCGATCTCGCAGGAGTCAGGGCGCGCGCCCCTGCGCCCGCATCGTGCGTGCCATCCTCGCGCGCGCCGCCGCTCATCCTGTCTCGTCGTTACCCGCCGCAGGTTCGGCCTTGCCCGGCCGCGCCGCCGCCGGCTCCGCCGGGACGCCGGGGCCGCGCGGCACCAGCTGGCGGAAGGTCAGGTACATCCAGGCGAACAGCAGGCCGTAGAGCAGCGTGCCGCGGACCGTGACCGCGGCGCTGGTCTCCGCCAGCGTCGGGGCGACGGCGTTGATCGCGGCGCGCAGCGCCGGGTCGGCGAGGAACAGGGCGGCGCTCCACAACAGGCCGGCGGCGAGGAACCGGGCGGTGACGGCCCGCGGCGACGGCCGCGAAAGCGCCAGCACCATGGTGAAGAAGGCCGGGTAGATGAACAGCTCCGGGGCCGCCGGCGTGCCGCCGATGCGCCAGGCGGTCAACATGGCGCTGGCCCACCAGCTCCAGGTCCGCGCGCCCTCGAGCGCGATCGCCAGCGCCGCGAAGCCGCCGAGCGCCAGCAGGATCGTGAGGATCAGCGGCGGCCGCGCCGGCTTCGCCCCGGCGTCCGCCAAGATGTCGTCCTTCCGCGCGCTCATAGCTCCGGTCCGCCGTTGCCGCCCTTGTCGTCGACGCGGCGCAGGCCGAGCCGCACCACCGCGCCGTAGATGACCGGCGTGCCGCTCCAGAAGCCCACGGTGGCGACGAAGGCCTGCACCAGCCGGCTGTCGGCGTGCTCCGGCACCGCGGCCAGCGCCGCCAGCGCCGCGACGACCACGCCGGCGCCGACCGCCAGCGCGCTCAGCGCCGCGACGCCGCAGGCCACGAGGCTCTCGCGATGGCCCTGCGGGCGGCTCAGCACCGTGGTGATGAAGGCGTTCAGCGAGCAGGCCATGGCGGCAACGAAGGGCTGCACCGGGCCGGCGAGCGTCAGCGGGTAGAGGCCGATCAGCCATTGCCAGAACGCGACGGCGACGATCTGCATGACGAACAGCACGAACAGGCCGAGCAAAAGGTTGCCGGGCTCGACGGGTCGCAACGCATACAGCGCCGGCCGCCCGGATCGCCGAGGAGCGGTCATGACACTGCGCCCCACATGGCGGCGGTGGCAGGGTGGATCACCATCATCGCCATATTGTCCCGCAATGGGATTGCACAATGGTTAAGATTCTCGCGCAGTTGACGGCAATGTCCAGCGTTTCGGCAGGGCGACGCCGTCGCGGCACGCGGCGACCGGCGCGAAACCCGCAGAAAACCCTAACGCATGGGGTCGTTCCCACGGATCGCACCGATACGGCCCGGGCCGCCGCGGCGGCCGCCGGCACCCCGGGAAATCCGAAGTGATTCGCATTTCACCGGCACCGTGATTCGATGAGCATATGGACATCGTGGCATTCGACACTACGATGCAACGCCGAAAACGCTGCGCTGCCGCGCGGTTGCGGTGGAAACGAAACCGCTTCGCATTTCCATCGCCTTGTGCGGCGATTCCGGCACGGAGGAGTCACGGTCATGGCGGAACGACGCGACGACGGATTGCTGCGGGGATTGATCGCCCGATTGACCGGGCGCGACGTGCGGGCGCTCAGACCCGGCGATTGCCTGCGTCGCGTGCTCGGCCTCGACGGCCTCGATCTCGTGCGGGTCGTGATCGCCGCGGAAGAGATCTACGGCGTGATCGTGCGCGATGAACAGATCGACGGGATCCGCACCTACGGCGATCTGTTGCGGACCCTGGACATCGGGGAGGCGAACTGCGAGCCCGGCCAACCGGTGTGACGGCCGGGGACTTACGCCGTTCAGCGCAGGGAGGCCCGCGCTTCCCAGCCCGGCCCGGGGATGCAGAGGCATGCCGGGCCGATCGGGCCGGGGCGGCGGCCGCGGACCAGGCATGAACCGCATTGCCCTTGTGGGCGCCTGACTGATGCCGCCGCCCGGCCCCTTTTTCGGGGCATTGCGCTGGATCATTGCCGGCACGAGCGCGGCGGACCAGCATTGCGGACCATGACCGAGCGCAGCCATGCCCCGCTCAGCCGCCGCCTCAACCTGCCGCTGCTGACGTTCTACGGACTCGGCACCACGATCGGTGCCGGCATCTTCGTGCTGATCGGCAAGGTGGCGGGGCGCGCCGGCATGCTGGCGCCGATCTCTTTCCTGGTGGCATCGCTGCTGGCCGCCTTCACCGCCTTCTCATTCGCCGAGCTGGTGGCGCGCTATCCGCGCAGCGCCGGCGAGGCGATCTATGTCCGCGAAGGGTTCCGGTCGCGGCGGCTGGCGCTCGCCGTCGGCCTCATGGTGGCGCTGGCCGGCACCGTCTCGTCGGCCACCATCGTCAACGGGGCAATCGGCTACATCAACGAGTTCGTAACGGTGCCCGATACGGTGGGCATCGTCCTGGTGCTGGCCTTGCTGGCCGGGCTCGCCGCATGGGGAATCGGCCAATCGGTCATGGCGGCGTCGCTGTTCACGATCCTCGAGATCGCCGGCCTCCTGCTGGTGATCTGGGTCGCCAGGGCCGGTTTCGGCGAGCTGTCCGCCCGCGCCGGCGAGATGCTGCCGCCGCTCGACGCTGCGGCATGGATCGGCATCATGTCGGGGGCGATGCTCGCCTTCTTCGCCTTTCTCGGCTTCGAGGATCTGGTCAACGTGGCCGAGGAGTCACAGGACGTCACCCGCACCATGCCTCTGGCGATCTTCCTGACCCTGCTCATCACCGCCGTGCTCTACATGGCCGTCTCCATCGTCGCGATTCTGACCGTCGCGCCCGCGGAGCTGGCCGCGAGCAGCGCGCCGCTGGCGATGATCTACGAACGGGGCACGGGCGGCGGCGCCGAAATCGTCAGCGCGATCGCCCTGTTCGCGGTGCTGAACGGGGCGCTGATCCAGATGATCATGGCCTCGCGCGTGATCTACGGGCTCGCCGACCAGGGCGAGTTGCCGGCGGTGCTGGCCTGGGTGCATCCGCGCCTGCGCACCCCGCTCGCCGCGACCGGCGTGGTCGCCGGGGTGGTCCTGGTGCTGGCTCTCGGCATTCCGCTGGAGCGGCTGGCCGAGCTGACCTCGGTGATCGTTCTGGTGGTGTTCAGCCTGGTCAACCTCGCGCTGGTCCTGGTCAAACGCCGCCGCGAGCCGGCGCCGCCGGGCGTGCGCGTCTATCCGATGTGGATTCCCGTCGTCGGCTTCGCCGTCAGCGCCGGCTTTCTCGCCGCGCAGCTGCTGCGCTAGCCCCTTGCCCGCACGCCGGGGCGCGCCTAGCTTGTGCGAGAGACGGCGGGAGCGCGCAACGCATGAAGAAACGGCTGGAATCCCTGAGACGCGAGCTGGCACGGCAGGGGCTGGACGGGTTCATCGTGCCACATTCCGACGAGTTCCAGAACGAGTACCTGCCGCCTTCGGCCGAACGGCTCGCCTGGCTGACCGGCTTTACCGGCTCGGCAGGCGTCGCGGTGGTGCTGGCCGACAAGGCGGCAGTGTTCACGGACGGGCGCTATACGCTACAGATCCGCGACCAGGTGGACGCGGACCTGTTCGAGATCCGCCACGTCACCGAGCAGCCGCCGAAGGAGTGGGTCGCGGCGCACCTGCCGGACGGCGGGCGGCTTGGCTACGATCCCTGGCTGCACACGGAGAAATCCCTGGAAAGCTGGCGCGAGGCGGTTGAAAAGGCGCGCGGCGAACTGGTCGCGGCCGAGAGCAACCCGCTGGACGCGGCGTGGACCGACCGGCCGGCCGAGCCCGCGGCGCCGGTCGTGCCGCACGACCTCGCCTTCGCCGGAGAGGCATCGGGCGAAAAGCGCAAGCGGGTCGGCGCTTCGCTGACCGAACAGGGCGCCGACGCCGCCGTGATCACCGCGCCCGATTCGATTGCCTGGCTGCTCAACGTGCGCGGCGGCGACGTGGCGCACACGCCGCTGCCGCTGTCCTTCGCCGTTCTCTATGCGGACGGCCGCGTCGAATGGTTCGTCGACCCGGCCAAGACCGGACCGGAGCTGGCTTCACATCTCGGCGATGACGTCACGATCCGCGGCCGCGACGAGTTCGAACCGGCGCTGTGGGCGCTCGGCAATTCGCGGGTTCTGGCGGACCCGGCCGGAACGTCCGCGCTGGTCTTCGATCGCCTCGGCAAGGCGGGGGCGAAGGTCGTCAGGGAGGCGGATCCCTGCCAGCTGCCCAAGGCGTGCAAGAACGAGGTCGAGCTCGCCGGCACGCGGGCGGCGCACCGGCGCGACGGGGCGGCGCTGACCCGGTTCCTTTGCTGGCTGGGGGCCGAGGCGCAGGGCGGCGGCATCTCCGAGATCGCCGCAGCAGACCGGCTGCGCGCATTCCGCTTCGAGGGCGAGAACATCCGTGATTTGTCGTTCCGCACGATCTCCGGCTCCGGCCCGAACGGCGCCATCGTCCACTATTCGGTGACGCCCGAGAGCGACCGCGCGCTGCAGCCGGGCGAGCTCTATCTCGTCGACTCCGGCGCCCAGTATCTCGACGGCACGACGGACGTGACCCGCACCGTCGCGATCGGCGCGCCGACGCCGGAAATGCGCGATCGCTTCACGCGGGTGCTCAGGGGCCACATCGCCATCGCCACAGCGCGCTTCCCCGAGGGCACGAGCGGTGCCCAGCTCGACGCACTGGCCCGCACCGCCCTGTGGCAGTCCGGCCTCGACTACGACCACGGCACCGGCCACGGCGTCGGCAGCTATCTCGGCGTCCACGAGGGTCCGCAGCGCATCTCAAAGATCCCCAACACGGTGGCGTTGAAGCCGGGCATGATCGTCTCCAACGAGCCAGGCTATTACAAGGAGGGCGCCTGGGGCATCCGCATCGAGAACCTCGTCTGCGTTGTGCCGGTCGAGATCGACGGCGCCGAGAAGACCATGCTCGGCTTCGAGACCCTGACCCTCGCGCCGATCGACCGCAACCTCGTCGATCCGTCCCTTCTGCTTCCCGGCGAGATCGCCTGGCTGGACGACTACCACGCGCGCGTGCGCGAGGCGCTCACGCCGCTGGTCGACGCCAAGACCGCGAAATGGCTGGAGCAGGCGACGCAACCTCTTACCTGACTTCGAACTCGATCGTCCCGAGTTCCCCGAAGTCGGCGACATAGCGGCCGGGCTCCGATTCGATCCGCTTGCCGATGACGCCGGTGGAGAGGTGATGGCCCGGCTCGATGACGCGGCCCTGCTTTATGGCGACGTTGACCAGCCACAGCGCCGCGGACCACGGGTCGCCCATCGCGTCCGCGCCGGTCCCCTTGCTGAGCTGCGTGCCGTTGCGGGACAAGGTCGCCCGCAGCCGTTTGAGCTTCAATCCCTCGGCGGAGCGCTCCTCTCCGACGATCAGGATATGCGCCGAGACGTTGTTGGCGACGATGTCTTCCACCGTCAGCTTGCGGGCCTGGCTCTCCGGGAAGCCGCCCGCCGGCGCCTCGATCACCGGCACGACGCCGCGGATCATCGGCTTCAGCGCCGCGACGTTCGCGACCGGTTTGTCGATCCGCGCCCCGGCGACGAAGGCGATCTCGGTCTCCAGCAGCATGTGGCGGCCGGCCGGCTCGACGATCGTATCGCCGCTGCGGCGCAGGCCGGACGACGGGATCACGCCGAATACCGGATCCTCGATCTCGAACCACCAGCGCGCAAGCTTGCCGGTCAGCCCTGCCTTGTAGCCGGCCACCGTATCGCCCGAGGCGAGCGCCCGGTCGACGATCAGCTGCTGGATCCGGTAGGCGCCGTCGAGGTCGATTTCCGGGTTGAGCACCGAGACGCGGGGGGTCTCCGCCCCGGCCTCGTTCGCCCGCCAGATCGCCTCCGCCAGCGCCGTCTCGTCGGCCTTGGCGCTTGCCGTCATGAGGATGACGGCGCCCAGGACGACCGCAATGGACTGCCCGTGACTCCTTCGCCGCGAAATAATGTGCTTGGCCATCGCTGTCCTCGTCGCGCCGCTGCATCGGTTTCGGCCGGCGCCGCGCGAACGCGACAATGTCCGCCGCCCCCTTTCGTCACGTCCCGGCAGGGAGGCCGTTTCGGACCGAGCCGGCCCGGCTCTCAATGCAGCCACAGGACGCTGATAAGGGCAAGCGACAGGGTCGCCAGCGTGAGCGGCCAGATCGCGGTTTCGGCCTGTCGTTCCACGTGGATGCCGGGCGGCGCCGTGAGGATCGACCGGGTCTTCGGGTCGAAACAGACGAGGCCGTGCGCGTCCGCCAGCTCCAGGATGAACTCGACCGCATTCGGGCATTCGCTGCCGGCCAGTGCGATCACGACCTGTTCCCCGCATATATCGAATTCCTCGATCCACGGGGATGTCGCCCGATCGTCCTCGGACAGCGACTCGAACCGGGGATAGCGCTCCGTCAACTCTGTCAGGAAGGCGGCGAGGCGCGGGCCGGGCGTGCCCGCCTGGCCCGCATCCGACGCGCCGCCATGGGCGCGATACCGCTGCAACGCATCATTGTCCGTCAGGGGCGAATCCGCGAAAAATACGCCAATCACCACACGCATCATGGTCTCCAGCAGAAACTAGCCCCGACTACAAGATGCCACCTGAGGGTTGCAATCCGGTTAACGCTGGTGCGAATGGCCGGTCGTCGCGCGGTCGGCTACTGGCCCGAGAAGAACAGCAGCGTCGCGACGATCGGCATGGCGATGGCGGTGAGCGCCATTACCAGGATGATCGGCCAGTAGCGTCGCAAGGTGCTCTGCTGCTCGACCTTCGCCGGGGCCACCTCGCGAAAGTTGATTCCGAGTTCCTCCGCCGCCTTCGTGGTGGCATCGTCGGGCTCTGCGGTCTCCGGCCGCGCCGGATCGTCCCGGAAGCTGATTCCGAGCTCGCGCGCGGCGCGGGCCAACTCGTCGTCCTCCCCGTCCCGGGCATCCGGCGCGCCGTGCTTGGCATCGTCTCGGAATTTGATGCCCAGTTTCCGAGCCGCAGCGGCGATTTCCTCGTCGGTTTTCGGCTCGGGCGGCGGCGTCAGAGGTGGGGGTTCCTGATCGGCGCCCCGTTCCGCCTCGCGGATCACGCGGGCCAGCTCGCTCTCGCCTCCTTCCGCCGGATCGGATGTCGCCGAACCGGACTCACTGCTCTCGGCCGCATGCGCCGCGGGCGCCGGCTCATCCCCGGCTTGGGACGCATCGAGCCCCGCCGGCCTGCAGCTGCGCCGCCCGAACCGGCGTTCTTTCCCGGCCGTTTGCCCGGTCTTGCCCGAATCGTGGTCCGGTTCAGCGACGGGCTCATCGACCGCGCGGGCGGCACCATCGTCCCGGGGGCTCTCCGATCGGTCGGGATCGCGCGCCTGCTCTGACTGGATGAAGTCCTCGTAGGAGTCCGATGGCCCATGACGGGCGTTGCGACGCAGGTCCACGCCCATCCTGGACGCCGCCTCCTCGAGCGACTCCGCGAACTCGACCGGCTCGTCGGGCGCTCCCGTTTCAGGGATCTCATTCCCCGTCGCCGCCGCGTCGCCGGACGGCTCAGGCGTCGGCGGCTCGGATGCCACGGCCGACGGCTGCTCGGGAGACTCGCGTTCGGCCGGGTCCGAAGTCGAATCGTCCTGCCCGGCGTATTCCCCGGGCTCGAGACCGGACAGCGGCTCCGGCTGGGCCGGTGGCAATACCGCTGGCTCCGGGGCGACGACGTCGGGATCCACCGACGCCGTTTCGTGCGGATCCTCGAGCGGCGATTCAACGTCCAGCTCTGAAGCCGCGTCTTCCTGGGGTTCGGCTGTCGCTTCGGCCATCTCCGCGAGCGGTACGTGGCGTGGTTCCTCGTCCGTACCGGACTCCGTCGGCCCGGCGAGGTCCTGGTGCGGCTCGGTTGCGCTCTCGCCCTCGACGGACGGATCCGGCAGCGGCGACGTCGGCGACTCTGCGTGCGGCTCTTCCGCCGTTGGCGGCGAAGCGCCCGGGTGCCGTCCTTGCGTCTCCTCCGGGGTGGCCTCCCCAAGCTGATCCGTCGCGACCGGCGGCGGCGCGGCCGGACCAGCCACCGGGGCCCGCGGCGTGCCAAAGGGATTCGATGGCAGGGCCGAGGGCAACGCCGGGGGCTCGACCGGCCGGATGTCCGGGACATCCGGCTCCGTTGCCGGTTGCGGTGCGCCCGATTGGCCTTGGGGCGCAAGGCCGTCGGGAGGCGGTGCGGCAGGATGCGGCGCGTCAATCGACGATTCGCCCGCGGGCGTCTGCGGCGGCGCGGCCTGCTCTGGCGGCTGCGGTGTAACCGGGCTCGGGTCCATGGCGGGCTGCGGGTCCGCGGCCGTCCGTGAGGTGCCGTGGTCGCCGGACCCCGGCGCGGCCGCGGCCGCATCGCGGCCGCCCGCCACAGCGGACCTGCCGAATGCCTTGGCGAAGACGGTCGCGGCACCATCGCCCGCGGGCAGCTGGGGCGATGGCGCGGTCGACATCGGGGGCGCGGCGGACGGTTCGACTCCGGAAGGCACCGCTGCGTCTGTCGCATCGGTCGAAGCCTCGACGACCGGTGCCGCCGGGGAGTCCGGCTGCGCGGCGTGCGGCGCCGCGTCCGGCACCGCGTCCGGCCGGTTCGACGGAGCCGGATCCGCGGCCTGGCTGCTGCGCGCCGCTTCAAGAATCGCCGCGGCGTCGTCCGCGCTGACCCCCTCGGATTGCATCCAGGCGGCAAGGGCGTTGCGGGCAGCGCCTCTTTCGAGTTGCTGCCGGCAGCGGTCGACCCACAGGTCGTACTGCTCGTTTGCTTCGGGTCCGGTCATCGTTCCAGGTTCCAGACCCTTGAAGAATAACTGCGATTCTTAACCAGTTCCTTAATACGCAGGGCCGGCCGCTGCGGTCGGGGGACGATCGGGGGTCGTCGTCGCGACGTCGGATACGGGCTTGCATCGCGATGCTCCGCGATGGCACATTACATATTAGATTTCTTGTAAATGATAAGACGGAAGAATTCCGCGGCCCGTCGCCCCAATGGGTGCCGCGGGCCTACCCGTAAGGTCACAAAGAGAGGACAATGCCAATGGAAGACCTGTCCGTCGGGACCATGGTAGCATTGCTGGGATTTGGACTCGGTGGGGTCTTCGGCGCGACGGCGCAGCGCACCAATTTCTGCACCATGGGTGCCATATCCGACATCATCCTGATGGGAAACTGGAACCGGTTCCGGGCCTGGATGCTGGCCATCGCCACCGCCATCCTGATCAGCCAGGGGCTGCACATCTTCGGGGTGGTGGACCTCGGCGAGTCGATCTATCTGACGCCGAATCTGGGCTGGTTCGGTGCAATTCTCGGCGGCCTGATGTTCGGGTTCGGGATGACGCTCGCGGGTGGCTGCGGGAACAAGACGCTGGTACGGCTCGGAGCGGGTAATCTGAAATCGCTGGTTGTCGCGGTGGTGCTGGGCATATTCGCGTACATGACGCTGCGCGGGCTCATCGCGATGGCGCGCGTGGAAATGGAAGCCGCCACCAACATCGACCTCTCCGATCCGTTCGGGTCGCAGGGAATCCCCGACATCTTGGCCGGCATCGCGGGGGCATCGGTCGAGATCATCCGCTGGGTCGTGACGTCGATCCTGGCCGGTGCGTTGCTGTGGTTCTGCTTCAAGGACGCGACGTTTCGCGCCGCCCGGCGCGACGTCGCCGCGGGGCTGATCATCGGCCTGCTGATCCCGGCGGCGTGGTATGCAACCGGTGTGATCGGATACGACGATTTCGAGCCGACGCCGCTGGCGTCCTTCACCTTCATCAACCCGACAGGCGAGAGCCTCGTCTATCTGATGACCTTCTCCGGCGCGACGATCAATTTCGGCATCGCGGCGGTCGGCGGGGTGATCGCCGGCTCCTTCGTCATGGCGATGGCCACCGGAACGTTTCGCGTCGAAAGCTTCAGCAATTCGAGCGACATGATCCGCAACCTGGTCGGCGGGGCCCTGATGGGCACGGGCGGAATCCTGGCCATGGGCTGCACGATCGGACAGGGCGTGACCGGCATGTCGACGCTGGCCATCGGCTCTCTGCTCGCGTTGGTTTCGATCATCGCCGGCGGCGTCTATGGGGTAAAATACCTGGAAGAGGGAAGCTTCGGGGGCGCCTTGACGGGGCTGTTCTCGCGCGGATGACGCATCGGCCGCCGGCGCCACGTCGGCCGCCCCGGCCCGCCTCCGCCGCCCGACAGGAAGGGATCTGGCGACGTTGAATGACGCTGGCGCCATTGCGGTCGATAACATCGCCGTGTTGCGGGGCCGGATTCTCGTACTCGTTGCCGGGGCGGGGATGAGTCTCGGCGGTCTGTTCGTGCGATCGATCGAGTCGGCCGATGAATGGCAGATCCTGTTCTGGCGTTCGATCGGCCTTGCGGTCGCGCTGCTGACGCTCATCGCGTTTCGCAGCAGGGGCAGGGTCGGCGCCGCCTTTCGCGAGGCCGGGCGGCCGGCCCTGATTGCCGGGACGTGCCTGGCCGCGGGGTTCGTCTGTTTCATCTTCTCGATGACCCATACGACCGTGGCGAATACGCTGTTCCTGCTCAGTGCCGGACCGTTCATCGCTGCGATCATGGCGCGCCTGCTGCTCGGCGAGGTGGTCGGCCGCACGACCTGGATCGCGATGGCCGTGGCGGCTTTGGGTGTTGCCGTGATGGTCGGCGACGGTGTCGTTGCGGGCGATCCGTTCGGCGACCTGACCGCGCTTGGGGCGGCGGTTGGTTTTGCCGGTTATGCGGTGGCGCTGCGCCGAGGACGCGGCGCGGATATGATGCCGGCAACCTGCCTTGCCGGGCTGATCGGCGCCACGGCGTCGGGCATGGCGATCGCACTCGGCGGAACGGGCTATGCCGTGAGCACACCCGATCTCGCCCTTTGTCTGACATACGGCGCGGTGGCAATCGCCGGCAGCCTCGTCATCTATACCATCGGATCGCGCTCCGTTTCGGCGGCGGAGTTGATGTTGCTGGCCTTGACCGAAGTGGTGCTCGGCCCGGTCTGGGTTTGGCTCGCCTTCGCCGAAGTCCCGAGCCTGGCGACGCTGCTGGGCGGTGCCATCCTGCTGCTGGCCATCGCCGGCCAGGCTTTGAGCGGCATGCGCCGGCGGCCGCCGCCGATCGGCGTGGTGTGACTTGCGATTCGATGGCGCGAGACGCACATAACGAACAATCGCCGATCGGATCGGGCGCGGCCAAATGAGGCGGGAGGAGCGAATCATGCTGTCCGAGGAGAGCAGGAACGGTTTGCTGCGCCGGCTCCGCCGCGGGTTCGCCTGGGGCCGCCTCAAGCTTCCCTTCGGACTGCGTACGGGATCCGGGGTGCTGCTGCTGATGGGCGGGGTGCTCGGATTCCTGCCCGTCCTGGGGTTCTGGATGATCCCGCTGGGCGCCGCCCTGATCGCGCTCGACGTGCCACCGCTGCGGCGCCGTTTGCGTGCCTGGCTGCACCGGGTCGTCCCGCCGCGCCGGCAATGGCGCGGGCGCCCGCAGATTGGCCACCACAAGGACCGCGGATGATGTCTGCGGCGCCGGAACCTCTGGGGATGTGACGCATGTTCGGACGCGGGATCAGGCTGTTCGAAATTCTTGGCTTCGAAGTGAAGATCGACGCCAGCTGGCTGATCCTGGCTGTGCTCGTGACATGGTCGCTGGCCGGCGGCTACTTCCCCGAGATCCATCCCAACCTATCGTCGGCTCAGTATCTCTGGATGGGTGTGGCGGGGGCGGCGGGCCTGTTCGCATCGATCATCTTTCACGAACTCAGCCATTCCGTTGTGGCGCGCCGGTACGGCATGCCGATCCGCGGGATCACCCTGTTCATCTTCGGCGGCGTTGCGGAGATGGAAGACGAGCCGCCGACCGCGCAGGCGGAATTCCTGATGGCCGTCGCCGGCCCCATCGCCAGCGGCGTGCTCGCGCTGTCGTTCCATCTTCTCGAGCTGGTCGGGGCCGGGCTCTCGGTACCGTCCCCGGTGCTGGGCGTTGCGGACTGGCTCGCCTTCGTCAATACGATGCTGGCGGTCTTCAACCTGGTGCCGGCATTCCCGCTCGACGGGGGCCACATGTTGCGGGCGGCGCTCTGGCACTGGACGGGCAACCTGCAATGGTCGACGCGGATGTCGGCCAATGCCGGCTCGATCTTCGGATTCGTGCTGATCGGCCTGGGGCTGATGAACTTCATCGCCGGCAACGTGATCGGCGGCATCTGGTACGCACTGATCGGCATGTTCCTGCGCGCCGCCGCCTCCAGCTCCTACATGCAGCTCCAGACCCGGCGCGTCTTCGAAGGAGAGCCCGTCCGCCGCTTCATGGTCGCCGACCCGGTCACCGTGCCTCCGGGTATCACGGTGCAGCGGCTGGTGAGCGACTACGTCTATGTCCACTATCACGAGCTGTTTCCGGTCGTCGACGAGGGCGGCCTGCGCGGTTGCGTGGGCATCGCTCAGATCAAGCAGGTCCCACGCGACAAATGGGAGACGGCGCGGGTATTCGAGATCATGTCGCCGACCTCGCCGGACAATACCATCGACGCCGAACGTGACGCCGCCGACGCCCTCAAGCTCATGCGGCGGACCGGCAACAGCCGTCTCATGGTGGTCGAGAACGGACGGCTCGTCGGTCTGGTGACCCTCAAGGACCTGTTGCACCTGATCGGGCTCAAGATGGATCTCGAGGGCCGCGCGTGAACTGCGCACTCAGGCGACCAGCCGGTGCCGGCGCAGGGCTTCGTATGGCCCCGTCAGTTCGTCGAGCAACGGTCTGACGCGGTCGGGCAACGATTCGCTGCGGGCTATCCAGGGCCGGAACCCGGTCGATGCGTTGACCCCGGCATACCAGTAGCGGCCCCATACCCCGTCGGTCGGCCGCGGACCCGGCGGCCAGGACAGCATCGCGGCATCGAACGGCACGGACAGCGCATCGCACAGGGCGCGCAGCGTCCCTTCCGCATCGGTGCCGATGTCCCTGGCATCGATCACCGGCGGGATCGCGCCGGTCAGGTCGCGGACCCGTTCGAACAAGCGGATCTGGTCGGGGAAACCTGTGTCCTGAAGGGTTACGGTCTGCATGGTCTTCGACATCGACAGCAGCACCTCGGCCGGATCGCGGATGAGGAAGGCGCTGGAGAGCTGCGCGAGCCATGAGTCGTCGATGTGCGGCAGCATGTGGTGGGCCATGTGCTTCTGGTAGAAGATCGGGCGGTCGTCCGGGACCGGCCCCAGCATTCGTTCGACCACCTTGCGCCAGTCGGTCTCGTGGGCGGCGACGACCTCGTCGATTCCCGGATGGTCGGGGGTGCGCCGCGTCAGGTAATGGGCGTAGAGCGGCTCGTCCCAGACCGCCGTGTCCGCCCGGTTGCCCCAGGACCGCAGCAGCGCCGTCGAGATGTTGCGCGGCCCCGACCACATCGCGACCCGGATCGTCATTATGGTCCTCAGGCCTGTTGCGGCGGCGGGCATTCGCGCTCGATCAACGCGCGGTAACGCTCAATCAGCCGCCTCGTGACGGGGCCCGGCAGCGCACCGCCGAACGCCCGGCCGTCGATCTCGCGCACCGGCGTCAGCCCGCCGAATGTGCCGGTAACGAAGGCTTCGTCCGCGCCGTACACCTCGGTCAGCGAGAAGTCCCTTTCCTCGGCGGGAATCCCCGCCTGTCGCGCAAGGGCCAGCACGTTCGCCCGGGTGATGCCGTTCATGCAGTAGCGGCCGGTGGAGGTCCACAGCGCGCCGCGGCGGACGATGAAGAAGTTCGTCGAGTTGCAGGTCGCGACGAACCCGTGCGGGTCCAGCATCAGGCCCTCGTCGGCCCCCGCCTTGTCGGCCTGGATCGCCGCCGTGATGCAGTTCAGCTTGGAATGCATGTTCAGCTTCGGGTCGAGAACGTCCGGCGTGCCGCGCCGCACATGCACGGTGAACAGCTTCAGCCCCCGTGCGGCGACCTCTTCGCTGGCGGTCTTGTGCTCGGCGATGATCACCACGGTCGGGTCGCCGACATTCACATTCGGGCTCTGGTAGGGTGTCGATTTGAGGCCGCGGGTCACCATCAGGCGGATATGCACGCCCGAGTCCATGTCGTTTGCCTGCACCGTGTCGTGCAGCGCCCGGGTCATCGCCTCCGGCGTCATGCCGATATCGAGATCGATTGCCTTCGCTCCCTCGTAGAGCCGCTCGAGATGCCGGTCGAGGAAGGCGATGCGCCCGTTGTGCAGCCGCAGCCCCTCCCAGACCCCGTCGCCCATCAGGAAACCGCTGTCGAAGACCGAAACCGTCGCCTCGGCGCGCGGCACGAGCCGCCCGTTGACGTAGACCAGAACGGTCGCGTTGCGGGGATCGTCCCCGAAGGCATGCGTGCCACGGTCCATGAACGCCCTCCCTTGGATCACGGCATCGGTGTCACCGGGTCGCCGGGCCGCAGGCCCAGCATCTCCGCAGCGCTGCCCTGATTGACGGCGATTTCCACAAGTCCGATTGAATTCTCGTACCAGAAGGCTTCGCCGACTGCGACATCACAGAATTTGGTTGCGCGCTGCAGCTTGCGGCCCGCAACCGCGATTCTTGTGTCCGCGTCCATCTGCGCGGCGCGCAGGCCGCTCATGATGTTCCCGAAACCGTCAACGAATATGGCCTGCGGCAGATCGTCGGGCCAGGCCACGGCCATGGCGTCAAGGGCGATTTCGCTGGCCGCCGGAAACGTCTTTTGCGACAGCATCGCGGCCACCGGGGCGAAGAGGTCGCGGCCGTGAAAGGTCTTTGACAGCGTCGCCGGCCGCCAGTCGATTCGCCAGGCCTGTGCATCCGGCTCCCGGCGACACAGAATCTCGAACAACCCGTTGCCCGGCCCCACGAAATGCCGGCGGCCCGCCTTGACGACAAGCGGCGGGCGGTCGCCGCCGACACCGGGGTCGACGACGGCAAGACAGATGCAGTCGGCCGGCATGTGCGGCACCAGCGCGGCAAGAAGGTAGGCGGCGGCCCGCGGATCGGACCGGGGCGCATCATGCATCAGGTCGACCACGTCGGCCTTGGGGTCTCGCTCCAGAATCGCCGATCGCATCTGGCCCACATAAGGCCCGGAAACTCCGAAATCCGAAAACAGCAGGATCATCCGCCACTAATGCATCGCCGGAAGAATGCTGGCAAGCGGTCTGTCTTCCCTTGACGCATGGCCCGAATTGGGAGAGAGCATTGTCTGCACGGGCGCCCGGTTGCGCGGCCGCCCGGCGTATTGCAATCGCGGGGACGATCGGTTTGACGCCACGAGACCTGTCCATTGCCGGCTTGGCGGTGTTGTTTCTTGCGTCTCTGGCAAGCCTGTTTTACCGGCTCGCCGCTTCCGCTGGCGCCGGCGGGTTCCCCCTTGATCTGGCTGCCTGGCTGAGCGTCGTGGTTCTCTGCGGAGCGGGCCTCGGCTTTCTGGTCGCGCGCCGCGCCGGCGGCGGCGCCGCGGCCGGCGGTTGGCAGCCGTCGGGGGCAACCGGCCGCGACCGGATGGACGCGCTGCCGCTGGGGCTCGCCATCTTCGATGCCGAGGGGCGGCTGGTGTTCTGCAATCGGCACTGGCGTGCGGTCTTTGCCGACCTTGAGAGTTTCTCCGCTATCGGCGGCCTATACGAGGAGACAATCGGTTCGATCGCCGGCAAGCCCGCTCCCGACGACGACGGCAGCGGTCCCGTCGGTGAGCGGCCGCTCGATGGGGGGACATGGGTGCGGCTCGAACAGGCGAAGCTGGCGGATGGCGGGATAATGGTCAGCGTGACCGACGTGACGGCGGCACGCGCACGCGCGTCCGCCGCGAGCAGCGAGCAGGAACGATCGCGGCTGATCATCTCCGCGGCCGGCGCGTGGATATGGGAGACGGACGTGCTGCACCGGTTCTCCCTGGCGGTTCCGGTGCGCAGCGAGGTAAGCCGGGACGAGCTGCACTGGATGGTCGGGCGCAGCCTCACCGAACTGGCCTCCCCGGCCGGTGCCGGCGGTGATGCGGGCTTGTCGAAGTGCCTCGAGGACATGGACGCGCATCGCAGATTGACCGATGTCGCGCTGATCCTGCAGGACCATGATCGGACGCGGACGTTGCGGCTGAGCGGTGTTCCCCGGATCAATAACGACGGCGCGTTTCTCGGATATTGCGGTGTCGGCGTTTTCGACGCGGCGCCGGCCGAGCCTCCGGCGCCGGCCGCGCGGGCCGCCGCGCCGGCGCGCACGGTCGAGCCGGCAGGCGCACATGGCCAGCGGGTGCTTCTCGTCGATGACAGCCAGACCAACCGCCTGCTGGGTGTCTCGATCCTCAAGAAGATGGGATACGAGTGCGATGCGGTCGAGAACGGACAACGGGCCGTCGACGCCGTGCGCGAGGGCATATACGGCCTGGTCTTGATGGATATCAGGATGCCCGGAATGGATGGTTTCGAAGCGACGTCGCAAATCCGCGGCCTGCCCGGACCCGAACATGCGATTCCCGTGGTGGCCATGACCGCCCATGTGAATGCGGAAGACCGGCAGCTTTGCCTCGAGTCAGGGATGGACGACCACGTCTCGAAGCCCGTCGACCGGCGTATCCTGTCGTCTGTGCTGCGGCGCCTCGTCGGACCGCCCGGTTCCGAACGCCCCGATGACGGCGACGCCGCGACGGACGGGCCGCGACCCGGTGCCGGGGACGCCACCCTGGCCGACACGCAGATCCTGGATCAGCTGCGCAACGATGCCGGACCGGAACTGGTGAGTGAACTGATCGCATCCTTCATGACCGAAACCGACGAGCGCCTCCTGCGCATGCAGACGGCCATGAAGTCCGGCGACCTCGATTCCCTGGCCGCGGAAGCACACGCGATGAAGAGCAGTTCCGGGACGTTCGGCGCGTTGCGTCTTCAGGTTCTGGTCCAGCGTCTCGAAGCCGCGGCAAACGTGAACGACGCCGGTCTCACGGCCGAACTGCTGGGCCGCCTGCCCGAGCTCGTGGCCGAAAGCTGGGCGGAGTTCGCCCGGGCCGGTTATCCGCCGCCGGAGTGAAGGACGAAGCCCTGCTGCGCGACAGCCCGCAGGCGCGCCGCGGCGGGAAACAAACTGCTAGGATTCGAGGTCTTCGGATTCCCAGCTCGACTTCTTACGGTATATGGTCGAAGGGGAGATGCCCAGTTTGGCGGCCGCCTTCGGGATGTTGCCGTCGCACGCCTCGATGGCACGCTCGATGACATCACGCTCGACCTTCCAGAGTGGCAGGATGTCGCCATTGCCGGAGGCCGCCGCGGCCAGGTTCCCGGCGTCCGCCTCCCGGGGCTGCTCGTTTGGTCGGTCCGCGACCGGCTCTCTTTTCGTCGACGGCCCCAGCTGGTTGAGCGGCGGCGGGAGCATCTCGGCGGTGACGGTATCGCCCTCGTTCAGCACGACGATGTTCCGGATAACGTTCTGCAGCTGCCGGATATTGCCGGGCCAATTGTATTGCCCGATGACCTGCTCTGCTTCCGGGCTGAAGTCGGTAAACGTCTTGCCTTCCTCGGCCGCGTACACGCCGAGGAAATGCCGGGCGATCTCGACGACGTCGCCGTTGCGGTCGCGCAGCGGCGGCAGATGCACCGGGATGACGTGCAGCCGGTAGTATAGGTCCTCGCGGAAGTTGCCGGCCTCGACCTCCGCGAGCGGGTCCCGATTGGTGGCGCAGACGAAGCGGACGTCGACCTTCTCGGTCTTGCCGCCGCCGACCTTCTGAAACGTGCCCGTCTGGATGAACCGGAGCAGCTTCGTCTGCAGGGCCAGGTCCATCTCGCAGATCTCGTCGAGAAACAGCGTGCCGCCCGACGCCCGCGAGGCCGCGCCGTCTCGGTCGGCGTGGGCGCCGGTAAAAGCGCCCTTCACGTGCCCGAAGATCTCCGATTCCATCAGGTCCTTGGGGATGGCACCGCAATTGATGGCAACGAACGGCCCGTTCTTGCGCGGGCTCTGCCGATGAATCGCCTCGGCCGCGACCTCCTTGCCGGTGCCCGATTCGCCGGTTATGAACACGGTCGCCTTAGACGCCGCCGCCGCGTCCACCGTTCGGTATACCGCCTGCATCGCCAGCGACGAGCCGATGAACCCGAAATAGCTGTCCCGCGAGACGTCCTTGATCTTCTTGACGATGGCCGACAGGGACCGGTGTTTGAGGGCGTTGCGCACCGTGACCAGCAGACGTTCGGCGTTGAACGGCTTGACGAGGAAATCGTAAGCGCCGGCGCGCATCGCCTCCACCGCGACGTTGATCGAACCGTGAGCGGTGATGACCACGACTTCGCTCGGCAGCTCGCGCGCCTGGATCTCCTTGAGTATATCAAGGCCGTCCATGTCCGGCAGGCGGAGGTCAAGCAGTACCACCGACGGAGGCTCCGCGCTCAGCGCCGCCATCGCCTCCTTGCCGGTTCCGACTGCCGTCACATCCAGCTCTTCGCCATCGAGGTATTTGTTGTACAGCCGCGCCAACGAGGGCGTGTCTTCGACCAGCAATACGGTACTGCCACTCATTCGTTAACTCTCAGTCCGCGAATTCGCACCGCGGGGAGCCGCAGAGACATGACCAAAAGGGCTCATAAATCCCACTTTCGAGCCTGTATAACACGCACCGCGAAGATAGCAGAAGCAGGCGGTGCATGTTCAAGCCTTTTTGTTCGCTGGCGTGTTATCGTGAACGGGATGCATTAATGATAAGTTGCACAGAAACGATTTTCTAACCCGAAGACGGGAAATCGTCTGCAATTCTGTACAATTGAGAAGGGGGTCTGGTAATGCGAATTAGCGGAAAGGTTGCGGTCGTCACGGGTGCAGGCTCCGGATTCGGCGAGGGCATCGCCCGCCGTTTCGTCGAGGAGGGCGCGAAGGTGGTGGTCGCCGACATCGACGATTCCGCAGGCTGCGCCATCGCCGACTCCCTCGGACAATCCGCCCGGTTCGTGCACGCGGATGTCAGCCGCGGCGACGACACGGCCGCTATGGTTGCGACCGCCCTGGAGACCTTCGGCGGGCTCGACATTCTCGTCAACAACGCCGGGTTTACCCATCGCAACGGCCCGATGCTGGAGGTCGGCGAGGAAGAGTTCGACCGCGTGTTTGCGGTGAACGTGAAATCCCTTTATCACGCCGCAAGGAGCGTCGTCCCGGTGTTCCGGGCCCACGGCGGAGGCATGATCCTGAACATCGCCTCGACCGCCGGTGTGCGGCCGCGCCCCGGGCTTGTCTGGTACAACGGGTCGAAGGGCGCCGTGATCACGATCACCAAATCGATGGCGCTGGAGCTTGCGCCGGATTCGATTCGCGTCTGCGCGCTCAACCCGGTGGCCGGGGAAACCGGCATGCTGCATCTCTTCCTGGGCGAGGACACCGCGGAACGGCGTCGGCAGTTCGTCTCCACGGTGCCGCTCGGCCGCCTGAGCACGCCGCGGGACGTCGCCGATTCGGCACTGTTTCTGTGTTCCGACGAGGCGCGGTTCCTGACCGGGGTCTGCCTGGAGGTCGATGGCGGCCGGTGCATCTGAACCGACCATTAACTTTACATGCGGGCGGCGGAGGCGCACACTCGAAGAATGGACAAGTTGATGGATAAGGTCGAAGCGGAGATCGCCTGTCAACAGTGCGGCCACAAGGTGAAGAAGCCGGTCTCCTGGCTGATCGACAACGATAGCCACGCCTGTCCGATGTGCGGCCAGGGTGAGGACCTCACGTCGACCGAGTGGCGGGCCAGGATCCAGAGCTATATCGACGCCTGCTCGGATTTCGATATGTGACGCGCCGGCGCGTACATCGCCGACAACGCATGAGAAAACCGCCCGGGGAATGCCCGGGCGGTTTCGACTTGGACAAAAGGTCCGGTATCGGGCTCAGTCGCGCGCGACGCCCAGCAACTGAAGCAGCCAGACGAACATCGTCACGAAGCTGCCATACAGCAGGAAGGCGCCGAAGATGGCCTTTCTCTGCATCATTTCGCCACCTTCGCCCGTCACGTACATCCTGCGGATCGCCTGTGTCTCGTACGCCGTCAGCCCGGCGAAAACGACGACGATGACCGCCGACAGAACCATGTGGATGTCGTAGCTCTGGAAGATGAAGGCGTTCGCCAGCACGGCGATGAGAATCCCGAAGGTCGACATGGCGAGGAACGCGCCGATCGCCGAGAGATCGCGCTTCGTGGTGTAGCCATAGAGGCTCATGCCAGCGAAGGCCGCGGCGGTAATGAAGAACACGCGCGCGATGCTGGCATCCGTGTAGATCCAGAACATCGGTGCGATCAGTGCGCCCCACATACCCGCATACAGCCAGTATGCACCGTGTGCGAGCACGCTGTTGCCGCCGAAGATCAGCCGACCGCTGAAAAAGCCCAGCCCGATGATGCCGAAGAACAGGATCCACCGGAGGCCGAATACCGCCTGCATCAGCTGCTCGTTTGTGGCGACGGCCATGGCCACGATGCCGGTGAAGGCAACGCCAAGGGCCATGTAGTTGTATACGCGAAGCATGTAGGAGCGCAGACCCTCATCGATTTCGCCGGCGCGTGTGCCGACGGGGGTCGCAACCTGTGTGCGCGGATCGAGTGCCATTTTTCCTCTCTCTCTATGCCAACCACGTAAAAGCAGTTGTTTCGACGCACCTAATATTGGCATATCGCGCTCATGAATCAACAGCAACCGGCGCGATTTCAACGTAAATCGCATGCATGTGAAGGAGGACAGGCGGTGACATCGGGACTTGAGGACAAACGCGTGGTGGTGACCGCGGGTGCCGCCGGGATCGGCCGCGCAATCGTCGAGACCTTCATGGATGCGGGCGCCCGCGTTCACACCTGCGACGTCGACGACAAGGCGCTGTCGGAGGCACGCGATGCGCGTCCGGGGCTGGGCGCAACCGTGGCCGACGTCGCCGATCCGGGCGCCGTGGACCGGCTGTTCGACGCGGCGCTGGGTGAGCTCGGCGGGCTCGACATATTGATCAACAACGCCGGAATCGCAGGGCCCACGGCACCGGCGGAGGATATCGCGCCGGACGACTGGCGGCGCACCATCGCCGTCGATCTCGACGGGGCGTTCCACTGCGCGCGCCGGGCGATTCCGCATCTGAAACGCGCCGGCGGCGGGGCGATCGTCAATATCTCATCGACGGCGGGCCTGTTCGGCTTTCCCAACCGCAGCCCCTACGCTGCGGCCAAGTGGGGTCTTATCGGGCTCACCAAGACGCTGGCCATGGAGCTCGGACCGCATGCGATTCGCGTCAACGCAATCTGCCCGGGCTGCGTTGCCGGCGCGCGGATCGACCGGGTCATCGCCGCGGACGCGGCGGCCCGCGGCCTCGACATGGACGCGGTCCGCGCCGCCTACGAGGCGCAGGTGTCGATGCGCACCTTCGTGGATGCGGCGGATATCGCCAACATGGCCTTGTTCGTCTGTTCCGATGCGGGCGCCAGGATCTCCGGCCAGGCGCTCGCGGTCGACGGCCACACGATCTCGCTGGCCGGCTGACGCCCTACTCGTTGCGCAGCAGCGGCGCCGCCTTGCGGCCCAGCGCCCGCCATGCGCCCAGTGCTCCGAAGAACAGAGTCGCGCCGACGCAGACCGCGGTGGTCCAGACCATGGCGCCCGGTGTGAACGCCCAGTCGATATGCATCAGCCCCGTCGTGATCGCCCAGGCGGCGAGGCTTCCCGCGGCCGCGGCGATGGCCGCGGTGACCAGGCCCAGCAAGGCGAACTCGATCAGATAGGCGGTCAGCACGTCCCGGCGGGTGGCGCCCAGGGTCTTCAGGACAACGGCATCGTAGATGCGCTGCCGGCGGCCGGCGGCGATCGCACCTGAGAGGACCAGCACACCGGCGATGATCGCCACCGCGGCAATGACCTTCGCGGCGATGTCCACCGACTCCATGATCCGGTTGACGTCGGTGACCACGTCGCGCACGCGGACCGCCGAAATATTCGGGAACTGTGTGCTGACGGCCGCCTCCAGGGCGTCTTCCGATTCCCTGTCGATATGCACCGTGGCGATGCTGATCTGCGGCGCCTGCTCGAGCGCGCCGGGCGAGAAGATGACCACGAAATTCATCCCCAGCGATGCCCAGTCGATGCGCCGCAGATTGGCGATCCTGGCAACGAAGGGTCGGCCGAGGATGTTGAACGCAACCTCGTCGCCGATGCCGAGGCCGAACGCTTGCGCCGCCTCGGCATCGAATGAGATGAGCAGCGGGCCGGCATAGTCCGCCGGCCACCATTCGCCGGCGACGATGCGACTGCCGCTTTCCGGTGGCGTGCGGGCCCAGGTCAGGCCGCGGTCGCCGCGGGTGACCCAGGCGTGATGCGGCGGCGGCTCGATGTCCGAGACCGGAATGCCGGCCATCGCCGTGATCCGGCCCCGCAGCATCGGCACCTGGCGCACCGCACCAGCGCCGGGGAACGACCGGACGAGCTTGTCGAACTCGGCGGTCTGCTGCGGCTGGATGTCGAGAAAGAAGAACGCCGGCGCTTCCTCTTCGACCACCTCGGCGATGCGGTCATTCAGATTGCGCTCGATCATCATGATCGCGACCAGGACGGTGATGCCCATTCCCAGCGACACCACGACGCTGTTGGTCGGGGTCCCCGGCCGGTGCAGATTGGCGAGCGCCAGACGGATCCGGGGCCGTCGCGGGCGCGGCAACGCTGCTGCAAGCCGTGTTGCGCCGGCGGCGGCCAGGCGAAAGGTCGCGAAGGTCGCGATCGCGCCGGCGACGAACCAGACGGCAAGGGCCCGATCGGCGGACGTGGCGATGGTCAGGCCGGCCAATGCGGCGGCGAGGCCCGCCATGACCGCGACGTCGCCGATACGCAACCGGCGATGCGCCGGCGCCACGGTCTTTCGGAACAGTTCCGCCGCCGGCACGTCCCGTGCCAACAGCAGCGGCGCCAGCGAGAACAGCAGCGTCGTCAGAAAGCCAAACGTCGCCGCCACGATGAGCGGAATCGGGTAGATTCCCGTTTCGATCCCGACCGGCAGCAACTCCCCCAGCAGCGGCGCCGTCGCCTGCGGCGCCAGGGCCCCGAGCATGAGTCCGACGGCGATGCCGATGGCCGCCAGCAGCACGATCTGCACGAGATACATGCGCAGCACCAGCCCCGCCGGCGCACCCAGGCATTTCAGCGTGGCGATGGTCGGCCGCCGCTGCATGAGGAAACCGTGCACCGCGTTGCCGATGCCGATCCCGCCGATCAGCAACGACGATAGCCCGACCAGGGTCAGGAACAGGGTCAGACGGTCGACGAAGCGCCGCAGCCCCGGCGCCGCCTCGGTCGGGCCGCGGACCCGCCAGGCCGCGTCCGGAAACGCACGGGCGAGGCGGTCACGCACCTCGTGCTCCCGCGCACCGGGCGGCAGCACAATGCGGTAGTAGTATCGCGACAGCGCGCCCGGTTTCAGCAGTTGCGTTGTCTCGAGCGCCGCCCGCGAAACGATGACCCGCGGCCCCAGCTGGATGCCGCGGGTTGCGCGGTCGGGCTCGGCGATCAGGACCCCCGTGATCCGCAGCGTCGCCTCGCCGATCGTCACCCGGTCGCCGACCGAGAGGTTCAGCCGGCTCAGGAGCGATTGCGCCGCGACCAGGCCATGCACGCCGTCGCGACGCGCCAGCGCGTCCGCCAGGCGGTGGCCGCCGCGCAGGACGACCTCTGCGACCAGCGGGTAGGCCGCATCGACAGCCTTCAGTTCGACCAGACTTCGGGCCGTTCCATCGACCCGGTTGGCCATCGCCCGCAGCCCAACCATCTCCGATACCCGGCCGTTCGCCGCCAGCCACTCGCGCTGCTCCGGCGTCGCCGGGCGGTGGTGGATGCGCAGCTCGAGATCGCCGCCGAGCAGCGCCCGCCCCTCGGCCCGCAGCCCTGCGCCGATCGACGAGGACACCGACCCGACCCCGGCGATCGCTGCGGTTCCCAGCACGAGACAGGACAGGAAGATCCTAAATCCCCGGAACCGGCTGCGCAGTCCGCCGCGCAGCTCGCGGCGCGCCAGCCGCCAGGTCAGGAAATAACCGTGCAGCGAACCGGTCGACGACGTCATCGTGCGGCCGCCACCCGTGCCACGTCGCCGACGATCCGCCCGTCCGCGATCCGCAGTTCGCGCGCGCAACGCGACGCCAGCGCCGGGTCGTGGGTGATCAGCAGCAAGGTCGTTCCCTTGCGCTCGGACAGGCGGAACATCAGGTCGATGATCTGCGCTCCCGTGTCGCCGTCGAGATTGCCGGTCGGCTCGTCCGCCAGCAGCAGGCGCGGCTCCGTCACGAAGGCGCGGGCCAGCGCGACCCGCTGTTGCTCGCCGCCGGACAGCTGGCCCGGGTAGTGCGACGTCCGGTGGCCCAGCCCGACCGCCGCCAGCTCCTCCGCGGCCAAATCGAAGGCATCCCCGTGTCCGGCGAATTCCAGCGGCACCGCGACGTTCTCCAGGGCCGTCATCGTCGGGATCAGGTGGAACGACTGGAAGACGATGCCGACGTTCTCGCGGCGGAACAGGGCGAGTTCGTCCTCGCTCATCGCGGTCAGCTCGCAGCCCGCGACCCGGACCGAGCCCGCCGACGCGTGCTCCAGCCCGGCGATGATCATCATCATCGAGGATTTGCCAGCCCCCGACGCGCCGACCAGGGCCACCTGTTCGCCCGGTCGGATCTCGACGTCGATGCCGCGAAGGATGTCCACCGTGCCGGCGGTGCTGGAGAGGGTCAGCTCGAGCCCCGACAGAGCGACGATGGGGCCGTGCCCCTCACCGGGGGTTGTCGATTGATCCTGCATCGCCAATTAGTTCTAGATTGCCACTCGCTCGTCGTGCATGCATTCGCCACAGGACGTCATACGCCAGGATCGTCGATGAACCCCAAACCGCGGCAAGCCTCAAGCATATATCGCGCGGCCGGCTGGATATTCAATCGGCTGCAGTTTCTGTTGTGCCTCATCGCATGGCTCGGGACTGCCGAGCGGCCCGCGACGGCCGCCGCCGACGGCCGGCCGGTGATCCTGGCCCTGGGCGACAGCCTGACGGCCGGCTACGGTCTGGCGCTCGAGGACAGCTTCCCATCGCAGCTCGAGGCCGCGCTGGCGCGCGCCGGGGTCTCTGCGCGGGTGGTGAACGGCGGCGTGTCGGGTGATACCACCGCCGGCGGTCTTGCCCGGCTGGACTGGCTGCTCGCCGACCGGTTCGACCTGGTGATCGTCGCGCTCGGCGCGAACGACGGCCTTCGGGGCCTGGACCCCGAGGTCACCCGCCGCAATCTCGACGAGATCATCACCCGAATCCGGGCAAGCGGGGCCCATGTCCTGCTGGCCGGAATGCGGGCGCCGCCGAATCTCGGCGCACAGTACGGTGCGGCGTATGCAGCACTCTTCGAGGAACTCGCGGAGAAGCACGGGACCGCCTATTATCCGTTCTTTCTTGACGGGGTCGCGGCGAATCCGGCGCTCAACCAGGAAGACGGCATTCATCCCACCGCGGCCGGGATCGGCGTGATCGTCGAAAATATCGTGCCGGTGGTGAGCGCGGCGCTGACGGAGGCCCGGCGATGAGCGACGCAGGCGATTTCAGGGCCGCGGCGGCCGGCGCGGCGCGATGGCAGGACGCCGTCGACCGGGTTCTCGCCGGCCTCGGCGAACTCGGCGGGGAGCCCCGGCTGGGCGTCGTTTACGTCACCGAGGCCTTCGCCGGCGGGCTGCCCGACATCGAGGCGCGGCTGCGAAAGGGCACGGGTGTGCCGCACTGGATCGGCGCGGCCGGTATGGGCGTGTGCGGGTATCGGGCCGAGTATTTCGAGGAACCGGCGATATCCGTGCTGGTGATGCCGATCGACGCCGACGGCTTTCGTCTGTTCGGCGGCATCAAGGCCGGGGTTGGCGACACCGTCGCGGCACACGCCGACTGGCTGGCCGCCAACGATCCGCCGCTTGCGGTGGTTCATGCCGACCCCAGAAACGACCAGATCCAGGGCCTCGTCGGCGAGCTTGCGGAATCGACCAACGCCTATCTCGTCGGCGGCCTGACGTCCGTGAAGTCCGGCGCCGTGCAGCTCGCCGGCGGCAGCTTTTCCGGCGGCCTGTCCGGCGTGCTGCTGTCGCCCTACGCACTGCCCGTCGCGGTGGCCCTGACCCAGGGATGTTCGCCGATCGGCCCGGCCCATACCGTGACCCGCGCCGACGGCAACATTCTCATCGAGCTTGACGAGGAGCCCGCGCTGGAGGTCTTCGAGGACGATGTCGGCAAGGCCCTCTCTGGCGACCTGCGCCGCGCCGGCGGGCAGATCTTCGCCGCGTTGCCGGTGATCGGATCCGATACCGGCGACTATCTGGTGCGCAACCTGATCGGCGTCGACCGCGAGAACGGCTTGCTGGCGATTGGCGATGTCGTGTCGGCCGGGGACCGGGTCATGTTCTGCCGTCGCGACGAACGGACCGCCGCCGAGGACCTGCGCCGCATGCTCGCCCGGCTCAGGCAGCGCACCGCCAACGGCATCCGGGGCGCGCTCTACTATACCTGCGTTGCCCGCGGGCCGAACCAGTTCGGGCCCGGCAGCCGCGAGATGTCGATGATCGCCGACGAGCTGGGCGAGTTCCCGATCGCCGGCCTGTTCGCCAACGGCGAGATCAACCACAATCGCCTGTATGGCTATACCGGGGTGCTGACCCTGTTCCTGTAGGCCGGTTTGCAGTAATTTGGCGCCGGCCCGACCGGCCATTCCAGCCGCTGCCGTCCTCAAACCCGACGCATCATGATACGCCTCTTCGTCGCCGTTCCGCTGCCGGAAACCGTCAGAACCCAGCTGGGCCTGCTCCAGTCCGGCCTGCAGGGCGCCCGCTGGATCAAGCCGGAGAACATCCACCTGACGCTACGGTTCATCGGCGAGGTGCCGAACGATGCGGCCGGCGACATCGACGCCGCGCTGGCGGATGTGCGCGCCCCTGCGTTCACGCTGCAGCTGGACGGTATCGGCAATTTCCGCCGCGGCAAGCATCCGCACGCCCTGTGGGTCGGTGTCGTGCCGTCAAAGCCGCTGATGCATCTGCAGGCGAAGATCGAGTCGGCGCTGGTGCGGGCCGGGCTCGCAGCCGAGACCCGCAAGTTCTCGCCGCACGTGACGATCGCGCGCCTCCGCGACGTCCGCAAGGGCCGGGTCGAGGACTGGGCCGGCGCACACGGCGCGTTTCGCTCCACCCCGTTCCCGGTCGATCGTTTCGTGCTGTTCGCCAGCTTCCTGAAATCCGAGGGTGCCGTCTACATCGAAGAGGCGAGCTACCCGCTGGCGGGATCAGCCTAGCCATACCGCCTTAAGATAGCGTCAACCTGCGATTCGTAGTGGCCGCCGAACAGCCGCGTGTGGACCAGCAGCGGGTAGAGGTTGAAAATGTCGCGCCGGGCCTCGAAGAAGCCGGGGCGGATCGGGCGATGCTCGTTGTACCGGCGGAAGAACCGGTCGCCGTACGTGCCGAACAGGGTCGAGAAGGCGAGCTCGATCTCAGGGTCGGCGTGGTAGATCGCCGGGTCTATGAAGGCGGCGATCCGGTCGTCGCGGCACAAAACGTTGCCGCCCCACATGTCGCCGTGGATCAGCGACGGCCGTTCCGGCTCCTCGATGTACGTATCGAGCCTGGTGGCACAGAACGCCTCCAGGCGGCCGTACGTATCAGGCCTTAGCCGGCCGTTTTCCAAGGCTTCACGACCCATATACAGCAGCCGCTGGTCGCGGAAGAAGGCGATCCAAAACTGGCTCCAGGGATTCGGTTGCGGCAGCGGGCCGATCAACGTGTCCCGCTCGTGGCCGTACGCATCGGCCGCAATACCATGCAGCGCAGCCAGCAGGTCCGCCGCGTGTTCCTGGGCGGCGCCCGTCAGCGGCCCGGCGGTCTCGACCCAGGACATGAGCAGCAGATCCGGCGCGGCGTGAAGCACCTCCGGCACGGGTACGGTCCGCGTACGTGTCAGATAGTCGAGCATGTAGCCCTCGACGTCGAGGGTGCCGCCGGGGCCGGCGGTCTTGGCGACCAGTTGGCGCCCGTCGGCCAGCGTCAGGCGCCAGACCTCGCCGACGCAGCCGCCCGACATCGGGCTGACGCGGTCGACCTCGGTGCCCGTGGCGGCGGCGACGGCCCGGCGTGCGGCCGGCGTCACAGCCAGTTGGCCTCCAGCTCCCGCAGCCAGGCGCGTGCGCCCTCCTCGATCATGTCGAGCACCTCCTCGAAGCCGGTGCGGGCGCCGTAATAGGGATCCGGCACGGACGGCGCGCCGTCGCCGCGCGCCGCCTGCATGAACATCCGCACCTTGGCCGTGTGTTCGCGCGGCGCGCGGCCGGCCATCTCGCGATAGTGGCCGCGGTCCATCGCCAGCAGCAGGTCGAAGGTCCCGAAGTCGGCCACGGACAGCTGCCGCGCCCGCAGCCCCGACAGGTCGATGCCGCGCCGCGCCGCCGCCTCGATCGCCCGCGGATCCGGCGGGTCGCCGACATGCCAGCCGCCGAGTCCCACGGAATCCGCCTCGATCGTACCGTCGTGCCCGGCCGCGGCCGCGAGGTGGCGGAACACCCCCTCGGCGGTCGGCGAGCGGCAGATGTTGCCGGTGCAGACGAACAGGACCCGGACCATACGCTTCCCGTTTGCGGTTTCGAGCGATTGGTTTAGCATGCCGGGCGACATGGCTGAACCCCGCTCGATCGTCGTGCTGACCGGCGCCGGAATCTCCCGCGAGTCCGGTCTGCACACCTTCCGCGACGCCGACGGCATCTGGGCCACGGTGAAGATCGAGGACGTCGCGACGCCCGAGGCCTTCCGGCGCGACCCGGTGCGCGTGCAGGAGTTCTACAACACGCGCCGGCGCAATCTGCTGCGCAACGACATCGCCCCCAACCCGGCGCATCTGGCGCTGGCCGAGTTCGAGGCCGCCTGGTCCGGCGAGTTCCTGCTGGTCACCCAGAACATCGACGACCTTCACGAACGCGCCGGCAGCCGCAACCTGATCCACATGCACGGCGAGATGCTGAAGGCGCGCTGCGACCGCTGCGGCGACGTCGTCGAGTGCCGGGACGATCTTATGGTCGCGACGCCCTGCCTCGCCTGCAGCGAACTGGGCACGATGCGTCCCCACGTGGTCTGGTTCGGCGAGATGCCGTTCGAGATGGACCGCATCTACGCGGCGCTCGAGTCCTGCGATGTGTTCGTCTCAATCGGCACGTCCGGTAATGTCTATCCGGCCGCCGGCTTCGTGCAGTCTGCCCGCATCGCCGGCGCGCGCACGGTGGAGTTGAACCTGGAGCCGTCTGAGGGCGCGACCCTGTTCGAAGAGGCGGTGTACGGGCCTGCCGGTACGGTCGTGCCCGAGTGGTTCGGCAGGCTGGGGCGGGACATGGCGGGGTGAACACCCGGGAGACGCTGGACGAGGCCGTGGCCGCCGCGCGAGCCTGCACGTTATGCGCCGATCACCTGCCGCGCGGCCCGCGGCCGGCCTTCCGCGCCGCGCCGACGGCGCGGCTGATGATCGTCGGCCAGGCGCCCGGCACCCGCGTGCACGAAACCGGCATCCCGTGGAACGATGCCTCCGGCGAGCGCCTGCGCGACTGGCTCGCGATCGGCCGCGAGACCTTCTACGACGCGACGCGCGTCGCCATCCTGCCGATCGGATTCTGCTATCCCGGGCGCCATGACCGTGGCGGCGATCTGCCGCCGCGCCCCGAATGCGCGCCGCTGTGGCACCGCCGGCTGACGATGCACATGCCGAAGGTCGAACTCGTCCTTCTGGTCGGCCAGTACGCCCAGGCGCATTATCTCGGCCGCCGCCGGCGCCGCAGCCTGACCGAGACCGTGGCCGCCTGGCGCGAATACCTGCCGGACTTTCTGCCGCTGCCCCATCCCAGCTGGCGCAACACCGCGTGGCTGCGGCGCAATCCATGGTTCGAAGCGGCTCTGCTGCCCGACCTGCGTCGCCGCATCGGCCGGATTCTGGCGTGACCTAAGATTTCCGGGCGTCGTCGCCGTCCTTGTCGCCGCCGCCCTTGTCATTGCCGCCATCCCTGTCGATGCCGGCCTTGCGCGCCTTCTCGGCGAAGGCCTCCAGGCGGTCGGCGACAAGCCGGTTGATCGTGCCTTCCGGATAGATTCCGTCCGCGTCGGGCTCGCCCGCCGGCACGCCGGTCAGAATCTCCAGCCCCTGATCGATGGATTCGACGGCGTAGATCGCGAACTCGCCCTTGCGGCAGGCCTCGACCACGTCGTCGCGGAGCATCAGGTGACGGACGTTCGAGGCCGGGATCAGCACGCCCTGGTCGCCGGTCAGGCCGCGCACCTTGCAGACGTCGAAGAAGCCCTCGATCTTCTCGTTGGCGCCGCCGATCGCCTGCACCTCGCCGCGCTGGTTGACCGAGCCGGTCACCGCGAAGCCCTGCTTGATCGGCACCCCCGAAAGCGCCGACATCAGCGCGTAGAGCTCGGTCGAGGAGGCGCTGTCGCCGTCGACGCCGCCATAGGACTGCTCGAAGACCAGGCTGGCCGCCAGGGCCAGCGGCCGGTCCCGCCCGAAACGGTCGGCAAGGAAGCCCGAGAGAATCAGCACGCCCTTGGAATGCAGCGGGCCGCCCAGCTTGACCTCGCGCTCGATGTCGATGACACGGCCGCGGCCCATGCTGACCCGCGCAGTGATCCGGCTCGGCCGGCCGAACGAAAATCCGCCGAGCTGCATCACGGACAGTCCGTTCAGCTGGCCCGGTTTGGCCCCGGTGCTGTCGATCAGCACGATGCCCTCGGCGATGGTTTCCTGGATCTTTTCGTGCAGCCGGTCTGAGCGGCGGGTATGGGCGTCGATGGCCCGCGTTACGTCGGCGCCGGTGACGGTCTCGTGCCCGGCCGTTTCGGCCCAATAGTCGGCCTCGTGCAGGAGGTCGGCAATGCTGCGCATATGGGTCGTCAGTTTCGCGCGATCGCCCGCCAGCCGTGCCGCGCGTTCGATGACCCGGGCGACGGCGCCGGCCTCGAATGGCCGCATTCCCTCATTGCGGACGATGGTGCCGATCAGGCGGGCATAGAGGTCCACGCTCGCCTCGTTGCGCGGCATCTCCTCCTCGAAGTCCGCCTGAACCTTGAACAGCTCGTTGAAATCCGGATCGTAGGCGCAGAGCAGATAGTAGAGCAGCCGTTCGCCCACGAGAACGATCTTGATGTCGAGCGGAACCGGCTGCGGATCCAGCGACACGGTGTCGACCAGGCTGAGGGTCTGGCCGAGCGGCTCGATGCTGATCTCGCCCGCGCGCAGGACTCGCTTCAGGCCGTCCCAGCTGAACGGTTGTGTCAGCAGCTTGTACGCATCCACCACGAGGAACCCGCCATTGGCGCGGTGCAGCGCCCCCGCCTTGATCAGCGTGAATTCGGTGACCAGGGTGCCGAATTCCGATCGGTGCTCGATGCGACCCAGCAGGTTGCCGTAGGTCGGATGATCCTCGTACACGACGGGGGCACCGCCGTCGCCGTCCCTGCCCACAAGGACGTTGACGGCGTAATGGCGCATCGCGCCGTCCTGTGTCGGGGCGTGCGCGGGCTGCGGCTGCTGTCCCGCCTCTCCGGCCGTGGGCTGGGACCCCGCCAGAAGCGTTTCCGCCTTGTCGACCACGTCTTCCTCGACCGCCTGCAGCCACTCGATGACCTCCGGCAGATCCTCGTGCTTCTTGCGGATTTCATCGATCAGATGGTCGACTGCGAGGCGGCTGACCTCGCGGTTGATCTCGCGCACGCGGTCGCGGTGCTCGCGTTCCCAGCGCGGTGCCTGACGCAGCGTCGCCTGCAGCCGCTCTTCCAGCTGCTTGAGGTCCGCCTTGGTCTGTTCGCGCTCCGCCTCCGGCAAGGCCTCGAACTCCTCGGGGCTCAACACCTGGCCCTCCCGCAACGGCGCCAGCGCGAGGCCGAGCGGTGTGCGCACCAGGGCAACGCTGTGCTCCTTGGCGCGCTTCTGGATGTCCTCGAACGCCGCTTCCTGGCGTTCCTTGAATTCCTGCGCCAGGGCCTCGCGGCGATTGCGGTAGTCCTCGCTTTCGAAGGTCGCCTGCAGGGCGGCCCGCAGGTCCTGGGTCAGACGATCCATGTCGCGCGCGAGCGGATGAGCGCGCCCGGCTGGCAGGCGCAGCGCCTGTGGCCGCCGCGGATCCTGAAAGTTGTACACGTAGCACCAGTCGTCGGGAACCGGGCTGGCGCGTGCCTCGCGCTGCAGGAACTCGCCAATGAGCGTGTGCTTGCCGGTGCCCGCCGGGCCTGCCGCGAACAGGTTGAAGCCGTCGCGGCGGATACCGATGCCGAACGCCACCGCTTCGACCGCGCGGTCCTGTCCGATCAGCTCTTCCAGCGGCTCCAATTCGGAAGTGGTCTTGAAGCCAAAGCGCAATGGGTCGCACGCCTGAAACAGCTCTTCCGCCGGCAACGGTCTGTGGTCGGTCATTTCATCCCCTCGATTCGCCATCCGGTGTAGAGGAAATGCGGCGCTTGCTCAAGGATGGGCACAAGGCGGCGCGGTCACGCCGCGGATGGGGCGCTGAACGTCCCGTTCTGGTAATCCTGGATCGCCTGAAGGATCTCGTCCCTCGTGTTCATGACGAACGGGCCATAGCGGACGACGGGCTCGCCGAGCGGCTGTCCCGCCACAAGGACCAGCCGCGCTCCGCCCGCACCCGCACGCACGCGCACGGCCCGGCCGCGACCCAGCACCGCAAGCTCGCCATCGCGCACGACCGTGCCGGCCGTGGTTTCGCTCGCCCCGATCTCCGCGGATCCGGCGAAGACGTAACAGAACGCATTGTGCCCCGGCGTCAGCTCATGATCGCTCACCACGCCCGCCGGCAATGTCACGTCAAGGTAGAGCGGCGCGGCCGCGATGCCTCGCACCGGCCCTTCAGCGCCATCGACGGTGCCGGCGATGATCCGTATTACCGTTCCGTCCGGGCGCATCAATTCAGGGATCTCGGCCGCCTCTATATTCTGGTAGCGCGGGGGGCACATCTTGTCCTTTGCGGGCAGGTTCACCCACAGCTGGAAGCCCCGCATCTCGCCCTCTTCCTGCTCCGGCATCTCGGAATGGATGATACCGCGGCCGGCGGTCATCCACTGCACGCCGCCGGGACCGAGGACCCCGGCGTTTCCGGCATCATCCTCGTGGCGCATGCGTCCCGCGAGCATGTATGTCACGGTCTCGATGCCACGATGGGGGTGCGGCGGAAACCCGGCGATGTAATCGTCCGCCTCATCGGAACCGAATGCATCGAGCATCAGGAACGGATCAAGGTAATCCAGGTCCGGCTGACCGATGATGCGCTTCAGTCGGACGCCCGCGCCGTCGCTGGTCTCGCGCCCCCAGGTCACGTCCTGCACGGTCCGCCATTCCCCGGTCATCGGTCCCTTCCTTTCCCGCCGACCCGCGACGCAATGAAGATCAGCGGCTCTGCCGGCGGATTATTGCCGCTGCGGCGAACGATTTTGTCTATTCTCTAACCTACGACGTTTTGCGGAAACGCGGAATACACGGATGCCTCCGCGCTGGCGGACCGTGCCGCCGCGGCATCAGACGGTGCAGGAGACGAACGCCGATGGCAGCGGTCAGGGGCATTCTGTTCGACAAGGACGGCACACTCGTCGACTTCTTCCCGACCTGGATACCTGCCTATCGGGCGGCGTCGGCCATTGCCTGCGCCGCCACCGGCGATCCTGCGCTTGCCGAACGACTGCTCCGCCTCGGCGGGTACGATCCGGCGACCGGCGCCCTTGATCCCACCTCCCTTCTGGCGGGCGGAACGACGTCGGAGATCTGCGATCTCTGGTCGGTCGAGGCCGGTGTCCCCGATGCGTCGCAGCTTTCGGCCCGGATGCGGCGGGCCATGGAAGACCACGTGATCGCCCATCCGGTACCTGTCGGCGGCGACATCGCCGGTCTGTTCCGTCGGCTCGTCGAACGCGGGCTGGTGCTGGGCCTGGCTACGATGGACGGCGAAATTGTCGCCCGCGCAACGGCCGACGCGCTCAAGATCTCGAAGTATCTGTCGTTCATCAGCGGTTACGACAGCGGCTACGGCGCCAAACCGGCCCCTGGCATGGTCCGCGGCTTCTGCGCCGTGGCCGGCCTGTCGCCGGGCGACGTCATGGTCGTCGGGGATACCGATCGCGACATGACGATGGCCCGGGCTGCCGGCGCCGGCCTCGCGGTCGCCGTTCTCACCGGCGCGACCCCGCGCGAAGGCCTGCTGCCGATCGCCGACCGCATCGTCGCCAGCGTGCTGGATATCGAATCGGTGCTCGACTGAGCGGACCGGGGCGCCCTGACTCGAGAGCCTTACAGCCTTTCGGATACATTGCACAGCGTGGATTTGAGTAAAATCTTACACCATTCGTACAGTACGCGGCGGCAAAATCTGATACAGTCCCTACCCTGAAGGGTTGATTTCGACGTGTCCCACGTTACTGCTGGGCAACAAAGCAGACAAGGGCATCAAAGAACAATCGGGGAAGCAGAATATGCTTCGCCACGAACTATGACTCTTCAGGGGTTAGGACAGGAGTCGCAATGGGTGGTGATCCGCGGTTCAGGCGGGTTGTTGCGCGTATAGCCGATAAAGCTGGCACCGTCTTTTCCAATCTCGGCGGGCTCTTGAAGGGGGTCGCCGGCGCGGACAGGCGGCTTGCGGTTGTGCGGCTGGCTCTCGGCAAGGTCGCCGGCGCGGCCAGGTGGCTTGCGGTTGTGCGACCCGCTCTTGGCAAGGTCGTCGACGCGGCCAGGCGGCGTGTGGTTGTGCGACCCGCTCTCGGCAAGGTCGTCGCGATGCCGAGGTGGTGGCGTGAGCCAGCACCGCCGCTCGCGGCCGTGCGAAAGAAGATACGGGCCATCTTTCGGGCGCGCGGACCCGAGGTGGTCGTGCTTCTCGTTGGCGTCATGATCTCGGTCGCCGCCTTCCTGACCGTTCGGTACTACGACGAAGCCGCCGACCGACACGAGTTCGACAGGAAGGCCGCGCATTATCTCTTCGTGTCGCGTACCGCCGTCGACCGCTACGTCGGGGCCGTCTCCGAGGTCGGCGCCTTAATCGCCGAATTCGGCGGTCAATTGAACCGCTGGGAATTCTATAAATTCACGGAAGAAAGACTGCCCGACTATCCCGGCATACGGGCGCTCGCATGGGTGCCCCGCGTGCCGCAACCCGATCGCACCGCCATCGAGCAGGCCGCGAACGACGATGGTTTGTTCAATTTCCGCCTGACCGAACGTGACGCTGATGGAGCCACGCGCGTCGCCGGTTCACGGCCGGAATACTTGCCGGCCTACTTTGTCGAACCGTTCGAGGGCAATGAGGACATGCTTGGCCTCGACCTTGCGTTCCGGCCGGCGTACAGGAACGCATTCGATCGGGCGCGCGACAGCGGCGGCATGTCGACCGCGCTGGCGGCACCGGCCGGGGCGATGCGCAACGCGAGAGCGACTTTGCTCGTCGTGTCCCCGGTCTACACCAGCGCCAACACGCCGCGGACCATTGCCGACCGCCGCGCGAAGCTTGCCGGATTCGCGGTCGGCTTGCTTGATGTGGGCAGCATCATCGATTCGACGCTTGCCATGTTCACGACGCCGGACTGGCTGGACGTCTTCCTCGTCGACGTGGAAGCGGCCGAGGACCGACGCCTGCTGTACTATCGACCGTCGCCGCTCCACACCGAACATCTGCCGCTGGCCGACAAGACCGGGATCCGCACGGGAATCTTCACTTCGGCCGACGTCACACTGGCCGACCGCAACTGGTCGCTCGTCGTCAAGCCGGTCTCCGGCGAACTGGTGTCCGGTTCCGGCATCGCGCCGTGGGGTTTTGGCGTGGTATGCCTGCTGCTGACCCTGGCGCTGGTCGTCCACATGAATGCGACCCGCAACCGTCAGCTGCTGATCGAGCGCGCTGTTGTCCAGCGCACCACCGAGTTGACGCGCGCCAATGCGTCGAACGTGGCGCTGGGCAAGGAGATCGCCCGACGCAAACGGGTCGAGCAGGAGCTGCGTGCTGCCAAGGAGCAGGCCGAAGTGGCAAACCGGGCGAAATCGGAGTTCCTGGCCATGGTAAGCCACGAACTGCGGACACCGCTGAACGCCGTCATCGGCTTTTCCGAGATGACCGTCTACGAGCTGTTCGGGCCGGTCGGCGAGCGGTACCGCGAATATGGCCAGGATATCCGCAATAGCGGCCTGCATCTGCTCAGCCTGATCAACAACATCCTCGATCTCTCCAAAGTCGAGGCGAAGAGGTTCGAACTCGACGAGCAGGACGTCGACATCACCGAGATCGTCGACGAGGCGATCTGTTTGCTGCGCGACAAGGCGGAAAGCGTCGGTGTGGCGATCGAGACGGCGTATGCCAGCCCGGTCCTGATGCTATACGGCGATGCCAGATCATTGAAGCAGATCTTCGTCAACCTGCTGTCGAACGCGGTCAAGTTCACCGAGCCGGGCGGGCGGATCGTGATCAGCGGGAAGATCGACTACAAGGGGCGCCTGGTCGCAACCGTCGCTGACGACGGCGTCGGCATCGCAAAGCACGATCAGGCGCGGATCTTCCAGCCGTTTACCCAGGCGGATTCGTCCCTCTCGCGGAAGTACGAGGGAACCGGTCTCGGGCTGCCGCTGACCAAGAGCCTGGTGGAGCTGCATGACGGCGAGCTCGAGCTCAAGAGCAAACAAGGCGTCGGAACGACCGTCAAGGTCATCTTTCCCAAGGACCGCGTGATCGGCCGCAGGACGGCCGCGGCGGCCGAATAGACGCGGTGCCCAGGGTGATGCGAGACGTCGCAACGGGACGAGCGAACGCCGTCGCTGCGGCCACGGTTTGTGTTTTTGTTAACGCGGCATGCCGTATGAACAGCCGTGTGTCACTGGCACGTCACATGACGCGTCGACAGCGTCGGCCGTGCATCGGACGCGTGGAGCGGACCGACGCAGGTACCACAGGTTGCTTTTGAATGGTCGGTATCGAAGCATACGAATTGCGAAACGTCGATTGGCCGGTCGATGTGGGATCCGGCGCCGCCCGGCGGGACCGCCGGCGCAGCTTGCGCGGATACGCGCGACTGCTGCACCTTGCGGTGCTGGCGTTCACGGTCGGCCTTATTGCGTTTGGCTCGATCCCCGCGACGGATGCGCGGGCGCAGGATTCGGTCGCCGTTGTGAAATCGATCCAAAGCGCGCTGGCGGCCCGCGGCTATGATGTCGGGCAGATCAACGGGTACGCCGGCAGCAAGACGACCGCCGCCATCAACCGCTATCAGGAGCGAACCGGCCTGCCCGTCGATGGCCAGGCATCGCAGGCGTTGCTCGACCATCTGACCCGTGAGACCGTGCGCGCGGTGCAGCTTGCGCTGGCTGCGCGCGGCTACGATCCCGGTCCGGCGGACGGTCTGGCAGGGCAGAAGACGACCCGGTCGATCCGGCAGTATCAGGCGCAGGCCGGACTCAGGGTCGACGGTGAGCCGACCCAGGCACTGGCCAACCATCTCAAGCGCGAGACCGTGGCGGCGGTCCAGCGTATGCTGGTGCAGCGCGGCTACGACCCCGGTCCGGTGGACGGCTATGCCGGCCGCAAGACGGGGGCGGCCATTCGCGACTATCAGGCCATGGCCGGCCTGCCGGTCGACGGCAAGGCGACCGACGCGCTCGCCGACCATATGTTGCGGGAGATGGTCAAGTCGGTGCAGCGGATGCTCGCCGTTCTCGGCTACGATGCCGGCGTTATCGACGGCCTGGCCGGCGCCAAGACGACGACCGCGATCCGCGAATATCAAGAGCGCGCCGGCCTGGACATCGACGGCGAACCTTCGCAGCAACTGTTCGATCACCTCACGCGTGAGACCATCAAGTCGGCGCAAAGGATGCTGGCGGCGCGTGGTTACGACCCCGGTCCGGCGGACGGCTACCCGGGCCGCAAGACGGCTGCCGCGATCCGCGACTACCAGACGCGGGCCGGACTGCCCGTCGACGGCAAGGTTTCGCTGATCCTGCTCGAGCATCTCAATGCATCGGCAGGGATATCGGCACGCGACGCGCCATATGCTGGTCCGGGCGATGTCGTGATCGGTTATCAGCGGGACGAGTTCGAGCCGGCCTATGAGGTCAGCGATACGTTCGCCTATTCCGACGGCCGGGTCGAAACGGTTCTCCGGGTCGGCAGCGACAGGGTCTGGTGGCGCTCGCGCACGGGCGACAGCCAGACGACGCACCGCAATTTCATTCTGCCCCGCATTGCCTGGCAGACCGAGGCGGGCAGCGGCGAGGCGACGGTCGATATGAATGCCGGGGATGCCTGGCCGAGCGGCCCGCGCAGGGCGGTCACCTTCGGTGTCACCGTCTTGTGGACGCCCGCAGATGCACCGGATGCCGCGAGCGAACTGACCGAGCGATGGCGCTGCCGCCGGCGCGGCGGCGAGCGCATCGCGGTTGCGGCGGGAACCTTCGAGACGATTCCGGTGGTCTGCAAGCGCTCCAATCCACGTCCCGGCGCATGGCATACGCGCGTCTGGTACTACGCGCCCGCGGTGCGCCACTATGTTCGCCGGGACGATCTGCTGGACGGCGTCGACGGTGTCCGCCGCGTCGAGCTCGTGGCGATCAGGCCGGGTGGACACGACTGGCCACCGGCGGTGCGCGCGGGTCTGGAGCAGCGCGTGCAGGACATGCTGGAGAACGGGACGATCGGAACCGAAACCCGTTGGCGGAGCACGGCCGTCGGTGAGGCGTTCGTAGTAAAGGTCACCGGACAACTCGAGGGCCCTGACGGCGTCCCCTGTCGCACGCTCGTCCTCGTCCGCTCGCAGACGCCCGAGGCCCGCGCCTATCCGGCGGTCGCCTGCCGGGGCCGGGATTCGGAATCCTGGCGCGTGCCGGTGCTCGATCAGGATAAGGGTGCGGTCGGCCCGCCGGTGACGAACTGATCACGCGCGGTGGCGAGCCGGGTTTGCGCAGGATCCCCCTTTGAGAAGACCGTCCGTATTCTCGCGGCCGTTGAGTCGGCCGTTCCGGCATGCAGGCGTGGCGGGCGCCGCGCGGACCGCGCGCGGAGGTCGTCTGGCCGCGGCCGCGGCCGCCACAACTCCGCCATAAACATGAAGAATTAAGTCAAATTGTAAAAAAGGTTTAACCAATTGATAATACTAAAACAGTATTAATATGCTATTCTTCCGGGGATCATGCGCCGCCGGCCGACGGCCCAAAAAAAACCCAAATGATGTGGAAACATACCACGATCCAGCGGGCCCGCGGCCAAGCATGGGTGCATGAGTGGAGAATGGGAAAATTCGCAGCGTACGTGTTAATGCGGAAGTGGAAATGGGTGGATCGAAGGGCGCCCCGACGAATTTCGCTCAGATGATTTTCGGGCGGCTGCCGGTCTCGCTGAGGCCGGGATCCGGCCTGCCCGCCCGACTGGCCGAATTCGCCCGCTGGTGCGCGCGCACCCTGCGCGTCCATCGCGCCGCCATCCTCGTGATCGTCGGTGGCACGGCGATCTCCATTGCCGGCATCGTCGTGGTCCAGAATCTCTATCGGGGCGCGGCGCGGCACGACTTCGACCGCCAGGCCGGCCATTACCTGCTCGCCCTCGAGAAGGCTGTCGACCGGCACGCCGATTTGATGGTGTCCGCAGGGAAGCTGTTCTCCGACCCGGGTCAGGCGACCGATCGCTGGGAGTTCGGCGAGTTCGCGGATCGCCATCTGGACATCCATCAGGGGTTCCGCGCCATCGCCTGGATTCCCGCCGTGTCCGCCGCCGGACGCCCGGCATACGAACAGAGGGCCCGCGAGGACGGGCTGCACGGGTTCAAGTTCAACGAATGGCGAGTGGAGCGCAACATTTTTCCTGCGGGTCGACGCGCCGCCTATGCGCCGATGTTCTATGTGGAACCGTTCGAAGGAAACGACAGCCTGCTCGGGTTCGATCTGGCATCGCGCAGCAGCTACAAGGTCGCGCTCGAGCGTGCGCGCGAAACCGGCAGCATGACCGTCGCCGACTGGGCGGGACGCTCGGGTGCGGGAGCCACGGGGAACAGCCTGTTGCTGATCCGGCCGGTGTTTCTGGAGGACGGCGATACGAGCGGGGGGGCGTCCCGCGCCTCCAGTACGGCGTTCGTCGGATACGTCGTGGGCCTGATCGAGGTCGACCTCCTCGTTGAGCAGACCCTGCGCGAGTTCACCGCGCCGGGATGGCTCGACACGTTCGTGTTCGAGGAGGCAGACGACGGCTCCTACAGCCTCATCTACATTCAGCCGTCGCTGCTGCGGCCGGCCGACCAGCCGCTGCAGCTCGTCGCGGACGCAGGCGGCGGGTTCTCTGCGACGGTGCAGCACCAGCTCGCGGACTGGCGGCTGTCGATTCTTGTCAAACCGGTACCGGGAACCGTGCGTTTCGACCAGGGCATCGTACCGTGGGGCGTCGGCCTCGCCGGCCTGCTGCTGACCAGTCTGCTGGCGCTCTATTTGGTCTCGGCCCAGAACCGGCAAACGGTGATCGAACGCCGCGTCGAGCAGAGGACTGCGCAGCTGCTGGCCGCCAACGAGTCCAACGCCGCCCTCGAACGGGAAATCCGCGAGCGCAGGCGCGTCGAGTCCGAACTCCGCACCGCCAAGGAACAGGCCGAGGTCGCCAGCCGCGCGAAATCGGAATTCCTCGCCATGGTCAGCCATGAGCTGCGCACCCCCTTGAATGCAGTGATCGGTTTCTCCGAGATGCTTGTCTTCGAGATGTTCGGTCCGATCGGTGACGGCCGTTACAAGGGATATGCAGAGGATATCCGCAGCAGCGGACTGCACCTCCTCGGATTGATCAACAACATCCTCGATCTGTCCAAGGTCGAGGCCAACAAATTCCAGCTGAACGAGCAGAACATCGTGCTGTCCGATCTGGTCGCCGAGGCGCTGCATCTCGTCGAGGCAAAGGCGCGCGACTCCGGTATCATCCTGGGCACAGAGATCGCCGATTCCCTACCGGTTCTCTATGCCGACGAGCGCGCCCTCAAGCAGATCGTGCTCAACCTGTTGTCGAACGCGATCAAATTCACGCCACGCGACGGACATGTCACGGTATCGGCCAATTACGATCGCCGCCGCGGCCTTGTCGTCAGCATCTCCGACACTGGAATCGGCATCGCCGAGCCCGACCTGCGGACCATCCTGCAACCCTTCATCCAGGTGGATTCGTCGCTTTCCCGCAAGTATGAGGGTACCGGCCTCGGCCTGCCGCTGACCAAGAGCCTCGTTGAGCTGCATGGCGGCATTCTGGAGATCGAGAGCGGGCTCGGCGAGGGCACGACAGCCAGCGCGATCTTCCCGCACGAGCGCGCAATCCAACGACCGATCGCGGCGGAATAGAGGCTGGGTATGCCCATGCTGGTCTGGATGAATAGCGGAAATGAGTACGACCGTCGGGGGCGCCGGGCGAGCGACCTCATGCGGCGTCGCGCCGCGCGCACGCTGGCCGTCCTCAGTCTGCTTGCGCTGGCAGCTTGCGACATTGACGGGCTCTTCAGGATCGGTGGAGAGGGACGGATGGCGCGCCGCGTTGAACAACCGGAGGCGGTACAAAAGGAAGATATCAAGGCGATCCAGAACGCCCTGGCGGAGCTGGGCTACCACCCCGGCCCGATCGACGGAATCGCCGGCGCCAACACGAGGTCGGCTATTCGCAGATATCAGGCCGCCGCCGGGCTGCCGGTCGACG
>JBFGQV010000006.1:0-43213 GCA_041563955.1 Alphaproteobacteria bacterium | reverse complement strand
CTGCGGCACCGGCACGTTTTCCGACTCCTCGCGCTGGGTGATGCGCCCCTGCTGATCCACCGCCAGCGAGATCTGCCGGCGCGTGAAGCCGCCGCGGTACTCCCAGGTCTGCACCCGGGTGTCGACCAGCGTGACCGTATAGGCCTTTTCGTTGATGTAGTACTTGCCGGGATTCAGCGCCTTTTCCCAGACGCCGATGCAGCCGACCGGCACCAGCGGCACGCTGAGCACACCCTTCAGTTCACCGACATCGGCGGTCGGCGAGCAGTCGCCCGGCCGGTCCGCGCGCAGACTGCCGAAATCGACGCGGGAATGCACGTTCGACTTCACGACACCGACGAACCCTTTCGGGATATCGGTGACCGACCCCATCTCGACGTTCCACAGGAAATGGTTCAGGCGGTATTTACCGGGTGTCAGCACCGTGGTCTGCGGACCCTTCTGCCCGCCGTTTTGCAGGAAGTGGACCGCATCATTGATCATCTTGTCCGCGTCTGCGGCGGCGAACGGATCGGCGTAGGTCTGGTCGTCCCGCAGCGGCTCGCCGTCGCGCGCAACGAGGAAACCGTACCGGCCCGACGGGATCTCGATGACATCCTCCATCGTTACGTTGTACTGGATGCGCAGGGCCGGCTGGAAATGGAACCCGGGCGGCAGGATATCCGCCTGCGGCCCCATCTCCCCCGCTGTCGCCAGGATGTTGCCCTCCTGCAGGGAATTGAAGCCGTAGACCTTGTCCTTATGGCCGGTCTGGTCCTTGTCGACGTAAACAAACGACAGCGATGCGATAAGGGCGACGGCGATCAGAACTCCGAGACCCCGTATGCCGAACCGGGCGGAGGACAGCAAACGGTCGTAGGCGGGGTCGCTGGACGCGACGTAGCCGGCCCCGAACCAGGCGGCGAGAACGACGACGATGGCAAGGATAAGCGTGGTCATGGTCTGATCCTCGGGTTGGCCGGACAATCGCGGCTAGCTGGGCGCACCATGCGCCGCGGCCGCCGCCCGCGCGGGACGCGACACGATCGCATCTCAACCTTGGCGGCTTTTGGTTAACGCGAAGTGAAAATGGCGCGATTTCCGGCCGTTCGCGGCGGTCTCAAGGAAGTTTCAGCGTCACCCGGAACGCCATGCGCTCGACATGCGCGTGTTCACCCGCCACCAGATTGCCAAGTTCCAGTGCTTCGATCAACAGCGCGCCTTCGAAACGGGGCACGGCAGCCAGACGTGTCTCGGCATCTCGGATGTCCGCGTCGGACCGGCCATCGGGCCACAGGAGCACGGCCAGCGCCTCCTGCGCGGCCTGGTAGCCCGCCCGGTCGACCACGAACGCGAAGCGCCGTTCCGACTGCGGCGCATTGACGTTGCCGTCGCCAGGCTCGTTCGGCCCCGTGTTGTCCCGATTGCGAAAGTGCCAGCCCTCGATGATTGCCGGATTGATGCCGCGGAAGGGCGGGGTGACGGCGGCCACGTAGTTCTCCTCGCGCTGCATGGGATCGCCGATCCAGATGGTCCAGCCGCCGCCTGTCGGGACGAGCCGGAACTCGTACCGCCTGTCGCCGTGCTCGAACCGGTGGACCAACGTCTCGCCGCGATTGATCTCGCCGCGCAGTTGCAGCGGATCCGCAGCAGCAATGTCGTGTGCGGCAAGGCCAAGACTCAGCGCGGCGACGGCTATCACTCGAACGTGGGGCATGGTGACCGATACATAATATCCACCGAATGTAAAAAGAAGGTATAACCGCGGCGCGGATCGCCCGAACCGCTTCGCTGACCAGTTTATCACGGCGTTGGCCCGGCTCCGGCGCGCGACCACGCCGGCGGCACGGGCATGACATCGTTGTGTGGGGACCGATGCGGCGCCTTATGACCATTCCGATTCTGCTTGGCCTCGGGCTCGGGGCGGCGCCGGCGGAGATGCCCCAGCCTGCGGTCGTGAGCATCCCGGCAGGACCGTTCGTCATGGGCTCGGACACGGCGGAGCGGATGGCCGCCTATGATCTCGACGAAGCTGCCTACGGTCATGCAATCACCAGGCAACAGGGATGGTACGACCGCGAGATGCCGCGCCGCATCGTCAGCACCGGCAGATACGCCATCATGCAGCGGCCGGTGACCAACGCGCTGTACGCCCGTTTCGTCGTCGCCGCCGGAAGGCCGCCGCCGCATGTCGACCGCGCATCGTGGGAGGGCTACGGCCTCGTCCATCCCTACGAGCGGGTCGAGCGGTATCTGTGGCACGACGGCGCGCCGCCGCTCGGTCGCGGCAGCCATCCGGTGGTTCTGGTCAGTCACGACGATGCCGAGGCCTTCGCCGCCTGGCTCAGCACAGAGACCGGCAGCGCGTGGCGCCTGCCGACCGAGGCCGAGTGGGAGAAGGCGGCACGCGGCACGGATGGCCGCCGTTTCCCGTGGGGTGACGCATTCGACCCGCGACGGCTCAACAGTCATGACGGTGGCCCGTTCGACACCGTGCCGGCCGGCAGCATCGCCGCCGGTGCGAGCCCGTTCGGCATGCTCGATGCGGCCGGACAGGTCTTCGAGTGGACCGCCACGCCGGCCGGTACCGACCGCTTCATCGTGAAGGGCGGGTCGTGGGACGACAAGGGGTGCGGCGTGTGCCGGCCGGCGGCCCGGCACTCGCGACCCCGGATGCTCAAGCACATCCTGATCGGCTTCCGGCTCGTGCGGGACATCGGGCGGGAATGACGTTCAACAAGAGGTGACTGGCATTTTTGGGGCTCGGCCGATACAACCGGACCACCAAACTGGAAGGGACGTTGTGCGGTGATGGAATTCGATCCGGCCGACCTGGCCGCCCTGCCGGAGTCGGAGCTAGCTGGTATGCTCGCCGCCGGCGAGAAGGTCGTCGAATGCGTGCGCGTGCTCGGCAATACCGGCGACAACATCGTCGGCGAGCTATTGCACGATGTCGAGACCTTCTATGAGTGGAACCATTATCCCGAGGGCGACGTGTTCGATCCGCGGAGCAACGCGCAGTACTATTATCATGCCCATCCCAAGGACCAGCGACCCGGAGAGCACGGACACTTCCACACCTTTCTGCGGCCGAAGGGCATGCCGCCGGGCATCGCCCCGGCGCCGCTGCCCGATTTCGAGCCGCCGAAAGGCGAGAACGATGCGCTGAGCCACCTGATCGCGATCTCGTGCGACAAGCAGGGAACCCCCATCAAGCTGTTCACGACGAACCGCTGGGTCACCGGCGAGGTCTGGTATGTGGCCGAGGATGTGTGCCGTATGCTCAATTACTTCGTCATCGACCATGTGCGCCCGTCATGGGCGCTCAATCTGTGGCTGTCGAACATGCTGGTGCTGTTCCGGCCACAGATCCGCGCATTGGTCAGCGGCCGCGACAAGGCGATCGACGCCTGGGCGGCTGAGCATCCCGGCGACAACGTCTACGAGGATCGCGAGCTCGAGGTGGCGACGGAATGCGAGATCTCCGTCCCCGATCAGATCGGGGCGATCCGGGCCGCGCTGAAACGCCAGAGCTGACCGGTCTCCTCACAGCCGTTGTCCGGATTTTCGGTCGAACACCGACATCTGTGACAGGTCGATGCGCGTGCGGACCGGCGTGCCGATGGCGATGCGCTCGCGCGGACTGAAGCGGCCGCCGATCTCGACCGGGCCGAAGGCCAGGTTGACGTGCTGGTCGAAGCCGTTGGTCTCGACCAGCGTGGGGGTCAGTTCCAGCACCACATCCGGCCCGTCGGAGGAGCGGTCCGAGCCCGAGACGTATTCCGGGCGAATGCCGAGGATCACCTCGGCGCCGTCCTCGGCGCCGCCGGCGAATGCATAGTGCGCGGCCGGCACTGCCGTGGTGGCGCCATCGAGCGGAACTTCGATCCGCACCGCCTCTCCGTCGGTGTGGATGCGCCCTTCGACGAAGTTCATTGCCGGCGAGCCGATGAAGCCGGCGACGAACGTATTGACCGGATAGTCGTAGACCTCCTGCGGCGGGCCGCGCTGGGCGATGACGCCGGCCTCCATGACCGCGACTTCGGTCGCAAGGCTCATCGCCTCGGTCTGGTCGTGGGTGACGTAAACGATGGTGGCATCGAGCCTCTGGTGCAGGCGCTTGATCTCGGCCCGCATCTCGACCCGCAGCTTGGCGTCCAGGTTCGACAGCGGTTCGTCGAACAGGAACAGCTTCGGCTGGCGCACCAGAGCCCGCCCCATGGCGACGCGCTGCCGCTGGCCGCCCGACAGCTGGGCCGGCCGGCGATCGAGCAGGTGGTCGATCTTCAGCATGCTCGCGACCCGGTCGAGCGCCTCTCTCTGTTCCGCCCGCGAAGCGCCGCGCACCTGCATGCCGAAGGTGATGTTCTTGGCGACCGTCATTCTCGGGTACAGCGCATAGGACTGAAACACCATGGCGATGTCGCGGTCCTTGGGTGCCACCCCGGTCATGTCGCGGCCGCCGATCAGGATCCGCCCCGCGCTCGGCTCCTCGAGGCCGGCGATGCAGTTCAGCAAGGTGCTCTTGCCGCAGCCCGAGGGTCCGACGAGAACCAGGAAGGCGCCCTCGTCGATCGCAAGGTCGATGTCCATGAGGACATCGACGTCCTGGAAGCTCTTGCTCAGTCCCTCGATCTTGAGGACCGGGTCATTGGTTCCGGCCATCCTTGCTACCCTTTCACCGAACCGGCGGTCAGCCCGCGGATGAAGTACTTGCCGGCCAGCACGTAGACGATCAGGGTCGGCAGGCCGGCGATGATCGCCGCGGCCATGTCGACGTTGTATTCCTTCACGCCGGTGGTGGCGTTGACGATGTTGTTCAGCGCCACCGTCACCGGCTGCGTGCCGGCCTGGCTGAACGATACGCCGAACAGGAAGTCGTTCCAGATCTGGGTGAACTGCCAGATTACGGTCACCACGATGATCGGCGGCGACAGCGGCAGGAAGATCCGGAAGAAGATGGTGAAGAACCCCGCGCCGTCGATCTTGGCCGCCTTCACCAGCTCGACCGGGACGGTGACGTAGTAATTGCGGAAGAAGAGGGTGGTGAACCCCAGTCCGTAGACGACATGCACCAGCACCAGGCCGCTCAGGCTCCCCGCCAGCCCCAGCACGCCGAGCGTGCGCGCCATCGGCAGCAGCACCACCTGGAACGGGATGAAGCAGCCGAACAGCATCAGCGCGAAAATCACGTTGGCCCCGCGAAAGCGCCAGTGCGAGAGCGCATAGCCGTTCACTGCGCCGAGAAACGTCGACACCAGGACCGCCGGCACGACCATTTTCACGCTGTTCCAGAAAAACGGTTGCAATCCCTCGCACAGAATACCCGCGCAGGCCGAACCCCAGGCCGTCGCCCACGAGGTGAGGCTGGCGCTCGCGGGCAAGCTCATCAGCGATCCCGCGCGAATCTCGTCGAGGCTTTTCAGCGAGGTGATCGCCATGACGAACAGGGGCAGCATGTAATAGGCGATGAACAGTGCGAGCAGCAGGTAGAGGGACCCGCGCAACGCGATCCGCGCTATCCTTCGCCTGGCGGTATGGCCCGGCGGCGCGACGGAACCGGCCGAATCAGTCATGACGCGGCCTCAGCTGCGAATAGAGATAGGGAACGATGATCGCCGCCACGGTGACCATCATGACCGTGGCGCTGGCCGCCGCCTGGCCGAGATCGCCGCGCGAGAACGCCATCGCGTACATGTAGGTCGCCGGAAGGTCGGTGGCGTAGCCCGGCCCGCCGCCGGTCAGCGCGATCACCAGATCGAAGCTCTTGATCGCCAAATGGGCCAGCACGATGATCGCGCTGAGGAAGACCGGCGACAGCGACGGGATGATGATGCTGAGATAGATCCGCGGCAGGCTGATGCCGTCGACCATGGCGGCCTTGATCACCTCCTGGTCGACCGACCGCAGGCCGGCGAGGAACAGCGCCATAACGAATCCGGATGCTTGCCACACCCCCGCGATCACCACCGTGTAGATCGCCATTTCGGGATCGACGAGCCAGCCGAAGCGAAACTCGTCCCAGCCCCAGGACCGAACCAGGGACTCGATGCCGAGGCCCGGATTGAGGATCCATTTCCAGGCGGTGCCGGTGACGATGAACGACAACGCCATGGGATACAGATAAACGGTCCGGATCGCCCCTTCCGCGCGGATGCGCTGGTCGAGCAGAATCGCCAGCAGCAACCCCAGCGCCACCGAGACGGCGATGAACAGGACGCCGAAGACGAACAGATTCTCCATCGCCACGTCCCAGCGCGGCGTGCGAAAGAGCCTTGCGTACTGGCCGAACCCGTCGAGATCGTATCGCGGGAGGATGCGCGAGCGGGTTAGCGAAACGAACCCGGTCCAGGCGATGAACCCGTAAACGAAGAACAGCACCGCGGCCAGCGACGGCGCGACGACGATCTTCGGGATGTTTCGGGTCAACCAGAAGGACATGGCGAACCTGTCCCGCCGCGGCGAGGGCCGCAACACGCGGCCCTGCCGGCGGCGGTGACCGGCCTAGAGCGAGTTGGCGACGGCTTCGGCCAGCATCTTCGCGGCCTGCGCCGAGCCCAAGTCGGAATTGAAGTGCTGTGTAACGAGATCGGTGATCGCGCCCGCCTGTTGGCCGCGCAGCGCCATGCCGTGGGCGTAGCTCGGCAGCAGCGTCCCGCTGCTGGCGGCGACGTCCATGTCATAGGCGGACCGTCGGGCGCAGTAATCGAACTCGGCCAGCGGCGTGCCCAGCCGGGCCGGGATCGATCCCTTGGCGAGATTGAATGTCTTCTGGAAGTTCTCGCCAACGATCAGCTTCGCAAGCAGCTTCTGACCGGCGTTGCGGTCGGCGCCCGAGACCTTGAACATGGCAAAGCTGTCGACGTTGTACAGGAAGCCGGCGCCCGGGGTCGGGTTGCACTGATAATCCTTGCCGGGCACCTTGCCGGCCGCGGTGAATTCGCCCTTGGCCCAGTCGCCCATGATCTGGAAGGCGGCCTCGCCATTGATCACCATCGCCGTTGCGAGGTTCCAGTCGCGGCCCGAGAAGTTGGCATCGACGAAGCCGCGCAGCGTCCGCATCTGGTCGAACACCTTGACCATGGTCGGGCTGTTGAGCGCTGCCGGATCGAGATCGACCAGTGCCTTCTGATAGAAGGCCGGGCCGCCGATGCCGAGCACGACGCTCTCGAACACGGTGGCGTCCTGCCAGGCCTGCCCGCCATGCGCCAGCGGCGTGATCCCCATAGCCTTCAGCTTGACCGCGGCCTTATTGAATTCGTCCCAGCTGGTCGGCATGGCCATGCCGGCCTTGGCCAGCACCGCCGTGTTGGCCCAGATCCAGTTCACGCGATGCACATTGACCGGCGCAGCGCAGTACTTGCCGCCGCACTTCATATGCTTTGCGATCGCCCCGGGCAGAAGCGAGTTCCACTTTTCCGCCGCACCGACGTCGGAGAGGTCGGCGAGCACGCCTTCCTCGTACCATTCCTGGATGCTTGGCCCCTTGAGCTGCACGGCGGTCGGCGCATTGCCCGCGAGAACCCGGGCACGGAGCGCCTGCATCGCGGCGTCACCGCCGCCGCCCGCCACCGGCATATCGACCCATTTGCCGCCGTTGGCCTGGAACTCGTCCATCAAGGTCTGCACGGCGCGGGCTTCGCCGCCCGATGTCCACCAGTGCAGGACTTCGGCCTCCGGCTGGGCCAGCGCGTTGCCGGTCCCGAGCCCGGCGATCAGGATCAACGATGTCAAGACAGACCGTTTCATCGGTACCTCCCGGTTATCGTGGTTCAAGCACCACACCGCATCCGTCGTGGTGTCTGTTGTCCATCAAAGACCGGACGGGCCCGCACAATCAACAGATAACGTACAACCGGATCGGTCCGTCGCCGAAGAATTGATCGCGCGACGCAAAGCTGGCGCCTCACGCCGCGGCGGTGCGGGAGGTCGGCGGGACGGAATCCATATTGGGGAAACCCGCGGCGGGACGGCCGCTCAATGACCGTCGCCGCCGACTGGCGGCCGCGCTCAGCCCCGTTTCGCTGGCCTGTGATAGGTCACACGGACCCGCGCCGTGCCCTGCCGGACGAAGCCGAGATGGTTGGCCGCAGCGTATGACAGGTCGATGATCCGCTTCTTCGTAAAGGGACCGCGATCGGTGATGGTGACGACCACCGATCGCCCGTTGGCAAGGTTCGTGACCCTGACCTGCGTGCCGGTGGGCAGAGTCGTATGCGCCGCCGTCATCTCGTACATGTTGAACGTCCGGCCGCTGGCCGTGATCCGGCCGTGGAAGCGTTTGCCGTACCAGGAGGCGACGCCGACCCGGTCGTACGAGCGGTCATCACGTGGCACATAGCGGACCCCGTTGACGACATAGGGCTTGCCCAGCTTGTAGGGGACGTTCGTCGGGGGCGCGGCCGGCTGTGCCGGCGGATGCGCCGGTGCAGTCGTGCTCCGCGCCGTCTCGCCGCCGCCGCAGCCGGCCAGCATCGACAGCAGTGGCACCGCGGCGAGGAGTAAGACCCGTCGCACGGGCGACAAAACAGGCATGGCCGGAACCCCGGAATTATGGCCGTTCCGGCCAATTCAACCCGAATTGGATTGGCAATTGGTTAATCCGGATCATGGCGCCCCATCGCGCACCGGATGTCGGGTCAGTCCGCCACCACCGCGAGCGGCTTTTCGGCTTCACGGTCGAACCGCTCCGCCGCGGTCAGCTTGTTGTCGAGATGGAGGCGCAGCACTTCGGCGAGGCGCCGCCCGTCGCGCGCAGCCAACGCCTCGAGCATCTGCTCGTGCTCGCGCATGGCCTGCTCCCAGCGCGCACCGGATCGGTTGGCGACGAAGCGCTGGCGCCGGATCCGTCCGCCCAGTTGCCGGTGCGCCTCGATCAGCACGCGGTTGCCCGACAGCTCTACCAGTCTCTCGTGGATCCGCTGGTTCAGCCGGAAATACTCGCGCAGCTCGCCGCGTGTCTGGTGCAAGGCCATCTGGTAGTGCAGAACGCGGATTTCCGCGATATCGTTCTCCTTGACGCGCTCACAGGCAAGCTCGCCGGCCAGCGCCTCGAGGGCGCCGATCACCTTGAAGGTGTCGGCAACGTCCGCCGGGCTCGGGTCGGACACCGTCGCGCCCCGGTTCGGCTGCAGGGTCACCAGGCCCTCCGCGGCCAGCACCTTCATCGCCTCGCGCAGCGGCGTGCGCGACAGCCCGAGCCGGTCGCACACCGCCTGCTCGCGGATCCGCTCGCCAGGGGCCAGCTCGCCCTCGACGATCATGTCGCGCAGCCGGTCGGCCGCCTCCTCGTGCAGGGGGCGGCGCTGTCGCGGCTGCCGTTCCGAAAATCCGGTCGTTGCCGGACCTTGGCCAGTTTCGCTCATCTCTTTCCTCCCTGTCGTCTCTTCGTTCAATGCCTGAGCAGCGCGTCCGCGAGAACCCGCGCCACATGGACGGCCCGCCGGCCAGCGCCGTCCTCGATCTGGTGTCGGCAGCTGGTGCCGTCGGCGACGATAATAGCGTCCTTTTGCGCCGCGCGAACCGTCGGCAGGACGTCGAGCTCGCCGACGCGCATCGACACGTCATAATGTTCGGCCTCGTACCCGAAGGCGCCGGCCATTCCGCAACACGTGGACTCGATCGTCTCGATGTCCAGCCCCGGAATCAGCGCCAGTACCTTCTGCACCGGGCCCATCACGCCCATCGCCTTCTGATGGCAGTGGCCGTGCAGCAAGGCTCTGCCGGCCCCGCCCCGGCCGAACTCCAGCGCGAACCGCCCGGCGTCGACCTCGGCGGCGACGAACTCCTCGAACAGCATCGCGCGGCCGGCCAGCCGGGCGGTCTCTTCGCCGGGCAGCATCGCCAGGAATTCATCGCGCAGGCTGAACAGGCAGGACGGTTCCAGGCCGATGACCGGCAGCTCCCTGTCAATCCAGGGGCGGAGAGCCGCGATCATGCGCCGTGCCTCCGTGCGCGCCTCGTCGATCAGGCCGGCGGCCAGGAAGGTGCGTCCGCAGCACAAAGGACGGCCGCCGTCGGCGACACGTGCGATGTGGACGCGATAGCCCGCGGCCGCGAGAACCTGCAGGGCCGCGCGCGCATTCTCCGGCTCGAACCAGGAATTGAAGGTATCGACGAACAGCACCACCTCGCGCCCGTCTTCCGGCCCCGCCGCGGGCTGGTCGTGCCGGAAGGCATCGCGCCGCCATTCCGGCAGCTTGCGGCGGGCGCTCAGGCCGGTCAGGCGCTCGCCGAGCCAGGCCAGCAGCCGACTCCGGTTGCGGAGGTTCAGTAGCGGCGCCAGCCGCGCGGCCCATGGCGCGTAGCGCGGCATGTAGGCGACCAGCCGCTCGCGCAGGGACAGACGGTGCGATTTCCGCCACTGGTACAGGAACTCGTACTTCATCCGCGCCATATCGACGCCGGTGGGGCATTCGCGTTTGCAGCCCTTGCAGCCGAGGCACAGCTCCATGGCCGCCTTCATGGCCGGCCCGGTCAGAGCGTGCGGTCCCAACTGCCCGGTGATCGCCAGCCGCAGCGCATTGGCGCGACCGCGGGTAACGTGGATCTCGTCGCCGGTCGCCCGGTACGAGGGGCACATGACGCCGGGATTCGCCTTGCGGCATGTCCCGTTGTTGTTGCACATCTCTATGGCGGCCGGAAATCCGCCCCACTCCGACCAGTCCAGCGCGGTTTCGATGGGCAGCGGCCCGTACTCCGGCGGATAGCGGAACAATGTGCGGTCGTCCATCTTCGTTGGCCGGACGATCTTGCCCGGATTGAACAGCCCGCCCGGGTCGAAATCATCCTTTACCGCCTCGAAGCTGCGGGCGATCGTCGAGCCGTACATCGTCTCCAGGAATTCCGACCGCACCAGCCCGTCGCCGTGTTCGCCGGAGAACGAACCCTTGTATTCGCGGACCATGGCGAAGGCTTCTTCTGCGATCTCGCGCATCTTGCGGACATCCGTGCCGTCCTTCATGTTCAGCACCGGCCGGACATGCAAGGTGCCGACCGACGCATGCGCGTACCAGGTGCCGCTGGTGCCGTGCTTTTCGAAGACTCCGTTCAGTCGCTCCGTGTAATCGGCGAGCTGCTCCAGCGGCACCGCGCAGTCCTCGATGAAGGAGATCGGCTTTCCCTCCCCCTTCATCGACATCATGATGTTGAGCCCTGCCTTGCGCACCTCCCAGACCTGTCGCTGGAAACCGGGGTCGATCGCCTCCACGACCGCGTCGGGATATCCAAGGTCGCCCATCAGCGCGATAAGCTGTTTCAGGTCGCGCAACTGCGCGTCGGCCTCGTCGCCGGCGAACTCCACCAGCAGCAGCGAGTCCGGCTCACCGCGCACGAAGCTGTCGACGATAGGGCGAAACATCGGGATGTCGCGCGCCAGGTCGATCATCGTTCGGTCGACCAGCTCCACCGCCGACGGGTTGAGGGCGACGATGTGCCGCGTTGCCTCCATTGCCGCGCGAAACGTGGGGAAGTGGCAGATGCCCAGCGTCTTGTGCGCCGGGATCGGCTGCAGATCGAGCTCGATCTCGTGGAAGAAGGCAAGGGTCCCTTCCGAGCCGACGAGCAGGTTCGCCATGTTGTGACCGGCGGCGTCGATGGTCTCGATATTGTAGCCGCCGACCTTGCGCAGCAGCTTGGGGATGCGCCGGTCGATCTCCTCTGCGTTGCCGCGGCCCAGCGCCCGCATGTTCTGGATCAGCTCGAGATAACGCGCCGGCGCCTCCAGGCCCTCGAGATTGCCGGGCACATCGCCGAAATTGGCGTCCGTTCCGTCGGCCAGGATCGCATCGATGGAGCGCACGTTATGGACCATGTTGCCGTAACGGATGGACCGCGAACCGCAGCTGTTGTTGCCGGCCATCCCACCGATGGTGGCGCGGTTTGCGGGCGACACGTCGACCGGAAAGAACAGCCCGTGGGGTCGCAGAAAGGCGTTGAGCTGGTCCAGCACGATCCCGGGCCGCACCCGCACCCGGCGGCGCTCAGGATCGAGCGACACCACGTCGCGGAGATGCTTGCTGGTATCCATCACCAGCGCCGCCCCGACGGCCTGACCACACTGCGATGTCCCGGCGCCGCGCGGCAGGACCGGCACGCCTTCCCCGCGGGCGATGTGGATCGCCGCACGGATATCGTCCGTGGACCGTGGCACGACCACGCCGACCGGCATGATCTGGTAGATCGACGCATCCGTACTGTAGCGGCCGCGACTGAACGGATCGAACAGCACCTCGGCGCGCGTCTCGCGGCGCAGACGCCGCGCCAGCGGGCTGGCGGTTTCGTCTGCGAGCGGAGTTGCGTGGCTGCGGTCGGTGGTGGCCATGCCATTCAGCGTCCCGATTAACCGAATTCGTTAATCATGGCCGTTAATATTGCATACAATGGATAATGCATACAATGGCCTGCATAAGGTTGCACATCGGGACCGGCAATGCCTCGGTTCCGGAAGACGGCATTGGAAGGACAAAATCATGCGCCAGCGTGTACACCCCGAGAGGGTGGTTGCACTCCCTAAAATTGTATGCAAAAATTGACAAAATTAATTTCGGTATACCGTACCGAAGGGTTACAGGGAGTTCTTGCATGGCGTTCCGCAGCGGGCGGCATTACCTGCAAATTCCGGGTCCAACGAATGTTCCGGACCGGATCCTGCGTGCCATGGACAACCCGACGATCGATCATCGCGGACCGGAATTCGCGGCGCTTGGCCTGGAAGTTGTGGCCGGCATGAAGCGCGTCTTCCAGACCGACGGTGAGGTCGTCATCTATCCAGCGTCGGGGACCGGCGCCTGGGAAGCGGCGCTGGTCAATGCGCTGTCGCCCGGCGACCGCGTGCTGATGTATGAGACCGGCCATTTCGCGACCCTTTGGTCGCAGCTCGCACGGCGTCTCGGCCTCGAAGTGGAATTGCTGCCCGGCGACTGGCGGCGCGGCGCCGATGCCGACGCGATCGAGGCGCGCCTGTCCGAGGACCGGGCGCATGACATCAAGGCGGTATGTGTCGTTCACAACGAAACGTCGACCGGCGTGACGAGCAATATTGCCGCCGTGCGCAACGCGATCGACGCGGCCGGCCATCCGGCGTTGCTGATGGTGGACACCATCTCGTCGCTGGCCTCCATCGATTACCGCCATGACGAATGGGGTGTGGACGTTACGGTCGGCGGCTCGCAGAAGGGGCTGATGCTGCCGCCCGGCCTTGGCTTCAATGCGGTCAGCGAGAAGGCGCTCGCGGCGGCGGAATCGTCGACCATGCCCAGGTCGTACTGGTCGTGGGCGGAAATGCTCGGCCCGAACAGCAAGGGATTTTTCCCCTACACGCCCGCCACGAATTTGCTCTATGGTCTTCGCGAAGCGTTGAAGATGTTGCTGGACGAGGAAGGCCTCGACGTCGTCTTCGCCCGGCATCGCCGGCTTGCGGAGGCGACGCGACGCGCGGTGCGGGCTTGGGGTCTGGAGATACTCTGTGCCAACGAGGACGAATACAGTGCCTCGCTGACCGGCGTGGTCATGCCCGAAGGCCACAGTGCGGACGGACTGCGCAAGACGATTCTGGAGCGTTTCAACATGTCGCTCGGCTCCGGCCTGGGTAAGATCGCCGACAAGATCTTCCGCATTGGCCACCTGGGCGATTTCAATGAACTCATGCTGATGGGAAGCCTGGCCGGAGTCGAAATGGGACTGGAAGCTGCGGGCACCCCGCACAACAAGGGCGGCGTCATGGCCGCGATGGCATTCCTGTCGGAGCGCCGAAACGACTAGGCGCAATCAGTCTCGGCCGGAGGGTCGAGTCAGCACAACCCAAGAACGATAAGAATTGTGAAATAAGGAGGAGATGATGAAACTATTGAAACTGATCACCGGTTTGGTGCTCGCGGTCGGCATCGCCGGCCCGGCTGCCGCGGAAGAGCTTGTCCTCAAGTTCGGACACGTCGGTGCGCCGGGCTCGCTTTTTGACATATCGGCCAACGAGTTCGCCCGCCGCGCCAATGAGCGGCTGGCCGGCAAGGCCCGGGTCGAAGTGTTCGGTTCCAGCCAGCTCGGCAAGGATCAGGAGCTGTTACAGAAGCTGAAGCTGGGCACGGTCGATTTCGCGCTTCCGTCGACCGTCATGTCGACGGTCACCGATGAGTTCGGCCTCTTCGAGATGCCGTATCTCGTGAAGAACCGCGATCACATGGGACGCATCGAGCGTGAGATCTTCTGGAACAAGCTGGCGCCGGCGGCCGAGACCAAGGGTTATGGAATCATCGCCGTGTGGGAGAACGGATTCCGCCACATCACCAACAACCAGCGTCCGATCCAGAAGCCGGCCGACCTGCAGGGCATCAAGTTGCGCACGCCGAAGGGTGCCTGGCGCGTCAAGATGTTCCAGACCTATGGGGCGAACCCGACACCGATGGCGTTTTCCGAGGTGTTCACGGCGCTCCAGACCGGCGTCATCGATGGCCAGGAGAACCCGTTCGCGCAGATCTACAGCGCGAAGTTCCAAGAGGTTCAGAAGTACATGTCGCTGACCGGCCACGTCTACACGCCGGCCTACGTCACGGTGGGCAAGGCGCGCTGGGCGAAGCTGCCTGCCGACGTTCGCGCGACGCTTGAGGAAGTCGCCAAGGAGACCCAGGCATTCGTGTACCAAACGGCGGCTGCGATGGAGGACGACCTTCTCGCAAAGCTCAAGGCGGGCGGTATCCAGGTGAACGAGGCCGACAAGCAGGCATTCATCGATGCCAGCGGCGCCATCTACAGTGAATTCGCCACCGCCGTGCCGGGTGGCAAGGAACTGGTCGAGCAAGCCTTGAGCCTGGCCGAAGGCTCGTAATCGGTACGACGGAAGCCCCCGGCCCGGACCTGCGCGTCCGGACGGGGGCTTTTGCCGACCGGGGTGGAGGGAGGTCCCGATGGTGACGCTCGCACAGGCGCGTCGCGTGTTCGAACGTGTTCTCGAGGCTGTTACGATCTTCCTGATGATTTCGCTCACCGCGGTCGTCGTCGTCGCGGTGGTCTACCGCAAGGCGGGCTCGTCCCTGGTCTGGTATGACGAAGTCGCATCGATCATGCTCGCCTGGCTCACCTATTATTGCGCGGCACTGGCCGCGCTCAAGAGAAACCACATCGGATTCGAGGGTATCGTCGAGGCGGTGCCGCCACGGTTCGGCCTGGTGTTGCTGGTCCTCTCCGAGATCGTCGTCTTCGGGTTCTTCGGCCTGCTGGCCTGGGTCGGCTGGTTTGTTCTGCAGTTCCTGCAGGGCGACACGCTCGTCAGCCTGCCGCAGGTGCCCGTCCAGTTCACCCAGTCAGTGATGCCGATTGGCGCCGTCCTGTTCATGATCGGCGAAGCGCTCAGTCTACCGGACACCTGGCGACGGGTTCGCGCCGGGCAAAAACTCCACGACGAGCCAGGCCAGGCGCCGCCGGACGCGGCGGCCGCGCAGGGGAGGCCCGATTCTTGACGCTGTTGCTGATGCTGGTGGGCCTCATCGCCCTGATCCTGATCAACGTGCCTATCGCCATTGCACTGGCGACCGTCGCAGTGGTGGCCATGCTTGCGACGGGTGGCCCTGACCTGCTGCCGAACGTCGCCCTCGTGATGTACGACGGGGCGACCAAGTTCCCGCTTCTTGCCATCCCAATGTTCATTCTCGCAGGCGCGATCATGAACTCGTCGGGCATCTCCCGACGGCTGATCGCCTTCGCCTCGGCGCTCCTGGGGTTCATCCGCGGCGGCCTGGCCATGGTCAACATTGCCGCGTCGATGTTCTTCGCGGAAATCTCGGGATCGGCGGTCGCCGACGTTGCGGCGCTCGGGTCGATCCTGATCCCCGCCATGAAGCGGAAAGGCTATCCGACGCCCTTCGCGGCGGCCGTGACCTCGTCTTCGGCCACGATCGCGGTGATCATCCCGCCGTCGATCCCCATGATCCTGTACGCCGTGATGTCGGACAGCTCGGTGGTGCAGCTTTTTGTTGCGGGAATCGTGCCGGGAATCATCGGTGGCGTCGGCATGATGGCTGTCTCCTACTGGTTCGCGCTGCGACACAACTATCCCGTCGAGGAGGTCTTTCAGTTCAAGCGACTTCGGAAGACGTTTCGCGAGGCGGCTTGGGCCTTCATGCTGCCGTTCATTATTCTCGGCGGAATCTTCGGCGGGTTCGTGACGGCGACCGAAGGTGCCGGGCTTGCGGTTGTCGCCGCACTCGTCATCGGCGGGCTGATTTATCGCGAGCTCGACTGGCGACATCTGCACGACGCCATCATCGAGGGCGGCGTCCAGACGGCGGTGGTCATGCTATTGGTTGCGGCGTCGGCCCTGGTCGGCGTTTACCTGACCGAGCAGCAGGTGCCGCAGAAGCTGGCGGCGGCGATCCTGAGCCTGACCGAAAACCGCTACGCGGTGCTGGCGCTGCTCAACGTCTTCTTCCTCGTCATCGGCCTGTTCCTGCATTCCGCGGCGGCGATCATTCTGGTCGTGCCGATCGTCATGCCCCTGGTCTACGCCGTGGGCATCGATCCGGTGCATTTCGGGCTGGTCGTCACCCTCAACCTGGGAATCGGCCAGCAGACCCCGCCGGTCGCGTCCGTGCTGATCACGGCCTGCGCGGTCGCCAAGGCGAACATCTGGGACGTCAGCAAGGTCAATATCTACTTCATCGCCGTGATCGCGGCGGTGCTGTTGCTGGTCACCTACGTGCCGATCGTCCCGATGGCTCTGGTCGAACTATTTTACCGTTAGGAAAGGCGCGACCATGCCGCAAGATACCATCCTGGTCCGCCGCGATGGCCATATCGCGACGGTTACGCTGAACCGCCCGGAAAAGCTCAACGCCATGACCAGGCCGATGTGGCGACGCCTCGGCGAGGCCATGGAGGAGCTGGCGGCCGACGACGCGGTGCGCTGTATCGTGCTGCGCGGCGCCGGCGGCAAGTCCTTTTCGCCCGGCAACGACATCTCGGAATTCGCGACCGACCGCTCGAATCCGGAGCAGGCAAAGGCCTATGGCGAAATCCTGCACCGCACCCTCAAGGCCCTGGGCGGCTGCCGCCATCCGACCGTGGCGCTGATCGAAGGGATCTGCGTCGGCGGCGGGATGGAAATCGCCGGCTTGTGTGATCTGCGGATCTGCGGCGAGTCGAGTCGTTTCGGCGTGCCCATCAAGCAGCTGGGACTGGTCATGGCCTACCCGGAAATCGCCGCTCTGATTCGGTTGGTGGGCCGCTCCGCCGCGCTCGAGATCCTTCTGGAAGGCCGCATCTTCGGGGCGGCCGAAGCCAGCGAAAAGGGAATCGTTACGCGGGTCGTCCCGGACGACGAGGTCGAGCAAGAGGCCTATGCCGCGGCGCAACGAATCGCCGCGGGCGCCCCGCTCGTTGCGCGCTGGCACAAGAAATTCGCGGACCGGCTGGAGGATCCCACGCCGTTGACGGCGGAGGAGCTGGACGAGGGCTACGCCTGCTATGCCACCGAGGACTTCCGGATTGGCTACCAGTCGTTCCTGAACAAGACCAAGCCCGAATTCGAGGGACGCTGAGCATGGCCGACCGCCGTGGTCCGCTTGAGGACATGAAGGTCATCGAGCTGGCGCACATCATGGCCGGCCCGGTCTGCGGCCTGATGCTTGCCGACATGGGCGCCGATGTCATCAAGGTCGAAAAGATGCCGGGAGGCGACGATACCCGCCGCTCGGTTCCGCCGGAGATCGACGGAGAATCCGCCGCCTTCATGATGATGAATCGCAACAAGCGCGGGGTTGCCATCAACCTGAAGGACGCGCAGGGCAAGGCGGCCCTGCGCAGGCTGTTGCGCGACGCCGATGTGGTGATCGAGAATTACCGGCGCGGCACGATGGAAAGTCTCGGACTCGGTTACGACGAGCTGAGGAAGGAGAATGCTCGCCTCATCTACTGCGAGATCTCCGGCTTCGGCCGGACCGGCCCCTACGCCGACCGTGGCGGCTTCGATCTGATCGCGCAGGGCATGTCCGGCCTCATGAGCATTACGGGCGAGGGGCCCGGCCGCCCGCCGGTCAAGGTCGGGGCACCGGTCAGCGACATCACAGCCGGCATTCTCGGGGCGATGGGCGTGGTGTCCGCCTATGTCCACGCGTTGCGGACGGGTGAGGGGCAGCGTGTCGATACCTCGCTGTTCGAGGCCGCCATCACCCACACCTACTGGCAGTCGGCCATTGCCTTCGCGACCGACGTGTCGCCCGGACCGATGGGCTCCGCCCATCCGCTGAACGCACCCTATCAGGCGTTGCGCACGAAGGACGGCTGGATCAACGTCGGCGCCGCCAACCAGGCCAACTGGTTGCGCTTGCTGGATGCGCTGGATGCACGGGCCCTGTCCGACGACGCGCGCTTCGCGCAGAACGTCGACCGCATGGCGCATCGCGAAGAGCTGGCAGACGCGCTGGAGGGATTTCTGGCTGGTCACACCACCGCGGAATGGCTGGCGCAATTCGAGGCGGCCGGCCTGCCGGCGGGGCCGGTTCTCGATATCGGCGCGATGCACCGCGACCCGCAGGTCCTGGCCCGGGAGATGGTCACCGAGGCCGACCATGTGCGCCTCGGTCCCGTCAAGACGATCGGCCTTCCGGTCAAGTTCTCCGGAACTCCGGGCGGCGTCGTCCGGGGTGCGCCCTCCTATGGCCAGCACACGGTCGAGGTCCTGACCGAGCATGGCTACGACAGGAAGGAGATCGAGGCCCTCGCCGCCCGCGGAGCGGTCGCAATCGCCGGCTGACGAATCGCCCGCGTCAGCGGCATCGCGGCCCCCGGATTAACCCGATCTTAAGCCCCGCTGGCCGATCATCGGCATACGAGAGCCGGCCGCGGCCCCGGGTAGTGCGGCGGGTTCCCGCGTGAATCGCAAATCGACGGAGTCGGTCGAACGGCGTTTGCGATGGCGTTCCGGCCGGAGCTCGAGAAATGAATCTTACCATCAGACGAAAGCTGGTTTTCATGGGCGCCGTGGCCGTCGTCGCGCTGTTCGCGCTGGTGCTGGTCGCCTGGGATGCGAGCAACGCCGTCAGGCGGGTCACGCAATCCAACCAGTTGATGTTGCAGGAAGCTCAGACGCTTGGCGACCTGCGCGTATCGACACTCGAGCTGGTGCTGGCCGCTGCTGACTCGATCGTCGATGCGGACGAGGGCTACGTCTATGACGAACGCCTCGAGAAGATGGACCGGGGCATTACGGCACTGCGCGAAAATCAGAACATCGTCGACTCGGTTGCGCGCCGCGCGAACAAACCGCAATTGGCCGCCGAAGTCGTCGAACTGACCAATGTCGCGGACCGCGTGATCCGTGTCGAACTGGTGCAGGCGATTGAAAGCCGTGCCGGCAAGGATGCCTTCGCCCGCTTCGATGACGATATTGACGAGTACGGCGAGGGTCTCGTCGATCTGCTGGCCGAACTCCAGGACCTCGTGGTGCTGGACCTGGCGCGCTCCAGCGCCACCCTGAATGAGGAGGTCGCCGACGCGTCGTGGATCGCCCTGGTCGTGGGGGCCATGTTCACCGGCATTCTTGTCGTCGTGATGTTTGTCGTCGGCGGCACCATCACGCGCCCGATTTCGCGTCTCACCCAGGTGATGGGAGAGCTTGCCGGCGGCAATACCGACATTGCCGTCTCGGACCAGGATGGAACCGACGAAGTCTCCGACATGGCGCGCGCTGTGCAGATCTTCAAGGACAATGCGCTCGAGAAGCTGCGGCTGGAGGACATGCAGGCCGCCTCGCAGCAGCGCGCCACGGAAGAGCGTCGCCAGACCGTTCGCGAGATGGCGGATCGCTTCGAACTGCAGGTGAAGAAGGTGGTGGAAGGCGTGTCCTCCGCGGCCACGCAGATGCAGGTGACGGCGCAGCAGATGTCGGCGACGGCCGAGGAGACCAGCCGCCAGTCGACGAACGTGGCAACCGCGTCCGAAGAAGCTGCAGCCAATGTCCAGACGGTGGCGGCGACAGCCGAGGAGTTGTCGGCTTCGATCGCCGAAATCGGGCGACAGGTCATGCAATCGGCCAAGATCGCCCAGAACGCTGTGGCCGAGGCCGAAGCGACCAATGAGACCGTTCTGGGGCTTTCCGAAGCGGCCAGCAAGATCGGCGAGGTGGTTGTCCTGATCAGCGATATCGCCGGCCAGACCAACCTGCTGGCGCTGAACGCGACGATCGAGGCGGCGCGCGCCGGCGAGGCGGGCAAGGGCTTCGCGGTGGTGGCGCAGGAGGTCAAGAACCTCGCCAACCAGACTGCGCGTGCCACAGAGGAGATTTCGAAGCAGATCGCGTCGGTCCAGGAGGAGACCACGGATGCGGTCGGCGCGATCGAGAAGATCCGCGCGATCATCGGTGAAGTCAACGAGATCGCGACGACCATCTCGTCCGCGGTAGAAGAGCAGGGCATTTCCACGAAGGAGATCGCCCGCAACGTCCAGCAGGCGGCGCGCGGCACGCAGGACGTGAACCAGAATATCGAAAGCGTATCCAAGGCAGTCGGTGAAACCGGCCTGGCCGCCGGTCAGGTGCTGACTGCCTCGCAGGACATGGCGCGCCAGGCCGAGGGCTTGCGCCGTGAGGTCGAAAGGTTCCTGGGTGAGGTTCGCAGCGCCTGAGTCGCGCGGCTCCGGAACGCCGATCCGATGCCTCCGCGTGGTGGCCGCAAGACGCTGTGGCGTTGATCGTTCGCCCGGAGCCGGACGGCGCACTTCCGCGCGTTACACCAATTCGTCAGAACTGTTAGGCACTTCGTCGCCGCGGCCTGTCCGACGCAGACGCGCCGCCATGCTGGATTTGCCGGCTGTTCAGACCCGTCGCGGCTGTCCCGACCGTTAACGGTGATTCTGTGCCCGTAACGATTGATTAACCATATTCGGTGACACTTGTGTAAAGTGGCTGGTAAAGCCCGATCCTGCGAGGAGCACGCACTAGGTGGCGCAATGAGCGTCTGGAAGTCGAACCTCTCAGAGCTGAACATGTTCAGCCTGCGGTTCCGCAACGCAATGGCGGAACGGCGGTTCCTGTGCAAGCATATGCTCGACTCGCGCCCGGTCATAAGGCTCGGCCTGCTGGCCGGCGCGGCTCTCTACGGGTTGTTCGGCATTCTCGATGCGCTGCTCATGCCCGAGGCCATGCAGAAGTTCTGGATCGTGCGGTTCGGGCTGGTCTTTCCCGTCGTCTTCGGTGTCTTCGCCCTGACCTATCACCGCCGTTTCGTGCGCTGTGCCCAGGCCGGTCTCTCGCTCGCGATGTTTGCCGCGGGAATGGGGATCATTGCGATGACGGTGTTGGGCGAGCCGCCGGCGAGCCACTGGTACTATGCCGGGCTGATCATGGTGGTGATCTATTGCGCCAGCGTGCTGCGGCTCCATCACGTCTATTCGTTGATCGTGTCATTGGTCCTGTTTGCCGCCTATCAGGTGTCGGCGTTCTTCCTGCACCCCGTTCCGTATGAGGTGCTGCTCAGCAACAATTTCTTCCTGGCGATGGCGATTGCGGTCGGCGCGACCGTCAACTACGTGCAGGAGCTGTATCTGCGTCTCAATTACCTCCAGACCCGCCTTCTGACTTACGAGAAGGCGGTGTCAGAGAGGCTGCGCCGCAAGGCGGACGCGGCCAACAAGGCAAAGACGGAGTTCCTTGCCAGCATCAGCCACGAGCTGCGGACTCCCCTCAATGCGATCATCGGCTTCTCCGAGATCGTCAAGGAGGAGATCCTGGGGCCGCTGGGTACGCGCCGCTACAAGAGTTACGCCGAAGACATCTATTCCAGCGGCACGCACCTGTTGAGCATCATCGGCGATATGCTCGATCTGGCGACGGCTGAGGCCGGCAAGCTGTCATTCGCGGAGTGCGAAGTCGATCTGTGCCGCATCGTCGATGAGTGCCTGCGGATGTTTCAGGTGCCGGATATCTCGCATGGTCTCCGGATATCGGCGTCGCTGCCGCCGCACGGCGTAATCGTGATGGCCGATCCCGGCCGGCTCCGCCAGGTGGTCATCAACCTGGTGTCGAATGGCGTCAAGTTCACCGAGAAGGGCGGGGAAGTCTCTGTTTCGCTGCGGATTGACGAAACCGGAGCCTGCGTGCTGAGCGTGTCCGACAGCGGCATCGGCATGGCGGCCGAAGATCTCGGCAATGCAACGCAGCCGTTCTACCGCGCGGCCAATCCCTATACCAGCGCGCGCGGCGGCACCGGCCTCGGACTGCCGATCGTGCAGAAGATCATCGAATGGCACGGTGGGCAACTGACGATCCAGAGCAAGCCCGGGCGGGGCACCGTGGTGACGATGCGGCTCCCGCCCGGGCGCACGATCCTGGACACCCCGCAGTCCCTGCAGCTGCCGGGCTGAGTCCGTCAACCCGGATCCGCGAACGTCTGGCCCCGTTGCCGCGGCGTTGCCGGAACAGCGTCAGGGTTTGCGAAGACTGAGCATATACACCCGTCCGGTCGGGTCGGTTTCAAGCTTGCTCGATTCCGCCGACAGTCCTTCGACCATCGCCCACATGTCGGCCTCATCGCGGTAATACACGCTCCAGTCGCAGATGAACTCCATCGGCCAGAGATTGCTGAGGCTGGTCTTGCGCATATTGCCGATGACCAGCCGGCCGCCCGGCGCCAATCGGTCGTACAGCGAGGCGACCAGACTGTGCGCGCGGCGATCGGACAGATAGTCGACGATTCCCACGCTATAGATGAAGTCCTGCGGTCCGACCCCCGGGAATACCCGGTTCTTCTTGGCCAGATCGACAAAGGACATGTTCAGGCACTGCACGCTGGCCTTGCCTCCGAGTCGCGTGGTCTGGGGGTAGATTTCGCTATACGCCTGCTCGAGCGCCTCGTGTTCCTGGTCGATCAGGGTGAACGATACCGCGCCCGGGATGTCATCCGCCTGCAGAAAATTCCAAATTTCCTTGGCCGGCCCGCTTCCGACGCTGGTGATATGCGTGGTCGCCGTTTCGGCCCGCCGCTCGACCTCTTCGGCGATCATTTGCACGATCATCCGCATGCGCGTGCCGATGCACGCGGCCACCTCGAGGCCGGCGCGATGAAGGAGCTTGCCGGTCGCCGACTCGCCTTCGCGGCGCCAGGCATAAACCTGATTCATCACCTGGTAATCGCCCGGATAGCCGAGCGGCTTCTGGAAACTGCGACGCCAGATGGGCCCGTCCATGAATTCCGGAGTCACCACGAGCTCCGTAAAGCGCTTTGTCGCGCGCAGGCGGGCCGGATCCGACATCAGGGGTTCGACCAGTCTGTTGGCGTATTCCCAATGTTCCCGCCAGGTAGGAATAATCCGCTCCTCGCAAATCTCGAGCGCCTCGTCGATCGATCTCTGGTTCACCGGCGTACAACCGTTGCCGCGCAGTTCGTGGCGCTCAAGGATGGCGCGGTAATTCCGCAGCAGGTGCAAGACATCGGCGCTGAGCTTTCGATAGGCAGGGTCGACCAGACCCGCATCGGGGACGACGCCGAGGCCGATCTCGAGGTCGAGCAGGTGCCGGTTCCGTTTGCTGATAACGTCGGCGATGTCGAGGTAGTCCGACGTCAGTCCCAGGCCTACGCTGACGCCACATTTCTGCCGACCGATTCGGCAGACCTTCGCCCGCCCCTCGTGCAAGACCATATCGTCGAGCAGGATCCGAATAGCGAATTCGTCGCCGATGCGCGGCGCCCACAGCGCGGAGCCCGGGGCGACCGCGCTGAATCCGGTCATGCTCAGATCTTCCAGCGCCAAGAGGGTGTCGTCGATCTCCACCTTGGCGGTCGCTTGCGGGAACAGGTCTCGAGCCTTGAATCGTTCTGCGCGGTAAAACACGCGCCGTCCGGATGCGCCGGAAAGGCGTTCGTAGGAATGCATGTCACCCTGCCTTCAAAAACCCTGTCAGTTTTGTCAGACTATCCCCGCAGGCAGCCCCATTTTACGAGCGAGGACAGTATTTGTGATTCTACCTCCACTGATAATTGACATTAACCCCCTGCGTTCCAACGCATTTTCGAATCCTACCCCCGTACAAGAAAAAGTGTAAAGTCTTTTTTCTACATTCTTCAGTAGAGATAGATTTGGTTTCACGCGACTTACATTTCGCACCTCCAATAAAACGTCGCTTCAGACATAGCATTGAGCCTCCAGTTCGAAGGGCTTGCGCCATGGGCGCGCCGCCACCGCGCCAATACAATATTACGATATGATGGGAATATTATGAAGCGAAATTCCCGCCGGCTACTCGCGGATACGGATGCGCCGGTCAACGACTCAGATTTGATACAATTTCGTTTAACTTATTGAAATAAAATCAAAAATTCGGAGTCAACGGATCGGAATGGCGGGCGTAGCGCCGCCGCATCCCGCGCCACGGCTGCGGGCCTTAAACCCGCCGTGGACATGGCGTTGAAAGCCCCGACTGGCGACCTCCCAACGGGGCCGCTCGTGCGGCGATCGGCCGCAGACGATCCGGTACGGTTCCCGGCAAAGCCAGTCGAGCGCCGGGCCGGCCGGATCCGACTCGCGGCCGACCGTCATGCCAGTGCCCGGAACCGCTCGGGGCGCGTACCGCAGCGTTGCCGGCCGCTGGGAGAGGCGCTGCCCAGATCATCCATGGCGGCCGGAGAGACGATCGCGCGGCGATCAGGATCCGCTGCGCCGGGCGGCGGCCATGCGCTCGCGAATGATGCGGACCATTGCGCCGACCGTGGTCGCCTGTGAAAACGCGGTGGCGTAGACGCCGTCCGGGTCCATCAGGTAGATATGAGCGGAATGATCCATAACGTAGTCGTCCGTATGCGCCGTCGCGCCGTCCGATTCCGCGACCTTCGCATAGTAGGCCCGATGCGATCGCGCCGCTGCGGCGATCTGCTCCTCGCTGCCCGTCAGACCGATGAGTTTCGGGTGGAAGGCGGCAGCATACGCTGCCACGATTTCGGGCGTGTCGCGAGCAGGATCGACGGTGATGAAGAGCGGCTGCAGCGCCTCGGCATCGGCGCCAAGCTCATCCATGACCCGTGCAACTGTCCCGAGCGTGGTCGGACAGATATCCGGGCAGTGTGCGAAACCGAAGAAGACCAAAAGCCATGAGCCGCGGAAATCGGTATCCGAAACGGGCGCGCCGGTGCCGTCCACGAGGGTGAATTCGCCGGTCACGATCTCGCGGGCGATCTCTTCCGCGGTCCGTGCCTGCTCGACCACGCTGACCGGTTGCGACGCATGCCGGGTGGTGACGTAGAGCGCCGCAAACACCGCTGTCGCGGTGGCTGCGGCAAACCAGAGAGCCAGCCTCAAATTGCGCACGGTGTCTCCAGACGGGCAGGTTTCGTTCTCGAAGGGCGATCAGCTGACGGGGATATGTCCATAAAACGCCCGATCCGCCGTTGCAAGACTTACCGGCCCGGGGCCGGTTTCGTCGGGCCCGGCGACGCCGCCGCATGCGAGCGACCGTGCGCCTCGCGCGAGCGATGCAAGCGGCGGCAACGGCCCGTATTGCGGCCGCGCACCGGGGCGCGCTACCAGCGGATCGGATAGCACGCCTGGACCTGACCGGTCGCCGTCAGGGTGCAGGTGTAATTCACGCCGCGGTATTCGATCAACAGCAAGAATCCCTGGAATCCCTGGCTGGACGATGCCCGGATCTGACCGCCCTGGACGATGGCGACTGCCTCCTGTCCCTTTGCGGGCTGTTGGGCCGTGGCGGGAACGCTCGCCGCAACCGCCATCGCCGTGCCCACCAACGCCGCCGCTGTAGCTTTACGCATGCATAGGTCCTCCTCGATGCTGGCGCGTCGCCGCGCCGGGAATGTCGGGCTGCCATGTTGCCAGTGCTTCAGCCGTCGATGTCAAGGTCCGACGTGGCCGGCGCGCCTGGTCGCGGGGCGTGCCAGCAGTCATTTGCGCCGGCAGTCGCGTCGCTTGTCAGGAATCGCCGGCAATCCGCGATGCCGATTCGAGCACGGGGACAAGGGCCGTCTGCAGGTGCCGGAGGAGTTCCGGCAGATGCTCTCCATCCTCTTCCCGTGCGGCCGTTTCCACGCGTTCCGCCGCGGCCGACAACTCGTGTGCCGAGAGATTTCCCGCCATGCCCTTCAACAAATGGGCGATTTCCTGGACGCGCCGAAGATCGTCCCGGGCGAACGCTTCCGCGATTTCCGCCCCCACCCCGTGGTGTTTATGATGGAACTTGCCCAGCAGTATGCCGAAGAACTCCCGCGTGACGTCGAGCCGGTCGAGGGCGTCCGCCACATCGATCCCGGGCAGGTTGTCGGGCAGAACATTGACGTCACCGTCGGGGGCCCGCGCGGCCGGCGATCGGTCATCTGACGACCTGTCCCTGGGCTTGATCCATTTGTTGAGCGCCGCAACCAGGCGGGCGGCCTCGACCGGCTTCGGAATGTGGTCGTCCATGCCTGCCTCGAGACAGTCGCGCCGCTGTTCGGCAAAGGCATGCGCGGTCATGGCGATGATCGGCAGCTCCGCAAGGCCGGGGATTTCGCGAATCGCCCGGGTTGCCTGGAGGCCGTCCATTTCCGGCATCTGCACGTCCATCAGAACGGCATCGAAACGCGTCGGGGCGGCAGTGACGGTGTCGACTGCTTCCCTTCCGTTGTTCGCGGTTTCGACCAGGAGACCCGCGCGCTTCAGCACGGCCTGGCTCACCTCCTGATTGATTTCGTTGTCCTCCACAAGAAGAATGCGGGCGCCCGCGAGCGCGGGCCGAAGCTGATTCATCGACGGGGCGGCGCGTTCGGCGGGCGCCGCCGCCTCCACATCCTGGCGGCACGCGGTCTCGAGAATCACATTGGCCAGTGCCTGCACATGCACAGGTTTGGCGACAAAGCCGCAGCGGTCCATATCTTCGGCGCGCGATCGCAGATCCTCATGGTGCTGGCTGTGCAGCATGAAGACGGTGGCGGCCGGCCCCAGCTTTCCGGAATCCCTCATCTTTCGGGCCGCATCAACGCAATTCGTGCCCTGAACCTTGCAGTCGAACAGCAGCACGTCGATACGCTGCGCCCCGCCCGTTAAGATCCGATCGATTTCCGACTCGGCCGCCGAAGCCGATGTCGCGCAATGCACCGTCATGGACCAGGCGGCGAGAGTCTCGGGAAGGATCTGGCGCGTCTCCCGGCTGCTGGAGATGAGCAGCACGTTTGTCGCCGTTTTCGGGACCGGTGGCCGCGGCGCCTCGACCGGCTGCAGGCCGAACGCGGCGGTGAAGCTGAACGTGCTTCCTTTGCCCGGCTCACTCTCGAGCGCGATCGATCCGCCCATCAGCTCGACGATGCGGCGCGAGATCACCAGACCCAATCCGCTGCCGCCGTATTTCCGGGTTGTCGAGCCGTCGGCCTGAACGAAAGGCTCGAAGAGCCCGGATTGCACCTCCTTGCTGACGCCGATCCCCGTGTCCGTGACCGAGAAGCCGAGCGTGACGGAATCCGACTGCCGCTCCTCGACCCAGGCGCGCAGGACGATGCTGCCAACCTCGGTGAACTTGACCGCGTTGTTGGCAAGGTTGAGAAGTACCTGCCCGAGGTGGAGCGTGTCGCCGACCAGCAGTGTCGGAACGTCCGGCGCCGTCACGAAGAAAAGATCGAGCTTCTTCCGTTCCGCCTCCGTCGCCACCATCGTCGACACGCCGCTCAGCGTCTCGTTGAGGTCGAAGGGCGCGGCTTCGAGCTCCAGCTTGCCGGTTTCGATCTTCGAGATGTCGAGGATATTGTTGATGACCTCCAGCAGCGAGCGGGCCGCGGTCCGGGTCTTGGTCAGGTTGTTGGCCTGCTCGGCCGTCAGCTCGGTTTGCAGGGTCAGGTCGATCAGCCCGAGGATCGCGTTCATCGGCGTGCGGATCTCGTGGCTCATATTGGCCAGGAACGCGCTCTTCGCCGCCGTTGCCTGCTCGGCGCGGGACTTCTGCACGGCGAAGGTATCGGCCAGGTCGCGGAGCTCGTGCGCCTGTTCTTCGAGAAGCTCCCGGCTCGCGTGCAATTCGTCCTCGATCATCCGCCGCTCGTTGATGTCGTAGATCCAGACAAGGAAACAGTCGCCCTTGTAGAGGTCCGTCGGCATGAACGACAGCAGGGCCCAGAACGGCGAGCTGCCCTTGCGCCGAAGATGAACCTCGATGTTCTCGATTCCCTCCCCGGTCTGCAGGATTTCGACGATCTCGTCCCGGTCGCCGGGATTGACGTAGAAGTCCCGCGCGTTCGACCGAAAGAATTCTTCGCGCGAGAGCCCCAGCATTTCCAGGATTCGGGCATTCGCGAACAGCGGTGTGCCGTTCAGGGTGACGATGGATATGCCGACCGGGCTCGATTCCAGCATCGAGCGCAGCCGGTGTTCGTTCTGTTGCAGCGCCGATTCGTCGATCTTCCGCTGTTCCATCATTTCGTTGTAGGCGTCGATCACCTCGCCCAGTTCGTCCGGCGGCTTGAAGGCGGCCGGTTTGCGTTTGGCGAGCGGCTGCGAGGTGCGGACCGCCTCCAGAAACTGCCCGAGCGGGCGGTTGACCACGTAATGCGTGGTCAGCGCAATGCTGGCGATAATCGAAGCCATCACGATGATCAGCAGGATCGAGTAGTTGACCGTGTTCTCCAAGAAGATCGGACCAGGATCGATCTTGTCCGCGAAGATCTGCAGGCGCCCGAGTTCGCGATGGACGGGCTCCTCGTTACTGAAGATGTGGATCTCGACGGACACAAACCGGTCGGGGTCTTGGGCCAACTGCCCGGCGGTAAAGAGAACTTCGCCGGCTGCATTCAAAAGGACGACCCGTTTGACCTGCGACGCCGCGAAAATATCCGAAAGGGAGTACGACAGCATGACCCTGGCGGTGTATGCATCGCTGCTGCTCAGATGGGCGGCCAACGCCTCGCTGTGGGGCAGGGCATGGCTCCGCAACAGGTCTCGTAAGTGCTCCTCTTCCCAGCGGACCTGCAACGTTCCGACCGCGATCAACGTCGCCAGCGAGGCAAGGAATACGAAGGGCAGCGTGACCAGAAGGAACTTGCTGTTAATGGAATTCGCGATGCGCACGGAACGTGTCACTCCTCTGCTCTTGCCGGGTCGGGTCGGCCTGGCGCACTGGGCCTCGTGGGCAACCGTGGCCGGCCCCATTCAGGCCGGCGAGGCCGGACGACGGAATGGCTCACCGAATTTCTGGTCTTCCGCCACAGCTGCCGACCCGCGCCTGCGGCCATACGAGCCGCTTGAGACCGATCATGCGAACCGCGCGGCATCACGTCATTCCTTGGTCTGCGCCTGCTGGAATCCGGACCGCGTCATGCGGCCCCATTCCTTGTTGCCGCGCAGGAACTGCCAGTAACCGGCAACCCGCCAGAGATTGCTGATCTGGCGGTATCCGAAGTTCTCCAGCACGGCGACAAGTCCCAGTACCGCAATATGCCGGGTCTTGGGGAAGCGCTTCAGCTCCATCTCTTCCAGCACCAGTGTTCCGACGCTGATCGTCACGCCCCAGGCGAATGTCAGCGCCAGGAACGCGACAAAGAATTCAGGACTCAGGAACCCGAAATACCAGGAGGTCGGGATCAGGAAATACCCCAGCACTTCGATTGGCGGGCCGATGACATCGAGCAGCAGGATATAGGGGTATCCGACGAGGCCTACCACGCCGTAACGTGGGTTAAAGAGCATCCGGATATGCTTGAAGAACGTCTCCAGCGCCCCGCGCTGCCAGCGCTTTCGCTGGACGCCCAGAACACGCAGCGTCTCGGGCGCTTCCGTCCAGCACACCGGATCGGGGACGAACCGGATGACGTAATCCTCGCCCTGCTCGCGCATGTAGCGGTGAAGCTTGACGATGATCTCCATATCCTCGCCGACGGTGTCATGGGAATACCCGCCCGCGGCCACGGCCGCGCTGCGTTTGAAGATGCCGAACGCACCCGAAATCAGCATCAGCGCATTGAACTCGCTCCACGCCAGGCGCGCCATGAGGAACGCACGGAGGTATTCCACGATCTGGAACAGCGGCAGCAGCTTCTTGGGCAGCCCGATCGAAACCACGCGGCCGCCGTGCACGCCGCAGCCGTTGGCAATCCGGATCGTTCCTCCGACTGCGATGACCCGGTCGGGATCCTCGGAAAACGGCTGCACGGCGCGCAGCAGCGAATCCGCCTCGAGGATCGAGTCGGCATCGACAACGCAGAACATCGGCAGGCGGCACAAGTTGATGCCGGCATTGAGGGCGTCGGCCTTGCCACCGTTCTCTTTGTCGACGACGATGAGGTTCGGGTAGCTGGGCGATCCATAGAGGCCCTTGATCGGCCGGTGCGGCACCTCTTCCTCGTAGACACGGACGATCGGGCGCAGTTCGTAGCTCTCGATCAGTGTCCGGAGCGTGGCGTCGCTCGACCCGTCGTTGACCACGATGATCTCGAATCGCGGGTAGTGGAGCGCCAGCATCGACCGCACGTTGGCCACGATGGTGGCCTCTTCGTTGTAGGCCGGCACCAGCAGCGAGATCGGCACCGATGTGTCGCTGAATTGTCGCCAGGCACGCAGCGCGTTGGGCACGAACCGCCAGCGCCGCAGGACCTTGAACGCAAAGACGAGCTGCAGCATGTACAGCAGATTCTGCAGCACCATCGTGGCCACAATGACGACGCTGGCCCACCAGGCCGTCGCCGCCAGATACGAGGGAAGCGCATCGCCGGAGAGTAAGGACTGAATGCTCATGCCGCGGCATTCCCCTCGGCGAGGATCATGTCGGCGATGCTGGCCGATCGACCGTGCCCCAGGCGCGCATCCTGCAGTGTCTTGCGACCCTTGCCGCCGATCGCCCACAGGGCTTCGGCCGCGCGGAACCGCGGCCACCACTCGATGTCGTCCAGCCTCTCTCGAAGCAGGGTCACGGCGCCGGGCAGCGGGATCTTGCCGGCACAGACGGCGGCCTCGGTGCGCACCTCCCATGCGTCGTCGCGCAGGCCCTGGAGGACGGCCGGCTCGCCGCCGGGATGGCCGATCGCGGCGAGTGCCCGCATGGCCTCGGCCCGGACGTCTATGGACGGCCAGCTGGCGCAACGGGAGATGACGGCGACCGCGGCGTAATCCTGGGCCTTGCCCAGGCCGTGAATGGCGAGCGCGGCGGTCAGGTCGGGCGGATTGCGGTCCAGCAGGCGCATCAGGTCGTCTGCGTTGTAGGATGCGAACGAGCGGAAGATATCGCGCAGCATGCGCGACCGGATGGTGCCGCCGATGTCCAGCTTGACGACGAGGTCGTCCAGCGTCAGGTTCGGCCCCAGATCGACCAGGCTGCGTGCCGCCGCAAGACGGACATCGGGCTCCGGGTCGTCCAGCCTGCCGCGAAGCGCATCGATGATTTCCGGGTCGGGGATCAGGGCCAGCGTCTCGATGGCGCCGATCCGCCTCTTGACGCTGCGACTGCGAAGGTCATTGAGACAGAACTGCCGCGCGGAGGTTGTGCGCAAGAGATTGACGAGGCGCTCGCGGGTCTCGCCGCGGACCGATCCCAAAAGGTCCTCGATTATGTCGCGCAGCAGGCGAAGGTCGCTGCGCAGCTGGCTTCTGCGCCGGTGTCCCTCGACAAGGCGGCTCGCGACCCGGTGCAGCACATTAAGATCGAAGGTTCCGCAGATCTGCCGGATCCGCTGGTCGTCTACCGGGGATTCCAGGTAGATCATGGCCAACAGCGTCAAAGCCTTCTTGCGCTGCTGCAGCCTGCGGGCGACGCGATCGTGATACAGCCGCCGGACGATCAGCCCCCCCAGCATCAGCAGCGGTGCCGCCATCAGCAGGGCAGAGGTCCACCAGATCGTTGCCAGGAGCGTCATTGGCGTTGCCTTTTCGACAAACTGCGTGCGCGACCTTGCGGTCAGAAGCGCAGCGTCAATGACACACCAAAGACATTGCGAATGTATGAACCTTCACGATCTTCACGTGCAAGATCCGCATTGAGGCGAATCTTCGGGGTCAGATCGATGGCCGCGCCGCCGAACGTGCTGCGCGTATCGACGGTAATCCCGGCCTCGGTTTCCGGTGCATCGCTGTATCCGGCGAACAGCCGCAACGGCGCCGCCGCCTGCCAGTCGATACGGCCGAACCAGCCGGCCAGGCGGCTATCGGCCGTGCGGTCGAACGCGTTGATCCATCTGCCGGTCAGCCAGACGCGGCCGCCCAACCCGTAAAGCTCGATCCCCGGATCCGCGTTCTGGACGTCGCCGGTGGCGTAGCTCTTGTGACGCAGGTCCGCCGTCAGCAGCAGCGGGCCGAGATTCGCCCGTTCCTCCGCGACGCGCACGCGGCCGCCCGTCGAAACCGTCCACCGCGGCAGGAAATCGGCCCCGGGCGCGACCGCGCCCTCCAGATAGGCGTACAGGACCGGGCTGAATTGCTGTGCGACGCCGGCGCCCACGGCCGTCTCGGTCGAGCCGAACCGGTTGCTGGTATCGACGCGCGCGCTCAGAGCCGTCCCACCCGACCAGCGACGTTCGATGCGGAGGAAGCCTTCGCGCCAGTCTTCCAGGGTCAGTCGCGAGAACCGGCTGTGCAGATAGCCGGCGTCGATTCGCCAGAGCGGCGCGCTGTCTCCTTTCGATCGCGTGGCATCGCGTTCCGAGGCCTTACGGGCCCGCGCGACGTCGGCGTGTCCAGCGGCGGCCTCTGCGTTGCCGGGCTCGAGCCGCAGCGCGGCTGCGAAGCCGGCGTCCGCCGCGTCGAGGTGGCCCTGATAGAAGGCGATGCGCCCCCGGATGGCAAAGGCTTCGGCATTTTGCGGCTGCCGCGCGATGACGGCATCGACCGTCCGAAGGGCTTCGTCGTGTTGTCCCGCCCATCCGAGGATTCTGGCGCGCGCCAGGGTCAAATCGGTATTCTGCGGCGCAATGCGCAGTCCCCTGTCGACGGTCGCGAGGGCGGCGTCGTACTCGCCGAGCTGCCCGCGTACCAGCGCCAGCCGCACCAGGACCTCGACGTTCGCCGGCGCGATCCGGCTCGCCGTCTCGAACTTTACCGCGGCCGTCTCGAGGTCGCCCTGTTGCTGTGCCTGGATCGCCTGGTCGTAGACGCGCTGGAACTCGCTGCCGGACGCCGGGGCCGCCAGCCCGGCCCAGAGAACGATCGAGAGGAGCCCGCGGAGCAGCGATGTGCGCAGCCGGCTACGTGGCGTCAGGCGGGCATCCATTTTTCTCTCAGCAGCCTCTGGATCTTGACCAGCAATTCTTCCGGCATGAATGGCTTGACGAGATAATCAGCGGCACCGAGGTTGAGCCCGTTCACGACGTCGTCCTCGAGGCGCTTGGCACTCAGCATGATCACCGGAATATCCCGGGTGCGTTCGTTTTCCTTCATGTGGCGAAGGACCTCGAAGCCATCCATCGTCGGCATCATGACGTCGAGCACGACCAGATCGGGCTGTCCGTCGATCGCGGCCAAGAGCCCGTCCTGCCCGTCGTTGGCGCTGTTCACCTCAAGGCCGCGCTGGCTGAGTTTGTGCTCGAGCAGGGTGATCAGAAGTTCGTCGTCGTCAATGATCAGGATCGAGGAGGTGTTGTCGCTCATGGATCGCCCGTAGGTGACGTCGGTGGTGCAGCGGGCCCGGCTCCACGCACTGATACCGGCGTATGGTATTCCCCGACCGGCGAGTCCGTGGCCAGGTCGGACTCTCCAAATGCGCGAAGGAGGACGCGGGGCACACGTCGACAATTCCACTGTTGGGTAAAGGAAGCGTTAAGAGAGAACCGTTTTGCCGCAGCGCGTTAGGCCCGCCCTGGGCCCGGAAGGCGCTGTTCTGGCGGCGCGCTCTGCCGCGCGCCACAGGCTTGCCGGCGCGGCCCCCGCTGCCGGGTTCCAGCGGGCGCAAATCGCGTGCAATCCGGACCGGCGCGGTGCACCGGCGCGAAGGCCGACAATACAAAGGGCGTAAGGGCGCAGCGTCGCCGGCCCACCAGCCGCCGGCCCCCCTGTCGGCGCGCGCAATAGAAAACCCCGCGGTTTCCCGCGGGGTTTAACTGGTCGGAGTGAGTGGATTCGAACCACCGGCCCCCGCCTCCCGAAGACGGTGCTCTACCAGGCTGAGCTACACTCCGGCCGGAAGGCCCGCTATATAACGCCTTGGGCGGGCGAGGGCAAGGGTTGGCTGTCACGCCGGCCCGTGCGCGCCGCCGGTTGAGGGCCGCGGTCGTGCCGGGAAACGAGAGGTAAGAGCATATGGGAGCAGAAGAGCTACCGGCCGAAGCGCGGACGGTGCTGGCGTTCTGGTTCAAGGAAACGCCGAAGGAGCGCTGGTTCAAGAAGGACGATGCGTTCGACGATGCCGTTCGCGCGCGCTTTCGGGCGCTGTACGAGCGGGCTGCCGCGGGCGAACTCGACGGCTGGCGAAAGACGGCGAAGGGCTGCCTCGCGCTGATCATCGTGCTGGACCAGTTTCCGCGCAACATGTTCCGCGGCGATGCCCGCGCCTTCGCCACGGATGCCGCGGCGCGCGACGTCCTGCGGCACGCGCTGGACAGGGAATTCGACCGAAATCTCTCGGTGCAGGAACGGCAATTCCTTTACATGCCGCTGCAGCACAGCGAGGATTCCGCCGACCAGGCCCGGTCGGTCGCGCTCAACGCTGCGACCGGCGATGCGGAGCTGCTCAAATGGGCCGAGGCGCACAAGCGGGTCATCGACCGTTTCGGCCGGTTTCCGCACCGCAACGACATCCTCGGGCGGCATACGACGCCGGACGAGGCCGCCTTCCTTGCCGAACCGAATTCGTCGTTCTGATTGTCGCGTCGTCAGTACGCGCGCTCGACCGCGAAATCGACGGCCTCCATCATGGCATCGCGCACCGGGATGTCGGGAAACACCGCGAGGGATCGCTTGGCCAGCTCCGCATAATGGCGGGCGCGGGCCGCGGTCTCGTCCAGGGTGCCGTGCCGGTTCAGCAGCGCGATCGCGTGGCCGAGGTCGTGCTCGTCCTGCTCCATGCGCTCCAGCGTGCGGGTCCAGAAGCCGCGCTCCTCGGCATTGCCGCGGCCGAAGGCCAGCACGACAGGCAGGCTCATCTTGCCTTCCCGGAAATCGTCGCCGACCGTCTTGCCCAGCTTCGCCTGCAGGGCCGAGTAATCCAGCACGTCGTCGATCAACTGGAAGGCCATTCCGAGATTCATGCCGTAATCGGCCAGCGCCCGCTGCTCCCCGGCCGGGCGCTCGGCGACCACGGCGCCGATTTCCGCGGCCGCCGCGAACAGGGTCGCGGTCTTGCAGCGGATCACCTCCAGATAGGCGTTTTCGTCGGTTGCCGTGTCGTTCGTGGTGACCAGCTGCAGCACCTCGCCCTCAGCGATCACCGCCGAGGCGCTGGAGAGGATGCGCAGCACCTCCAGCGAGCCATCGGCGACCATCAGCTGGAAGGCGCGCGAGAACAGGAAGTCGCCGACCAGCACCGAGGCCTGGTTGCCCCATACCGCGTTCGCCGAATCCTGGCCGCGCCGCAGCAGCGACTCGTCCACAACGTCGTCGTGCAACAGGGTCGCCGTGTGAATGAACTCGACGCAGGCCGCGAGCGCCTGCTGCCGTTTGCCTTCGTAGCCGCACAGCCTGGCCGCGGCCAGCGTCACCATCGGCCGCAGCCGCTTGCCGCCCGCGGCAATGATGTGGCCGGCGAGCTGCGGGATCAGCGCCACCGGGCTCTGCATGTTGTCGACGACCAACTGGTTGACCGCCGCCAGGTCTTTCGCCACAAGCCCGTGCAACGCGTCCAGCGACGACGCGGCATCCGCCGCGGCTTGCGCGCCGGCCAGATCCGGCCGGCCTTTGGTTTCGGCGCCGACGACAGCCAAATTGGTTCCCCTTTCCCTTGCAGGGCTTGCAGAATAGCAGCGAGCATAGTTTAACCCAACCCATGGTCAAGTGGGCCAAAAAGCGCACCGTGTGACGAAAATGCGGGAATTGCTCCGAACCGGCGACCATGTGCGGATTTCATGGCTTGCGGCCTTGCTGGCGGGCGAGAATATCGAGGCCGTGGTGCTGGACACCCATATGAGCTTCGCCGAGGGCTCGATCTCGGCCATCCCGCGTCGCCTCATGGTGGCGGACGAGGACTACGAGGCGGCGCGGCGCCTGCTCGCCGAGGCCGGCGAGTGGGACGGCGCGGGTGGTGATGCCCACGATACCCTGCTCGACGGGAGAATTCGGCTGCGGCAACCGGCGCAGGGCTATCGGGTTGCGGTCGATCCGGTGCTGCTGGCCGCCGCGGTGCCCGCCGCCGCGACGGCGAGCCTGCTCGATGCCGGAACCGGCGTCGGTGCGGCGGCGTTGTGTTTCGCCTGCCGCGTCCCCGGCGCCCGCGTGGCCGGGCTCGAACTGCAAACGGAACTGGCCCGTCTCGCCCGCGACAACGTCGCGCTCAACGACCTGGAGGACCGGGTGTCGATCGTCGCCGGAGACATTCTCAGCCCGCCCCGCGACCTCGCCCCCGGCACCTGGGACCACGTCATCGCCAACCCGCCCTACTTGCCTGCGGCGTGGGCCGATCCGCCGCCGGATACGGCGAAGGCGATCGCCAACGTGGAGAGCAGCGCGACGCTCGCCGACTGGGTCGCGTTCGCGCTGCGCATGGCGCGGCCGAAGGGCGGGATCACCTTCATCCACCGCGCCGACCGGCTCGACGAGCTGTTGGCGCTGCTGCACGGCCGGGCCGGCGGGATCGTGGTGTTCCCGCTGTGGCCCAAGGCCGGCCGCGAGGCGAAGCGCGTGATCGTGCGTGCGCGGCCCGGGGTGCGGACCCCGACGCGGGTCGCGACCGGCCTCGTGCTGCACGAGGATGAGGGCGGCTACACAGAGGCGGCCCTCGCCGTGCTGCGCGACGGCGCGGCGCTGACGCTCTGAGGCGGGCCCGCGGGGGTTCGCTTTCCGTCTTGTGGGGATTCGCGCCCCTGCCTATGTTACCCGCCATGAAGCACCCGCCAAAGGAAAGCTGGCTCGAGCGCGTGCCGCTGTTCGGCGGCTGGCTGTCGCGCAAGGCCTCCGGCGCGCCGGTCGTCGGCGTGCTGCGGTTCGCCGGCGTGGTCGGCCAGGCTGGCCTCGGGCGCCGCGGCATGACGCTGGACGACCTGGCCGAATCGATCGAGCGGGCGTTCAAGTTCAAACGGCTCGCCGCGGTGGCGATTGCGGTGAACTCCCCCGGCGGCTCGCCGGTGCAGTCGGCGCTGATCGCCCGGCGGGTGCGCGCCCTGGCCGAGGAGCACGACCTGCCGGTCTATGCGTTCTGCGAGGACGTCGCCGCCTCGGGCGGGTACTGGCTCGCCTGCGCGGGCGATCACATCTACGCCGACGGCGCCTCCGTCGTCGGTTCCATCGGCGTGGTCTCGGCCGGCTTCGGCTTTACCGACCTGATCGCCAAGGCGGGCGTCGAGCGGCGCATCCACACCGCCGGCAAGTCCAAGGCGATGCTCGATCCGTTCCGTCCCGAGGAACCCAAGGACATCAAGCGCCTGAAGGCGATCCAGGAGGACGTGCACGACCAGTTCAAGGAGTGGGTGCGCGCGCGCCGCGGCGCCCGGCTGGCGGCGCCGGAGTCCGAGCTGTTCGACGGCACCGTGTGGACCGGCCGCAAGGCGGCGGAGCTCGGCCTCGTGGACGGCATCGGAGATCTGCGCAGCGTCATGCGCGAGAAGTTCGGCGAGAAAGTCCGGCTGCGCCCGGTCAAGGTGCCGCGCAACTGGCTGCAGAGACGGCTCGGCGTGTCGCGGGCCGGCGCCATCGCCGAGGACATCCTGGCCGCCATCGAGGAGCGGCTGATCTGGGGCCGGTTCGGCCTGTGACGCCGCCGTCGCCGCATTTGACGGCCGGCCAAGCCGGCCGCTAGGAGACCGCCCATGTTCGGAATACCCAGCCTCGGCAAGCTCGCCGTCCTGATCGGCATCGTCGTCGCCGTCTGGTACGGCTTCAAGCTGGTCGGGCGGCTCGACCAGGCGCGCAAGCGGCAGCGGCGCGGCGGCAATCCCGCGGCCAAGGCCGGCGGCGGTGCGCCGGAGATCGAGGACACGGTGCAGTGCCCGGTTTGCAAGGCCTATGTCGTCGCCAAATCCGCCGGCCCCTGCGACCGGCCGGACTGCCCGTATTGAGTCGCGTTCCGTCCGGACGGTTCCGCTCCCGTCGCATGCCCGCCATCCGGCGTTGACCGGGTCCGGCGGGGCCGTTATTTTGCGCCGCACCTGCACGGGCGCCTGCCCGCGAACTCCGGGTCCGGGAATGGCCACCGACAACAGTTTCCAGTCACTCATTCTCAAGCTGCACGAATACTGGTCCGCGCACGGATGCGTGATCCTGCAGCCCTACGACATGGAGGTCGGCGCCGGCACCTTCCATCCGGCGACGACGCTGCGGGCGCTTGGGCCCGAGCCGTGGAACGCCGCCTATGTGCAGCCGTCGCGCCGGCCGACCGACGGCCGCTACGGCGAGAACCCCAACCGGCTGCAGCACTACTACCAGTACCAGGTGATCCTCAAGCCCTCGCCGCCCGACAGCCAGCTTCTCTACCTCGACTCGCTGCGCCATCTCGGCATCGATCCGATGCGCCACGACATCCGCTTCGTCGAGGACGACTGGGAGAGCCCGACGCTGGGCGCCTGGGGCCTCGGCTGGGAGGTCTGGTGCGACGGCATGGAGGTCACCCAGTTCACCTACTTCCAGCAGGTCGGCGGGCTGGAGTGCAACCCGGTCTCGTGCGAGCTGACCTACGGGCTCGAGCGGCTGGCGATGTACGTGCAGGGCGTCGACAACGTCTTCGACCTCGACTTCAACGGCGCCGGCGTCACGTACGGCGAGGTCTTCCTGCAGGCCGAGCGCGAGTATTCGGCGCACAATTTCGAGCGCGCCGACACCGCCATGCTGACGCGGCATTTCCAGGACGCGGAAGCCGAATGCCGGTCGCTGATCGAAGCGGCGCTGCCGCTGCCGGCTTACGACCAGTGCCTCAAGGCCAGCCACCTGTTCAATCTCCTGGACGCGCGCGGCGTGATCTCGGTGACCGAGCGCCAGGCCTATATCGGCCGCGTCCGGGCGCTCGCCAAATCCTGCTGCGAGGGCTGGCTGGCCGCGCGGGGTCATGCGTAGCGTCATGGCGCAGCTGCTGCTCGAGCTGTTTTCCGAGGAGATTCCGGCCCGCATGCAGGCGCGTGCGGCCGAAGACCTCAAGCGCCTCGTGACCGCCGGCCTGGCGGATGCCGGGCTCACCTTCGAGAGCGCCGACGCCTATGCAACACCGCGGCGGCTGGCGCTGTGCGTCGAGGGGATGCCGAAGCGCCAGCCCGATATAAGGGACGAGCGCAAGGGCCCGAAGGTCGGCGCGCCGGACAAGGCGATCGCCGGGTTCCTGCGCGGCGCCGGGCTCGACTCGCTGGACCAGTGCGAGAAGCGCGAGACGCCGAAGGGCCCGGTCTGGTTTGCCGTCATCGAGAAAAAGGGACTCGCCACCCCGGCGGTGCTGCCCGACATCCTGACCACCGCCATCAGCGGGCTGGTCTGGCCGAAATCGATGCGCTGGGCCTCGAACAGCTTCCGCTGGGTGCGCCCGCTGCATTCGATCCTCGCCGCCTTCGACGGCGCCGCGCTGCAGGGTGCGCTCGACCTCGGCGGCGAGATCGTGCGCTTCGGCAACCGCACCTGGGGCCACCGGTTCCTGCATCCCGACTACATCGCGGCGACGGATTTCGCGGAGTATGCCTCCGGCCTGCGCTCCCCCGGCCACGTCATCCTCGATCCGGCGGAGCGCCGCCGGATCATCGCCGACGGGCTGGCCCGGGCGGCGAAGAAGGCCGGTCTGACCGTGCGCGACGATCCCGCGCTGCTCGACGAGGTCACCGGGCTGGTCGAATGGCCGGTGCTGCTGCTGGGGTCGATCGATGCGCAGTTCATGGACCTCCCGCCGGAGGTGCTGACCACCGCCATGCGCAGCCACCAGAAGTATTTTGCGCTGCTGGACAAGGACGGTGCGCTGGCGCCGCGCTTCGCGCTGGTCGCCAACATGGAGACCGCGGATCGCGGCAAGCAGATCGTCGCCGGCAACGAACGGGTGCTGAGGGCGCGTCTCGCCGACGCCCGCTTCTTCTGGGACCAGGATCGCAAAGAAACGCTTTCGAGCCGCACGACGCAGCTGGCCGACATCACCTTCCACGCCAGGCTGGGCACGCTGGACCAGAAGGTCGACCGCGTCGAGGCGCTGGCCGCGGAGATTGCAACGCATATCGAAGGCGCCGACCGCGACCGGGTGCGCGCGGCGGCGCGGCTTGCCAAGGCGGACCTCGTGACCGGCATGGTCGGCGAGTTCCCGGAGCTGCAGGGGCTGATGGGCCGTTACTACGCGCTGGCCGACGGCGAGCATGAAGAGGTCGCCGATGCGATCTGCGACCATTACGCGCCGCAGGGCCCGGGCGACGCGTGCCCGTCGGCGCCGGTCTCGGTCGCCGTGGCGCTGGCCGACAAGATCGACACGCTGGTCGGCTTCTGGGCCATCGACGAGAAGCCGACCGGCTCCAAGGACCCCTACGCGCTGCGCCGCGCCGCGCTCGGCGTGATCCGGCTGATTGTCGAGAATGGTTTGCGTCTGCACCTTTTGCCGGCTTTCGGATCCGCGTTCGGAAATCTCGGAACCGGGGTGACGGGCAGTGCAAAGAAGACTGCTATCTGCGATGACCTCCTCGCCTTCTTCGCCGACCGCCTCAAGGTGCATCTGCGCGGCCAAGGCGTGCGGCACGACCTGATCGCCGCTGTTTTTTCTCCGGTCCGCGCAGCGATGGCGGAAGATGATCTGTTCCGACTCATCGAGAAAGTGAAGATCCTTGCCGAGTTTCTGGCCACGGAAGACGGCGCCAACCTGCTGGTCGCGTATCGCCGTGCAGCCAATATCGTCAGGGCGGAACAACGACAGGGATGGGCCGACGATATGAAGCCCGTGAAGGACTCCCTCTTTCAGCAGCCTGAAGAGAAAGAGGTTTGGGATGTGCTCTCGAAAATCGACGCGGAACGAGAGAAAGTTTACGAAATCGAAGAATTTCGCGCGTATTTGACTCAACTGTCACAACTCCGCGCGCCGATAGATTCGTTTTTTGACAAGGTCACAGTGAATGCGGACGACGCCACGCTTCGTTCTAACCGGCTTAAGCTCTTGAACGAGATACGTTTGACGATGGACGCAGTTGCGGATTTCAGCCAGATCGAGGGATAGCGTACAGCGATGAGCAAGTGGGTGTACGAGTTCGGGGACGGCACCGCCGAGGGCAGTGCCGGGATGCGCGAACTGCTGGGCGGCAAGGGCGCCAACCTTGCGGAGATGTGCCAGCTGGGGCTGCCCGTTCCGCCGGGGTTCACCATCACCACGGAGGTCTGCACGTTCTTCTACCAGAACGGCAACACCTATCCCGACGATCTCGCGGCCCACGTCGACGCGGGGCTGGCGCGGATCGAATCCCGGGTCGGCGACATGAAGTTCGGCGACCGCAAGGCGCCGCTGCTGGTCTCGGTGCGCTCCGGCGCCCGCGCCTCGATGCCCGGCATGATGGACACGGTGCTCAATCTCGGGCTCAACGACAAGACCGTGGAGGGCCTCGCGAAGTTGAGCGGCAGCGCGCGCTTCGCCTATGACAGCTACCGTCGTTTCATCCAGATGTATTCCAACGTCGTGCTCGGCGTCGAGCACTACAATTTCGAGGAGATCCTCGACCTTCACAAGGAGGAGCGCAACGCGACGCTCGACACGGACCTCGACGCCGAGGCGCTGAAGGCGCTGGTCGTCGCCTACAAGGCGCGGGTCGAGGAGACGCTGGACGAACCCTTCCCGCAGGACCCCAAGGCGCAGCTGTGGGGCGCCATCGGAGCGGTGTTCGGCAGCTGGATGACGCCGCGCGCGGTGACATACCGCAAGCTGCACGGCATTCCCGAGGACTGGGGCACCGCGGTCAACGTCCAGGCCATGGTGTTCGGCAACATGGGCGACGACTGCGCCACCGGCGTTGCCTTCACCCGCGATCCGTCGACCGGCGAGAACGCATTCTACGGCGAGTACCTGGTCAACGCGCAGGGCGAGGACGTGGTCGCCGGCATCCGCACGCCGCAGCATCTGACGATCGCCGGCAAGGAGGCCAACGGCTCCGACCTGCCGGCGATGGAGGAGGTGATGCCGGAGCTGTTCGCCGAGCTCAACGAGATTCGCGGCAAGCTGGAGGCCCATTACCGCGACATGCAGGACATCGAGTTCACGGTGCAGAAGGGCAAGCTGTGGATGCTGCAGACGCGCAACGGCAAGCGGACCACGCAGGCGGCCCTGCGCATCGCCGTGGAAATGGCGGAGAGCGGGCTCATCGACCGGCCGACCGCGGTCGGCCGCATCGAGCCGCAGGCGCTCGACCAGCTCCTCCACCCGGCGCTCGACCCCGATGCAGAGCGCGTCATCATCGCCACCGGCCTGCCGGCCTCGCCCGGCGCTGCGTCGGGCAAGGCGGTATTCACTGCCGACGAGGCGGAAGCCGAGGCCGCCAAGGGGGAGCGCGTGATCCTGGTGCGAACCGAGACCAGCCCCGAGGACATCCACGGCATGCACGCAGCCCAGGGCATCCTGACGACGCGCGGCGGTATGACCAGCCACGCCGCGGTCGTCGCGCGCGGCATGGGACGGGCGTGCGTTGCCGGCGCCGGCGATATCCAGGTCGACGAAAAGGCGCGCAAGATGACGGTCGGCGGCCGCACCATCAAGGGCGGCGACTGGATCACCATCGACGGCGGTGCCGGCCAGGTCATGCTCGGCGAGGTGCCGACCGTCAAGCCCGAGCTGTCCGGCGATTTCGCCAAGCTCATGGAATGGGCCGACGCGGCCCGAACCATGGGCGTCCGCGCCAATGCCGACACCCCCGAGGATGCCCGCACGGCGCGCGAATTCGGTGCCGAGGGGATCGGGCTGTGCCGCACCGAGCACATGTTCTTCGAGGCCGAGCGCATCGTCGCCGTGCGCGAGATGATCCTGGCCGAGAACGAGCAGGGCCGCCGCGCCGCCCTCGACAAGATCCTGCCGATGCAACGCGAGGACTTCATCGAGATCTTCAAGATCATGCGCGGCCTGCCGGTGACCATCCGACTCCTGGACCCGCCGCTGCACGAGTTCCTGCCCAAGGGCGCGCAGGAGATGCAGGAGGTCGCGGACGCCGCCGGGGTCGAAATCAAGACGGTGCGCCGCCGGGCAACCGAGCTGCACGAGGCGAACCCGATGCTCGGCCACCGGGGCTGCCGGCTG